>JBAXRM010000108.1:0-16595 GCA_037131225.1 Nostocales cyanobacterium ELA583 | reverse complement strand
ATCCAATATATCAATCCTTCCAGGAACTGTCAAGGGGTTGGGGAAATATTTTTTTTGCAGAAGTAAAAATAATACCTGAAAGCCTTATGAAATCGGGACTCAGCCGATTATTATTAAGTTGTCAGGTCAGCAATAAATATGATGTGTGTGAGGTGAAAAACTAAGAGTCACCGAGTCAGGAGTTAATAAACCACGTTCGCGGAGCGTCCCGTCAGGGATAGGGACGAAGGACACGAAGAAGGAAGAAGCAAGAGGAAGGTTGGGCAGTTAGCCTCAAATTTACTCGGTTATTTTTAGTGAGAATGCAAGGGTTTTCAACATCTTGGCTCAATAATCTTGCACTTGTTTGCCTGTAAAATCCTGTAAACCTTTATTTATCGACGCTTTTGCTTTCTTCTGTGCAAGCCATACTTATTTGGAGGTTTTTGAGGGAGAAGCCTTTTGCAAGCGTAGTAATGTCTTATAAAGTTGTTGTTTTAAATTATTATTGTTTTGGATCTCTAGAGTGATTTTATTGAATCTGTCAACGGTGAGACCACTATCCCCAACTATTTTTTGAGAATGGTTGCAGTAATTTACGGCAATATCTTTTGCTTTGCCGGGTAGTGCATTGACACTTGCGGGATCATTGCAAATTACTTGGGGGATATCTTTGCTACCGATAATTTTTTTAATTTCTTCAAAGGCTTGCTGACGGACTGGTTCCATACCCAATACGGCTTTTGCATAATTAGTTACTTCTGTATTATTAACGGTTACAGTTTCAGCAACTACTTTGGCATTGAAGCCGAAAGTACCGGAAATCAGACTGGCAGTGGCAATAGTTGCCAAAATCAAGGGTTGAGAGAGCATTCGCTGCAACCGATTGGTTAAATGAAAACTGTAAATTTTGAGCATATAACTAGGTGACACAGAAGGAAAATAGGGAACGTGATAATGAGTTGGAATTATTTTCTTAATTAGAAGTTCCGGTTAAGGTTGAACATATACATTAATGGGGATATTAAATGCGACGACATAGTTGACAAAGTTCGATAACTTTGGTTTGTAGTGTTGAAGTTTCAGATGCACCTTGTTTGAGGCTGACTTCTAATTCTAATAGTAGAGGCAAGGCAGATATGAGTTGCTGTAAGGGAAGAGATTTGACTTCTTGCTGTAGAAAGTAGATGCGTTTAGGGTTGGAGATTTCAGCACCTTGAGCGATCGCTTGCGGGTTGCGTTCACCACTGTCTATCATCATTTTTACCAATAACCAGGTGCGAAATTGACCAATGAGTGTGGCAACTATCCGTAAACCTGGTTCGGCTGCGGTGGTGAGATCACCTAAGATTCCTAAAGCTTTGGGGGTATCTCCGGTTCTGATGGCTGTTGCTAATAGTAAAGTATTTTGAGTAGTATTTCTTACTAACTCAGATACTGTATTTACATCTAAAGGTTTACCGCTACCTTCGCTGTAAAGACGTAATTTCTCTAGTTCATTATAGAGAAGGCGGGTATCATTACCTACTGATTCGGCTAATAGTTCTGCTATGGGAAGAGTTAATTTGATACCTACAGTTTGAGCGGTTTGGAGAACTGACTGGACTAATAGTTCTGTTTTCCAAGGGGGAATGAGGGGAAATTCGGAAACTGTGGCAAATTGTTTGAGGAGTTTTGTACTTTTCAGGCGTTCGTCTGGTTTGTTGCGACTGGTCAATAGTAAGGTGGAATCTGCGGGAATGACCTTGAGAGTCCGTTGTAATTCTGCTAGAATGTGATCTGGACAATTTTGGCAAAGTGTTGTGTTGATGAGCCACACCAATCGCCCACCAGCACCAAATGGCGGTGTCATTGCCTGATTTAAAGCCTGGACAATTGGATCAGGTTGATCTGCAGAAAAGGAGGTATAATTAAAACTTGTCCACAGGGGATCAAGGATGCGATCGCGCAAAGTTACTACGGATTTTTCCATAGCAAAGTCGTCTTCACCCCAGTAAAAATATATTGGCATAGCAATTTAAAATTTAAACATTTAAAATTAATTTGGTTAAATTGAGTAAATCTCCCTACAATCTATCAAAAGAGCGCAAGGTGATTAAGATTGGACGACAACTACCAAACCTATTTAAATCGGGTAGCCCACATGACGCTACCGGAAGCTTACAAAACCCAAATTCAGCATATTCAGGAATCTTCTAAATTCCAGGTTCATGCTGGAGTTAGAGAAGCTGCTCCTTTTCCGGGTTACACGCTGATTACCCCACCAGCAGCAGAAGATACAAGTAATGTTGCTTTTTACAGCCAAATACAAGCTTATCAAGAACAACTTTTAAAGCTGCCCCTTGCTAGTGGTTTAATTGTACCTGTTCCTCCTACTAGTTTTCATGTAACGGTAGCAGATTTGATTTGGGACAGCGCTTTTCATCATGCTTGTGCAAAAAATCCCCAATTTGCTGAAGATTTGAACTCTCAATTAACTGAGAGATTTGCAGAATATCAACAATTGATGACAAAGGAATCTGATCCTATTGCTTGGCAAATGTTGGGATTAATTGTCATGCCCAGGGCTGTAGGTGTATGTTTAGTACCTAAGGATAAACGTTCCTATGAAGAAATTATTCAATTCCGGCGGATAATTTATCAAAATCGCCCATTAATGGGTTTGGGTATTGAGCAGCATTATCATTTTACGGCTCATCTAACATTGGGGTATTTTAGCGAAGTTCCTCCAGAATTAGACCGGGTAAACCTTAGCAATATGTTTTCTGAGTTTAATCAATCATTGCCATTAGATACGCCAGATTTTCTCATTAATAAGGTGGAACTACGAAAATTTGATAATATGATCCATTATTATCGTCAACCAGACTGGCCGAGTTTAGATTTTTAAGTAATTCATAGTTCGTAATTTGTACTTTATGATTATGAATTACGAACTTCTTAAAACGTATTTGAAACAATGTTTATGGGAAGAATTTCTAAATTAATAAATCATGACTGATTTTGCTAATTTAGTATAAAAGAGAATTTTGTAAATGACTATTTACTTTTATAAGGTTTCGCAGCCATACGGCTGTTTTTCTAATTTTTCTCCTCATGGTATTGATATTGAGGGTACTTATTGGCAAACGGTTGAGCATTATTATCAAGGGCAAAAATTTGTTGGTAGTCCAGATGCGCCGATTATACCTTTAATCCATGCGGCTGCGACTCCTGAACAAGCTGCTGCTTTAGGGCGTTGTCATAGTTATCGCCTGCGTTTGGATTGGGAATTAGTGAAAATTCAAGTTATGCGGGTTGCGGTATTCAAGAAATTTATGACTCATCCTCACATTAGAGAACTTTTATTAGTTACAGGTGATGAAATTCTGATAGAAAATTCACCTACAGATTATTTCTGGGGCTGTGGTGCAAATCGGACAGGGGAAAATCACTTAGGTAGAATCCTCATGAGTGTGCGGGCAGAAATACGCAGTTTATTTCCTATGCCAATATCTTTATTGGTTGAAGAATAGATACAAGTATGCAGATAGCATGGTGACTGGACTTAGATAAAAAATATGATCAACTGAGTATTAAATCAGTATAAAGTTTTATTAAGAACCCCTATAAAGTCACTAACTTATACGCTATAAAGATTTATGAGAAGCTACTTTACAAAAAGTTATATTTGCGATTAAGTGAAGATAAGCAATGACATTTACCGATAAACCAAATGAGTTGCAGCGAAATTTAGATGAAGAAAGTTTACTGCACCGGATGATTAAACAGATTAGGCGATCGCTCGATCTTCAAGAAATATTAAGAGAACTCCACAAAAAAGATAATCCTATAATTATGCTGGTTTAGCAAAAATTTCCACAAACCATTTTTTGAGATCAGGAAGGCGGCGATCTGTGTTTCCAGTTCAATGATAGATTTTGGACGCATGAGGTTAGCTGCACACTGAAATTATCTTCTCTCATTATAGGATCAATTATTCTGTGGAGTTCTCTAAATAATTTACGCTAATTTAGTTGGTATGACTTCAAACTGTCCCATACACCCACTTTCAGCGATCGCATCTTGGTGAGGATGAAACATATACTTACCTGGATAACGAAACGCAAACTCTAAAATATGTCTTTCAGCTACACCCATTGTTAAAACATCCGTTTTTTCGCTGGGAGTCATGGTCATACCGGAACGATAAACATCAAAGAAGTTAGCATGAAGGTGGAACGTCACAGCGGGATCAAATTCAATAATATTCAAAACATAGACACGAATTAACTGGTTTTGGTATATCTGAATGGGATGGTGCATATAATGATGCGGCACACCATTAAAAGCATAATATTCATTTTTGTTATCATCATTTACATCATACCCAGACATGATTAAAACTATTTCATCAGCAGAAGAACGGGGTTTAGGAGGATCAATAATAAACATTCCATATAAACCTTTAGCAATATGACGAGTTACAGGTGCGACATGACAATGATATAAATGAACTCCATAGGGTTCGGCATCAAATTCATATATGGTCGCTTTACCGTTACTCACAGGGCGGATACCATCCATTTCTGCGGGATGAACTCCATGGAAATGCAAAGAATGGGAATGTCCAGCATTATTGAGAAAAAGTATCCTTATTCTTTCCCCTTCTTTAGCCCGAAGTGTTGGACCTGGAATCCGCCCGTTTAAGTCCCAAATGTTGTAGGAGACAGCACTATTAAGCTGAATGGTGGAAGTACCAGCAGTTAACTGAAATTCGCGGACTGTGCGCCCATTTTCCTGCTTTACTGTCCCATAATCAAAATCTCGTAACACCTGCATGGGGTTAGTAGCACCATTAGCTGCTGCCATTTCCATTGGTGGGACTCTGACACTGGCATAATTTTTGCTATTCAACATCTGCCAAATTGCCCCTGCACCCATGACTCCAGCACCAGCAAATCCTAGCTTCAGCAGTTGGCGACGACTCCAGATTTTATCTTTACTGAAAGTAAAGTTGTCAGACATGAGACTAATAGGGATACGCGTATGTAATAAATTGCGAATAATTTGCAATTAGCTTTATGTATATTATAAAACTTAGGAATTATTGTCAATAACTTTGAAAAAAATAATTTTCAGGACTATTCCTGATATATTAGTTTGTTTACCGTTAACTAGACAACAGATGATGCTTCCAGACTAGGAAATGGAATAAGGTGCTAGGATTTTGACAATGGCTGCTGGTGTTAACAATATCTTTTTGTTACTAAGCAGAAAAATCCACTTTAATCTGATAAATTCGCCCCACTATTTATGGGAGTTCACAAATGACTACTTTTTCTCCTACTTCAGTATTACAGAAAACTGCGGGTATTACCCTTTCTAAGCCAGTACAGGTAACACTTTATATGATGTTATCTTCTTTGGTGATTTGGACTGTGTTGTTTTCTACCTATCCTCCAGCACATAATACAACACACTCAGCGCGTCACCACGCTTTAGGTGTTGCCTGTCATTAAATTATCATAAAGTAAAGTAGAATTCAGGAGTTCTTGATTTTAGGCTTTTTACCTAAATTCTGAACTCCATTTACTAGCAATTTACTATATTTTCCATGAAAAAATATCGCCTGTTTGCTGTTATTAGTGCTGCTTGTATTTGTTTATCAATTTTATATTCTTTTGTGGGGTTTGCTCAAATTCCTCAATCTCAAGTTTTACTTTCAACAAATCCACCTTTAGAAAAAATTCTACCTTTTGAAGCTGGTACAGATAGAAAACAATCTCCGGTTTCTTTCACATTGCAAGCTGTTGACGCTGGCGGAAAACTGTTAACAAATGCCTTAATTAAATTACAGATTTCTACACCTCCCCGCAATCCTTTATTAACTACAGATTTTCCTATTGTTGAGGGAACAAAGTTATTAGAAATGGAGGCATCTGCACCTAATGGTAAGTTGGAATTTCAGCAAATGTTACCAATTCGCGGTAATTATCAAATTCAAGTCAATGTTTCTCCTTTAGTTGCAAATGCTTTTACGAGTTATCAGCAAACTTTGAATTTAAATGTGAGAGAAAATCCGGTTAAATATAAATTTTTTGCTGTAATTGTAGCTATCTTATTTTCAGTTGGTTTGTTAGGTGGTTGGGTAATTGGTGGACAAGAAGAATTAAGAGAAGGGGAAATTGCCCCGCAGTCAGTCAGGTTGTTGTTAAGTGCATTAACTGTAGTGGCAATTGTGACTCTATTATTTATTAATATCACAGCAGAAGTTGCAGAAGCTCATGGTGATGCACATGATCCTAAAAATGAGAAGATTGCCCCATCAATTAGCCAATCTCAGGGCATGGAAATCAAGATTACAGGGGATAAACTGGCGACAGTGGGGAGATTGGCAAGTTTAGCCGTTGATGTCAAGGATAGCGTTACAGGGGCAGCTATTAAAGATGTAGGATTGCGAGTTAAAACTATTGCTTTGGAAGATAATTTAACAGTGTTTGCTTATCAAGGATTTCCCAATCAAGAAGGGAAGTTAATCTGGCAAGAACAATTTTTTGACGGTTCACCTCATAAGGTAGAAGTAGAAGCAATTTCTTTACCTGAATCTCAACGTCAATTTCCAGCGGTGAAGATAGCACAATTATTGGAAGTTGAGGGAATTGCACCACCAATTTATATTCGGTTGATTGGGTTATTTTACTTTACGGCTATTGTGGGTATTGGTATGGCGATTGGGTTGTTAATTCAGCATAGAAAAGGATTGCAATTTAGGGAGAATTAAGTAGATAAAAAGATTTGAATTTATAGTTAAATAATATTACTATAAATTCGATATCTTTTTTATTTTAACCAAGTAATTTTAACTCTAAAGGTTGAGATGGAATAATATACATTAGTTCTGCACCTTCTGGTTTAGTTTCTGTAGATGGTTTTAATTGTAGCCATTCATGAAAACTAATTCCTAATTGAGATATTGCTTGTATTTCTGTTTGGTAAGATTCAAATCTGTTGTTAGTTTCAATCATTGATTCCATCACTTCAAAGACTTGGGGAAGTCTTTGAAAAGCTGCTTGTTTTAATTCATCGTGATTCTGACCAAACCACCCACCTTGAATTTCGATACGATCTAAAATTGCTGGTGGTAATGAATCGATCCATTGTGTATGATCTTTGGCAATTTTAAATAAATTTTTACGTTGATTTTCAAATACAGCATTTTCATCTAAATCCGAATTTATCCATTGATAAATTTTTGCTAATCTCTTTAAGTCTATTTGTCCTTGAAATTCTGGATGTAGATAGACTGCTGGATTTGATGTCAGTAAAATATTAATATATTTATGAATACGTGATTGAAGAACTTTTTGCCCTTCTTGAAACCTACGAATTGCTGTATCATGTTCTTCTAGCTCTAAATAACATCGTGCTTCGGCTAGATAAGCTAAAGATAAAGTTAATAAATATTCATCCGCAATTTGGCTTTGGTTTTCGATTTCTATATCTGTGAAGTCAGTATAAATATGTTCAGCTTCTAAAAAACGATTGATAGCTTGTAATGCACTATCCCTTCTATTCTCAACCTTAGTCATGGTAAAAGCATTCATAGCTAAATCAAGTGCAGCACGAAAATTTGCATAGAAGCTCAAATCAATTTTACGGTTGACTTTGTTTAATAACTCCTCTGCTTTTTTTAGTCTTTGTTCTAGTTCTTTCAATCGCTGTGCTATGACAGCAAAACCCATCACAGAAACACCAAGATTGAGAATACTAGCAGCAGTAGATACTTGCAAAATACTTTGAGAAAATTGTAAACTTTGCCCAATTGAAACGATCTGATTTTCAATACCATCTAAACGCTGATTCACATCAGAAAAGCCTTTAGTTGAAATTGCTGCATTTGCTCCTGAAGCAATTAAGTTAAGTAAACCCGTAATAGGATCAAGTGCATCTTGTATGACTGGAGGAAGAAAGGAGGGATCTGGAGGAGTAACTGAATTAGTATCTCGTAACCAAGTTACAATTTTCTTACTAGCTACTTCCCTGATTACACCCCCAACCCGTTCAAAAATTCCATCTTGTAAGCCTTTAGCCACCCAATCTGCTAATAAAAAGGTAACTTGAATTGGTAAACTCACAATTTTCTCCTGGTTGTAAAAATTTCAGCAGCGTTATGTCTAACAATAAAATTGTATATTATTTTATATTGCAACACATAACTATGCTTAGTCAATTATCCTTATAGTGTTGTATTTTGACAACATAGTGAAATGTTTTTTAACGTTTGTGGAGCGTGTTGGATAAATACCGCAAAGGAAATAAAAAGAGACTTACCGATGGCGAGGGAAGCGATCGCAATTTAGTTATAGAATTAAGGATTAATAACTGTAACTAATTAAATGAGTGGAATAGAGAGAGAAATAACTCTAGACACTAGACATATTGCCAAGCATCTCCCAGACACACCACAAATGCAAAGATTATTGCAGCGAGAAAGGGTTGCTCATGTTTTTAACGATGAAGCTACTATGCTTAAAGTGGCACAAGCCATAATAGAAAATGGTGAGTTCACTGGTATTATTCGTAATCACGAATGATATGGACTCTATTTTGCCGGCGCAATTGGTTATAGAATAGATATTAATGGCAGTCAAATTCCTCTGCATTATGCTGAAATGAAAGTGATTGGAGATAAATATCATGTCATTCCGCGCAACCGACCTAGCCAATAACTGGCAGTTTACAGAAATATGGGTTGACCCCACATCTCTACCACCCTACGTTTTAATGTTACTTGGTGATGATAAAAATAATTATTGTATTTTAGACCCTACTGAAAAATACAAAATTGTTTTTGCTTGTTCCAGTTATGAAGAAGCAAAACTTTGGCTACTTGAGGATGAATATGAGCGAGTAGAAGGACGAGTTTTAGCTGAACAAGTAGCTTAACTTATTCAAATAATAGAGTTACAATAAAATTAGTACATCTGACTTTATCAGAGTAATTAAAAATTATGATCACTGGAATTAAACAAAAGGCTATTGTCGGTAAAGGTGGCAAAATCGAACTATCTACGACTGAACTACCAGCAGGAACAGTTGTAGAAGTTATTATCCTAGTTGAATCACCTATTGAAGAAGATGAAACTACCTATCTTCTCAAATCAGAAGCTAACAAAAAACATCTGCTCAAAGCGATAGAAAATGTAGCCAAAGGTAACTT
Source organism: Nostocales cyanobacterium ELA583 (assembly GCA_037131225.1). Taxonomy (GTDB): domain Bacteria; phylum Cyanobacteriota; class Cyanobacteriia; order Cyanobacteriales; family Nostocaceae; genus Dolichospermum. The sequence goes on along the minus strand of JBAXRM010000108.1, from coordinate 7,414 downwards.
AATTTATGTTGATTTAGATGAATATGAAAAAAGTAGCATTTGAACCAGAAGCTTTTGAACAATTAGGTGAGTGGGGAAAGGAAGATAAAAAAGTCTTTAAAAAAATCTTGGAATTAATTAAAGATATCCAAAGAGAACCATTTTCTGGCATAGGTAAACCAGAACCGCTGAAATATGAATTGCAAGGTTACTGGTCAAGACGAATCACAAATGAACATAGATTAGTTTACAAGATAGAAGAAGATTTATTGATTATTCTGTCTTGTAAATATCATTATGATTTATAAAAAGCAATGTTACTTATATATTAACATTTTAGCGTTACAATAAAATATAAAAGTTTCATTTTATCAAAATGTCTGAAACTATCACCCTCCAACTACCGGAAACACTGATTCAAAAAGCCAAAGAAATCGCTGCTTTCAGCCATCGTCGCCTTGAAGATGTATTATTAGAATGGATTGACCGTGCCAGCAATGAATTACCTGTAGAATCACTACCAGATGAACAGATTTTGTCATTGTGCGGTTTGCAAATGGAAACTCAACAACAAGAAGTTTTTAGTGATCTTTTAGCACGTCAACAAGAAGGACAGTTAAATGATGTAGAAAATAGCCAATTAGATGAACTAATGCAGGTTTACCGACGTGGTTTAGTGCGGAAAGCCAAAGCTTTAAAAGTGGCTGTTGAACGTGGTTTAACACCTGCAATTAATTAACAGTCATGGCTAGATTTTATATTCCTATTGAAATAGAACGTCGGGTTCGGAAAAATGCTCAAAATCGTTGTGGCTATTGTTTGAGTCCTCAACGTTTAGTAATGGCACGTTTGGAAATGGAACATATTATTCCTATAGCCAAAGGTGGTAGTAATGATGAATCAACTTTATGGTTAGCTTGTCCTATTTGTAATAGATATAAAAGCGATAAAATAACAAATATTGATTCAGAAACAGGTGAGATAGTTAAATTATTCAACCCGCGGACTCAAGTTTGGTCTGAGCATTTTTTCTGGACAAAAGATGGATTACAAATTGTGGCAAAACACCAACTGGGAGGGCGACTGTTAAAGCTTTGCATTTAAGTGATGATGCAGATGCTTTAGAAGTTCGCAGTTATTGGGTACTTGCTGGTTGGCATCCTCCAGAAAATTAATAAATTCATAATCACGAATAATTATGAGAATATGTCATAAAGATTTATAAATGTTAACGATTCAAAAAACAAATATATAATTTGACGTATTTTTTATTACAAAAATACCTTAAATAAAATTCCCAAAAATCTACCAATAGGGTATTGTCAGAAGAGCTAAATTTTAGTTTGCTATTAATTTTGTTAGTCGCTATATTACTTACAATTAGTCTGCAAAACACACATTTGAAAAATACACAGCCTCATGCACATACCCGATGGATTTATTTCAGTTCCAGTAGCAGCAACTACCAGTTTAGCCAGCGCAGCCGCTTTATTCGTGGCTTTTGATCGATCGCAAACAGCATTTGGCGTTCGTCGCGCCCCCCTTCTCGGCTTAACCACAGCCTTTATTTTCGCCGCCCAAATGATTAATTTTCCCGTAGCAGGAGGGACGAGCGGCCACTTATTAGGAGGGGCTTTAGCCGCGATTATTTTGGGTAGTCCTTGGGCGGGAATGTTATGTATCGCTACAGTTTTAATTATTCAAGCCGTGCTATTTGCTGATGGTGGAATCACCGCCTTGGGTGCAAATATTTTTAATATGGGAATAGTAGGCGTGTGGGTTGCGTGGGGATTAACCCAAACATTACAACGACTATTTGGCGGTTCTAAGGAGCGTTTACCCCTAGCAGCAGGGATTGCAGCCGGAGTTAGCGTAGTTGTCGCCGCCATAGCTTGTGCTATTGAATTAGCCCTTTCGGGAACAGCACCAGTCAACATAGTTTTACCCACCATGGCAGGAGTACATATTTTGATTGGTGTTGGGGAAGGGGTGATTACTGGGGGTGTACTAACCTACTTAGCCACAGCCCGTCCCGATTTGTTACCAGGTGAAGAACAGCAAATTAGAGGCTGGTTAGTTCCCGTTGTCAGTATTTTGTTAGTGTCAGGTGTGTTGTCTCTATTTGCTTCCGCTTGGCCTGATGGGTTAGAAAAAGTAGCAGAAAATGTGGGTTTTATCAACTTAGCAGAAAAAGTCAGAGTAGTAGTACCAACACCTTTGGCTGACTATGAGATTAAAGGTTTAGGGCAAATTGGGACAAGTATTGCCGGTTTAGTCGGTGCTACATCATGTTTTGCTGTAGCTTTTGGAATTGCCAAAGTTATCAAACCGAATAATGCTTAAAATTTCCTTGCCATTACGCTTGCAATTATCCCTAATCATTGTAATTGGGGCAGCTTTTTTAAGACACCATGCTTGGTCTAATTTACTAGTATATGGGGCGATCGCTCTTTTGTGGGTTTGCATATTACAAGTACCCATTCGCAAATTAGGCGGATTGCTGGGGACAGAATTAATTTTTCTATTCTTGGTGGCTTTACCATTGGGATGGGAACGCGCTAGTTTTTTGCTAGTGCGATCGCTAATTTGTTTAATTACCATGAATAGTTTTTTATTAACCTTACCTCCCCACAGTTTCGGTATTGCTCTCAAAAGCTTACCCTTACCTGCACCGTTAAAAGAAAACTTGATCTTAGCTGGGCAATATTTAGAAATATTACTTTCAGAAGTAACTCGAATGCAGCGTAGCGCCCAATTACGCGGTTTAAATGGTACAGCAGAATGGCTACGCTACGCCAGTGCCTCCATGATTGGGGCTTTATATCTCCGCACCCTAGATAGAGCCGAACGAGTTTATGGGGCAATGGTAACTCGTGGATATAACGGACAATTGCCCATAGATTCCTCCCTCAAACCAAAAGAACGTTTTATCCTGTTAGTAGCTGGGGTGACAGCGACTTGTTTAACCCTAAGTTCTTACTTTACTGTTATTTGAGTGGTGAATCTTGACATCATTAACTTCTAATTCCCAAATTTCCCTCTCTCAACCACATCCTGCTGTCGTTGAAGTCCAAAATCTGGTGTATGCCTATTCACACCAACAACCCGTATTACAAGAAATTTCTTTTAGCCTACAAACAGGCGATCGCGTGGCCTTAATGGGTGCGACAGGTTCAGGTAAAAGCACCTTACTAGAAAACCTCATCGGCTTAAAACAACCCCAAAGCGGTAAAATCTGGATTAATGGTATACTCCTGGAACCAAACACCCTCCCGCAAATTAGGCAACAAATTGGCTTTAGCTTTCAAGATGCTAACGACCAATTATTTATGCCCACAATTCTGGAAGATGTCACCTTTGGACCCCTCAACTATGGTGTCTCATCCATAGCCGCCAAAGATAAAGCTCATCAACTATTAGCTGAGTTTGGACTGGAAGCCTACGCCCACCGTTCCGCTCATGAACTTTCTGGAGGACAAAGACGTTTAGCGGCCTTAGCCGCCATTTTAGCCCTAGATCCGGCTATTCTTATCTTAGACGAACCCACCAGCGGACTTGACCCGGCCTGGCGACGACATTTAGCTCATGTATTATTAAAATTGCCTGTACAAGTAATGTTAATAGCCTCCCATGATCTCCAGTGGTTAGGAAGAGTCACCCAACGCGCTTTAGTCTTATCTACTGGTAAAATCCACATAGACAGCGACATTCAACCACTGTTGCAAGATGGCAAAACCTTAGATAAATTAGGGTTGCCTGTAGATTGGTAACTTGATCAACACGAAAATTCCTAATTGCATCACAATAAATGAATTTTGATGAATGGGATTTTATAGTAAATTCAAGGATTTAAATTCTCCACTCCAACTTTTTTGAATTTTGAATTATTAATGTTGTTTTCCCATTATGCAGTTATTGCTCCTGTTAGTCTGAGCATTGCTTTGTTACTTACTGGTTGCAGCGAGACAAAAACCGTCCAATGTCAGCGGTTAATTACAGTTGTCAATCAGGGTACATCACTGATTGATACAAAAAAGGGTCAGCAGGTATCAACTAGCTTGCAATTATCGAAGGATTTAAAAAATGTTACTAAGTCTATTCAGGAATTAGATTTAAAAGATCCTAAATTGCTAGAATTTGAAACCAGTTTTATCAAAATCTTTGATCATCTTAGTCAAGCCATAGCCAAAGCTTCTCAAGCTCTTGGAGATACTAAAACAGCAGAATCATCATCAGATGGTAGGCTAAAAATTGAAAAAGCTAGAAAAGAAATTGATTCTGCATTGACAACCGCCGCCAAAACTGCTGGTAAAGAATCAGATGCTTTAGGAGTGCAATTAAATAAATATTGTAGCCAAGGAGAATCAACGAAGAATTAAAAATTTAGGAGTTAATAATTCACTCTTCTTTTTTTAATTTTTAATCTTTTTATATCTCTGACTTCTATCATCAATTAATGATTTATTAATTAGATGAAAAAAGAAGTCGGGGATTTATATTTTTGGGGTATTTCTTTATCAATTCTTCAAAATTACTTTAATTTTTGCTGTCAATTTGTTTTATTTGATTGTGATGCGTTCTCTAACACAAAGGATAATATAGAGGTAATAGTACCAGCGCCAAAAGCAAAGATAGCAATAATTGCATCACGAGGTAAAATACTATCTAACCAACTACCTTGAATACGGGAAACTGGAAAGTTTTTATCTAGACCAATTTGAATCTGTTTAGTTCTACCAGTAAAACGAACTTCTAAGCCTTTTTTGGGAACAATATTGATATTGCGAATAAGTTCTATATTGAGAGGAATATCTGGGTTTTCTCCCATTAAAAATTGATGTTCTTTAATATCTCTCTCCTGTTCAATCATCCGCACTTTACCCTCAGAAATCGTCGAACTTACTAAATCATCTTTAATCTCTCCAGTTCTATCTAGACGCTGAAATTGTACTTCTTTAGATTCTATTTTACCACGAAACCAGTCTTCAAAATTATCTTGATTATCATTAGAGATAGTTATATAAATACTGTTGTTAACGAGGGAAAATTTCAATTCTTTATTATCAGGCGTGAAAATAAATTCTAAGGGTATATCTGGATTTATATTTTTGGATAAATTCTGATCTGATAATTTATATTTTTCTAGACTTATTTTTAATTGCGCTTTACCTAAAGAAGTTTGCAATATATTTGGTTTATTCTCTAAAGTAAAATTAAATCTTTTATTGTAATCATCGTACCTCGTTATATTTACTTTTGTATTAGGTTGTAATATAAATTCATTGATATCTAAATGATTTTTAGGTTTTAATTGAGAAATAATCAATTTACTTTTACTATCAATTAGTGCAAATTTTAATTCATTTGATTGATTAAGCTGAGGTGTAGATGTACTTTTGAATTTACCTGTCAATGTGAGATTTTGAATACCTTCTATTTCTAAATTGCTGATATTACGAATGGATGTCAAAAAAAGTTTTGGTTGCTGTCCATTATAGGTAAAATTCATTTCTTCAACGAAGATATCACCCTCAAATATATGAGTCGCAGGAAGGACAGCGACAAAACTGATAACGCCAAAAGTCAGCAGTAAAAATAGAACAAAAAATACTACCTTTTTGCGAATTAAGTATTTTACGAGATGATCATAATTGGGGCGAATATAATTATCTATTATAGATAATAATTTCACTCGTAAATTAGTTAAGGTTCTAATTTTTTGGTTTAGCGAAAGAAAGCGTCGTCTACGTGCCATGATTTATTTTAGCCATTTAGGATTATGTTCAAAGTAAAAATTGCGTTCAAATTTCTCAGGTGGTCTGCCAATGCGTTCTTGTTCTGCAATAATATGAAGTTCATAGCGACCAGTCGGTTCTTTACTGCCATTCCAATTAAATACTACTTCACCACTTTGGGCATTATTGCGGGGGTTGTTATAAACAACTTTGCCATTGCGGATAATTTCAAAGGTAGGAAATTTAGCACGCTGGGCAGTGTAGAAAACAAATTCATACTTTCCTGATGCTTTGCCAATCGTAACAGGTAAATATATCGTTTGGGAATCGAGATTGACCTCAGCTAAGGCGCGTAAACTGTTGGGAGAAACTGCTGCTTTATTTAAAATATCTGGTTTTAAAGGAAAGGTAAATACAGACTTACTTGGTTGTAAAGATAATTCATCTAAAAGATAATTTTTGTCTAGAGACTGTAATTGTACTTCTGGTGTACTGTTACCAAATCGGGGAATGATTAAGTTAAGAAGACTGGGATAGCTGCTGATACCACGAGTGACAATGGAAATTAAGTTAATACCACCGCCAACATTTCTAGGTTGAATGCCTTCACAACGGTTATTTTCTCGGCGCATATAGTTAGTTGATTGAGAATTACCAGAGGGACAGGCTTGGACTGGTAGGCTACTAAAGCTAAAAATAAATAAAGTGGTAAGTATAAATTGACATTTCATAGTTAAGGAATTCCCCATATAAGAAGTTGTTTTTTAACTGCATCCATACTATAGGCAAAACCAAAGCCACCTGTGGCTGGTGGAGATGATTTAGTTTTAGCTCCATCTTGTCTTTTTTGATCAATGTCATCATTATCATTCATCGTTGTCATGATTCCTACAACTTCCTTTGTCTCTTTGTGAATTACTGGTCCCCCAGAATTGCCTTCAGCAATGGTAGCTGTAATTTGCAGTTTGTTTTCTTGAGAAATAACATTACTAATTTCACCAGAAACAGTAGTCCAATCACCACCAATACTAGGGTGTCCAATAGCGATAACTGGTGTCGTTCGAGGGACTTTTGCCGCAGACATTGGCAAGGGTTGAATATCTTCGGGAATGCCTGTGACTTCAAGTAAGGCTAAATCTAAAGAGTTATTTGCATCTGTGATTTGAAGAATACGGGCAGGATATCGAGGGAGAAATTTACCAGGAGGGGGTTGACTAAAAAATTCTAACTCTATTTTGTCGCTTTTTCTTCCAGTGCGTTTATTACCTGTAACAACATGACGGTTGGTAACAATCCAGGCTTTTTTGCCTTCGCGTTTTACTACCCAGCCAGCACCAATATTACTGGCAGTGGGTATCTGGGCAATTATCCGTACTACAGACCGCAACACACCAACTAAAGGGTCATCTTGAGGTAACCATTGACGATCATCTGCTATGGATGAGAGTGGATTCTTTTGCAATGCTAACAGACGTTCTACTTCTTTAAGATTGTTTTGGGGAGTCACATAATTAGAATCTAAGGCTATTGATTTTTTAAATTGTTCAGTCGCTTCTTTTAACTTCCCTTGTTGTTGAAAAACCCAGCCGAGATTGTTGTAAGCACCGGCATAGTTAGGGTTGAGTTGGATGGCTTGTCGATATGCAGCGATCGCTTCATCTAGTTTATTCTGGATATATAGTGCATTACCGAGATTGATG
>JBAXRM010000107.1:0-16778 GCA_037131225.1 Nostocales cyanobacterium ELA583 | reverse complement strand
GGTGATGATTGATAGTAGGGGTAGCGCCCCCGTGCCTACCCCGATATTTGGGGCAACCACAGGGGGTTTGCCCCTACAAAATGGGAATATTTTGGATAAAAATTGTTCAATATTATTGATAATAATGTCAATGATTCAACAATATATCCAGTTTTGCTAGAATCATGATTACTTCAATGTAATTGGTTACAAGATGATGATTACTACTGTTGAGCGTCGTTATAGTTTAGATGAATATCGCGCCATTGAAGAAAAAGCTGAAGAACGTAGTGAATATCATAATGGAGAAATTGTGCCAATGTCGGGAGGATCACTCAATCATAGTCGTATAGGTGGCAATATTTTTGCATTTCTCAAGTTTATTCTGCGTGATAGTAAATGTGAGCCAATTAATAGTGATTTGAGGTTATGGATTCCTGAATATAAACGCGGAGTATATCCAGATGTAATGGTTTTTGCAGATGAACCACAACTACATGAAAACCGCAATGATGAAGTTTTAAATCCTATTTTAATTGTAGAAGTATTATCACCTTCAACCGCTGATTATGACCGACAAAGCAAGTTTCGGATGTATCGTTCAATTAGCAGTTTTTGTGAATATTTATTAGTTGAACAAGATGAAATTTTTATAGAAAAATATAGCAAACAGTCTCAAGGTTGGTTATTGAGTGATTTTAATAATTTAGAAAAATCCATTTTTTTAGAATCTATTGGGGTTGATTTACCCATATCGGAAATTTATCGCGGTGTTGTTTTTGGGTAATCTGAATCAGGAATAATAACCTGATAATTCACCGTTAAGAAGGGAAAAGAAAAGAAGAGCAGAGAGTAAAAGAATAAAAGTATAAAGGGCTACAAAGTCCTGGAACAGAACACGACCCGGAAACCGCAGGAGCTGTAACGAATATCACGCGAACGCCCATGGCGAGACGCCGACCGACAGCCCCCAGCAAAGCTGTTCCAAGAACCGCCACGAAGAAGCTTTGTATTGCCGCTGCTTCGACTGTTCCAAGCACTGCCATCTGTAGGCGCATTTATATAATTTTCATGCCAGTCATCTTCGCACCATTCCCAGACATTCCCGTGCATATCGTACAAACCAAAAGCGTTAGGGTGAAAAGTTCCTACGTCTGTGGCTTGTTCTCGATATTTGCCTTTTGGTGCGGAATTGTAGGGATAATTGCCATCGTAATTGACTAAACCTGGGTTGATGTTGTCACCAAAATAAAATGGCGTTTTTGTCCCAGATCTACAAGCATACTCCCATTCAGCTTCACTGGGCAATCTGTAGTTGTTTCCTGTCTTTTGAGTTAACTCTTGACAAAATGAGACTGCATCATCCCAACTGACATTTTCAACTGGGCGGTTATTGCCTTTGAATGAAAAGGAATTAACACCCATGATAGCTTGATATTGTGCCTGTGTCAATTGATATTTTCCCATAAAGAAACTGGGAACTGTGACTTGATGTTGAGGACTTTCATAACTAAGTCTTTCTGCTTCATCTTCCGGTGAACCCATGAGAAAAGTTCCTCCGGGTATAGCAATCATTTCTAAAAATACACCATTCCCCAAATTTTCTTGAAATGATGATTGAGGATTTATATTTGCTGGTGGTTTGGGTGGGTTTGTGGGTGGAGAAATAAACTGGAAAATTTGTTGAAAGGGATTTTGAGAAGTTTGTGGTGGTGGTGGAGTGGGAATAACTCTTGTTTTTTGAGTTAACAATGCCGCTAAAACTTCTGTGGCTGATTGATAACGTTTAGCAGGAATATCCTGCAACATTGTTTCTAATACATCTATTAATTCCTGACTTAAAGAAACATATTTTCGCCATTGCCACTCCATTCTGTTAGTATCAAACAATTGATCTGAACCATCAGATTTTTGAAAATGTCCCGTTAATAATCTGACGCAGGTAACAGCTAAACTATAGAGATCACTATTATGGTAAGCCATACCCCGTAACTGTTCTGGAGGCGCATATCCGGGAGTACCTACGGTTGTACCAACTCTGGTTAAAATACTACCGCTTGTTTCTTTGGAAACGCCAAAATCAATGAGGAATAATTTACCGTTCTTACTTCTAATAATATTTTCTGGCTTGATATCTCGATGAATGACTTTGTTATCATGGATAAATTGTAAAACTGGTAATAATTCTGTTAAGATAATTCTAATTTGTGATTCGTTTAATGTGCCTTGATTTTGAAATTCTTGTAATAGGTTTTGACCATCAATAAAGTCTTGAACTAAATAAAGTCGGCCATTTTGGGAAAAGAAGGCTTCTAAATCTGGAATTTGGGGATGGTTTCCTAGTTCTTTCAGTCTTTGGGCTTCTTTTTGAAATAATTCGGTGGCTTTTTGTAATGCGGCACTTCCTGCTTGTTGGGGTAAAAATTGTTTGATAACGCAGGGTGTATTTAATCGTTTTTCATCTACTGCTTGAAATGTTCTGCCAAAACCACCTTCTCCGAGAAATTTAATGGGACGATAACGATTATCCAGAAGGATTTTATTCCCACACTCTTTACAAAAGTTCGTACCCTGGGGATTTTGATAAATACAGGCGGGGTTAAGACATTGGCTCATGGTAGATGGTGGGTATTTCTAGGGATGCTTATACTATACTAAGATAGTTCTACCAGTGGCTACGGTTAAGACACCCGCCAGGGAATAAATTCCCTGTCTAATAGCTGAAGTCCGTTAAAACGGACTAATAAATTTTCCTAATGTTTAGTCATCTTTAGATGACTTGCGCTATTAGCAAGGAACTTGAGTTCCTTGCGGGATAGAGGTTTTAGGTTAAAGTTTTCATCAAAGCTAGTTCAACGTAGTCCTCACTGGGCTGTTTCATACTCACTTCTACATTAGGACCAAAATATTTGGTCATTTTCTCATGCTTCTGTTGCCAAGTATCAAAGGTGATTAGTGGTGAGTCGAATTCTAGAATTAAGGTATAAGCCCCATTAATTTCGGTTTCTCGCAAACCGGTGACGACTGGTCTGACTTCGTCTGTGGGACTTAAACCTAGATAAACCAGGGCTAAATCTAGATGGGATTTTTGCCCATAACAGAAGCGGGTGATGTCCTTGCGGATTTTAGTCTGTGTGACTGTTGCTTGTTGCTTTCTGAGTTCTAGGATTGATGGTGTGGTAATTTGGCTGAAGGGGATGGGTTTAAGCTCATTAGCTTTGAGGGCTAAACCTCCCAGTAATAGCGGAAAACCATAGAAAAAGCCCACTAGATTGAGGGTAGCATTATCCGCAAAGTATGCTACAAAACCTGTGATAGTCAGTATACTACCTATTGTTAACCCAAGTGTTCCCAAAGAAATTCCGCCAAACATAAGTTAAGATTTGTATAATTTATTTTCATCTTTTATTATCATCGCTGATTAGTGCCATATTGGGAAAGCGAATATTGAGATTTTTCCTTTTTGCGTTAACTTTAGATTTGAAGTGTTTCAAAACTGGAAGCAAAAAAATGGATATTCAGATAATTAAAGACCGAATTACCACTGTTAAAGTTAAACGTGAGCGGTTACTGAGTTTATTAGAACAACCCAACTTGGGGACTTTAAGAGTTGATGTGAATCAAGCTTTGGAAGAGTTAGATGATTTAATTGATGAGTTTAAACGGACTATTCCCGAAGCAGGAAATAATTAACCTGAGTTGTTAGTTATCTAAATTCAGGCTGGTAATTGATAATTTTAATTATCAATTACCTTTGGATTGATACAGTATATTACAGGTAAATGCGGTACTAATTTTCATCACAGAGCAATTACAAAATAGGTATTCTACCACTGATACGTAAATTTGTCATTAAGCAGAACGCTACCCTGCTTCTGGAAATGCAGAATATCCCCGTCTGTTCCCTAATTGTCTGACTAAGGCAATGAGTTCTTTAGTAGGAATATCTTTTGTGCAAACTTTATCAAAGTGATGCTTGGTTTTGTTGTTCTGAAATGATGATTCATCTACGGATGAATAAGCCAAAATTTGAATAGTGGGGGATATGGCTTTAATGTAATTAGATGCTGACCAACCATCCATAATTGGCATTTGTAAATCGAGAATGATCACGTCAGGTTGATAGCATTGAACCATTTCTATAGCTTCTTGACCATTACTAGCTAAACCGACAACGTGAATATTTTCTTGAACAGAAAAAACTAGTTGTAGGCTTAAACGGGTGAGTTCATGATCATCCACTACAAGAACGCGCAATTTAGAAGAATCATGGGACAACATTAACATTCCAGAGAAATAATATAATATTGGAATTCTTACAGTTTATGAGTAAAGGTTAAATAATTCACTCTATCTTATGGGTGAATTACAGCCAATAAAAGCTGATTTTAATGCAAAAATTGCATTAAAGAATGTTTTTTTTGCAATAATATTGGTGCGACAGATTCACAACTTAGGAAACTGGCATACAGCACTTCCGGCTGTAATGAGGTACACTAGATTAAAATATCTATTGACTGAAGAAGAATTTACAAAAGGGTACGTAAATTCCAGTCCAGAATTTGAGGTTATTATTCACCTTTGCTGCAACTAATGAGAGTTTAATTTACGCCAGCAGAGCGTAAAACCATAGACATAATAGTTTTTTGAGAATTAGCTTGTGGACAGTTTTCACCGGGGCATCTTTGGATATAATTACCATCAGGTTGTAAATCCCAAGCATGACGATTATCTGCCAACATAATTCCTAAGATTTCTTGTAAATCTTTAGCAATTTCTTGGTCTTTGATGGGGGTAATTACTTCAACTCGACGATCTAAATTGCGACGCATCCAGTCAGCACTGCCAATATATATTTCTTCTTGACTATTGTTGTAGAAGTAAAATATGCGGGAGTGTTCCAAAAAGCGGCCAATAATGCTGATAACGTGAATATTTTCGCTAAGATTTGGTAGTCCGGGACGTAAACAACATATCCCGCGAATAATCAGGTCAATTTTGACTCCAGCCCGAGAGGCTTCGTATAAGGCAAAAATGATTTGTGGATCAACTAGAGCGTTCATTTTTGCAACTATGCGACCAGAAAATCCATTATGGACATTTTCAATTTCGCGCTTGATTAATTCGAGAAAGCGATCGCGCATATTCACAGGTGCTACCATAATTTCTCGATAGGATTTTTGGCGAGAGTAACCTGTTAAGAAATTAAATACATCTGTTAAATCTGCACCTAATTCTTCTCGACAACTAAATAAGCCTAAATCTGTATAGAGTCGGGCGGTTTTCGGGTTGTAATTTCCAGTCCCAATATGGACATAACGGCGCATTCTGTCTTTTTCCCGTCGCACTACTAAAACAATTTTGCTATGGGTTTTTAAACCGACTAAACCATAGACAACATGAACGCCAACTCTTTCTAAACGCCTTGCCCAATAAATGTTATTCTCTTCATCAAACCGGGCTTTTAATTCGACTAATACGGAAACTTGTTTGCCATTTTCAGCCGCAGCAATTAAAGCATTAACTATGGGTGAGTCTCCAGAAGTCCGGTAGAGAGTCATTTTGATGGCTAGGACATTGGGATCATGGGCGGCACTAGTAATAAAGCGGACTACTGTACCAGAGAAAGATTGATAGGGATGGTGGACTAGTAAATCTTTTTCACGAATGATGGAAAAAAAGTCTTTTCCTTCTTCTGGTTCGAGAACTTCAGCATCAATATTCGGTTCTCTAAGTCGTTGTAAGCGGGAAGGAACGACGGATTGACGGGGGGAATCTTTAAGTTCTGGTAATGGTAGTGCCAGAAAATACATTAAATCCCGTAATGCCAAAAGACCATCAACCTCATAAATATCACTCTCGGTTAATCCCAAATCTTCTAAGAGACGTGAACGTACTGATTGAGGGGTTTGGGAACGAATTTCTAACCTGACGGTATTCCCACCCATGCGACGTTTGCGAAGTTCCTGTTCAATGGCTAATAACAGGTCATCTGCTTCATCTTCTTCCAATTCCAAATCAGCGTCACGGGTAATGCGGAAGGGGTGATATTCTTGAATATTCATGCCTGGAAAGAGAGATTCTAGGTTATGAGCGATCGCTTGTTCTAAAGGAATCCCTGTCCAGTTAGCAGTTTTACCATTGTCTTGAATCCTCAACTCTGGAGGTAAGGGCAAAAATCTTGGTAATACTTGAGGAACTTTGACTCTGGCAAAAAACTCCTCTTCGGTATCGGGATTTTTTACCACCACTGCTAGATTTAAACTGAGATTAGAAATGTGGGGAAAGGGATGACTAGGATCAACAGCGAGAGGAGTCAGAACCGGAAAAACCTGTTCTTGAAAATAGTTATCTAAGTAACTGCGCTGTTTTTGATTCAGTTCTATGTAATCCAGAATATAAATTCCCTGTTGTACTAACAGTGGTCGAAGAACTTCTTCAAATTCGGCGTTCAGTTTTTTGAGTTGGGGAATTAGTTGCAGACGAATATCATTTAGTTGTTGTTGTGGTGTGCGACCATCGGGCGTTAATAAATTAACAGTGGCTTCTACTTGTTGCTTTAGACCTGCGACTCGCACCATAAAAAACTCATCCAAATTAGAACTAAAAATAGCCAAAAATTTCAGCCTTTCTAATAGAGGAGTTCTGGGATCACAAGCTTCATGTAATACCCGATGATTAAATTCTAGCCAACTTAACTCACGGTTAATGTAGTATTCTGGATCACTTGGATTAATGGAAGCAGGATTTTTTTTTGGTTTCGGCATGATCACCTAGATTAAGGCAGATATTGCTCATAGAGCATGAATATCAATATCTTAATTGCTGGGGCATAGATTTTAACAATTCTTGGTATAGAAACCTAATTAAGTTCTTTGCCTAGTGTTTTTATATATCAAGTTTATTTGTTTATTTAAGTGTTTTAATAATAACCGAGTAATTAATTCAATTATATCAAGCCAGGAGGTAAACTATGAAATCATACTCAGCCTATTTTATCCGCACTGAAGATTTTGAGGTCGCCAAAGCAGTTTTTAGTAAAATAGTCGCTATTCCAGACTCATCTTGGCTGATGTGTAATTTTACCAAAGATGACGAACCTCCAGAAGATGAGGTACTTTTAGGACAAGCATCCCTGACTGAAGCTAAATCACAACAACTCGACGAGATTATTTTTATCTACGGTGATACCTCAATTGATGGATTTGTATATGAACATAGACTAAATGGGATGTTGGTGCGTAAGCTTGTATGGTTTCCGCTACTGGATGATGATGATTGGCAATCTGGCTGGTTATGTGCTGAAGGTGAACCAGAAGAGTGGGAAAAAATCTTTTTCAGTCCACATAATCTCAAACAATTTCTGGAATGGGAAAAGGGAAGATATGAAGATGAAGGTAAAGAAGCTGACTTTCTAGCACGAGAAGCGGAAATCATAGAAATATGGAATGCTGGCAAAATTATTCCTGGAAGTACATTTCCTTTATGCGATGGGACTATGGCTATTTTTGTAGAAGAAAGTTATGGTATTAACCGGAAAATATAGGAATTAAAAATTAAAACAAATCAGGAACAGGAAAATTTATATCAAGAGTAATATTGATTTTATGTCTATCTATCTATTTCAAGCAACTCGTCGCCGTTTAGCAATTTGGTACACTACTATAACTGCAATTTTATTATTATTATTTGCTAGTGGAGTATATTTATATGTTCGCAGTACATTAATTGAGAGAATTGATGATACATTATATCATGTGGTGGAAGTTGTAGAACGTTCTTTAGTAATTGAGCCTATAAATTTACAACCTACTCAATTGCGAGTAAATGTAGAAGCTAGTTTTCCTAATAATGCAGAAAATGCTGAAGATGATCGGATTGATTTAGAGTGGTTTAGTCCGAATGGTAAATTACTGTGGTCAACTTTTTCGCAAATATTAGATATTCCTATTCATACTCATCATACAGGTGAAACTGTGCGAATAGATGGCATGGGAGGATGGGGAGAATCTGCACAGTTATTTAGACAAGTTACGAAAAGGATAGAAACAGGCAGACAGGTTTTAGGATATTTGCGAGTGAGTCATCCTTGGTTTGAGGTGACAAAACCCAGCCGAGAATTAATTTTTGATTTGGCTTTAGGCATTAGTTTGATGGTATTGGCTGTAGCTGCTAGTGGTTGGTTTTTATCTGGTAAAGCTATAGAACCAGTAAAGGAATCATACCAACGTTTAAAACAATTTACTGCTGATGCTTCCCATGAACTAAGAAGTCCTATTGCTTTAATTCAAACTAATGTCCAAATTGCCTTAGCTGATTTAGATGCAGGGGAAGAAGAAAAAAATGCAGTTGAATATAAACAACAATTAAAAGTAGTAGAAAGACTTACTCAAAGATTAGGGAAATTAGTTAATGATTTGCTATTTTTAGCTAGACAAGATAGTGGTATAAGCATGGATTTATTTTCATCTTGTCCTCTTGACGCTTTATTGATGGAAGTTGTCGAAGAACAACAATTTGTAGCTAGAGAAAAACAAATTAATCTAGTTTTGAATTTAGTTGACTCTCCCTTGACGGCAGTTAATCCTGAATTACTAGAAAACTGGTTTATTCTGACGGGGAATTGGGAGCAATTAGTTAGATTATTTACAAATTTAATTGGTAATGCTTTGCAATATACTCCAGAAAAGGGAGTAATAAAAGTGGAGTTAGAAAGAATAGAGGGGATAAATCGAGTCACAGGAATGCGTTATAGTAACTCTCATCTACAAATAAAAGTCAGTGATACGGGAATTGGTATTCCTACGGACGCGCTACCAAATTTATTTGACCGCTTCTATCGAGTTGATCCAGCACGAACCCATAGAACTGAGAAAACGGCTACAGCTAAAACTACTGGTTCAGGATTAGGATTAGCGATCGCTCAAGCCATTATCCAACATCATCAAGGACAAATTCAAGTAGCCAGCAATCTCGGAGCAGGTACTACTTTCACCGTTACCCTACCCATTTTACCCCTAACCGCTGACTCTTTAGTCTAGAGGAACCGGATAACAACTGACAACTAACTAATGACCAATCTTTGTGATTTTGTTAAGCTATCTGATAGCGTGAAGTTAGCTATAAGATTTTTAATATTCAGACTAGGAAGTAGTAGTGTGTCAAAACATATTCAGTTAATTTCCCTTTTAATTGCCTGTAGTTTATGGAGTTTGCCGAAAGCTGCTCATGCTCAGGCATTCATCCCACATACCGTACAAATTGATAATGCTCAGTTAGAGAAAAAGGGATTGAGTTTAGCACAGGAAGCGGCTATGTTAGCTCAGTTTCAACAGGTTGAACCAGCTTTAATCAGAGCGCGGTTAGCGAGCAAACTAGCCCCTCAGAATGATAAAGTCTGGTGGCTGCTAGGGAGTTTGCATTTACAAAATCAAGAATTTGATCAGGCTGTTACCTCCTTAAGCAAAGCTCAAACCCTCAATCCTAAAAATTCGGAAGTGCAATTTGCGTTGGGTTCAGCTAAGTTTCAAAAAAAAGATTACCAAGGAGCTATTACCCATTATCAAGCGGGTTTGAAATTAAAACCCAATTATTCTGGGGGGTTGTTTGATTTGGGTAATGCTTACTATATGCTAAATAAATTCCCAGATGCGATCGCTCAATTTAATTTGGCAGTCAACCAAGATAAAAAGTTTTGGCCAGCAATTAATAATATTGGCTTAATTAAGTACGAAGAAGGTGATGTTCCCGGCGCAATTCAGCAATGGCAAACAGCAGTTAGTATTGACAAAAAAGCCGCAGAACCTTTATTAGCTTTAGCTGTAGCTTCCTACAATCAGGGTGATAAACAAAAAAGTTTACAAATGGGAGTATCCGCACTGAGGATAGATTCCCGTTATGCTGATTTAAATTTTCTCAAAGAAAACCTTTGGGGCGATCGCCTACTTGCAGACACAAAAAAATTCTTAGCATTACCAGAAATTAAATCAGCCTCACAGCTACAGAAGGAAACACCAACACCATAAAAGGGAATTTTAGATTTTAGATTTTAGATTTAATTTCTCTAAATCCAAACTCCAAAATTTAATTTCCCAACTATGCTGGCGGTAAAAGTGCCATAATTTGGTCAATAAACAGTTGATGATCAATTACAGGCTTAGAAATATAACTATCAGCGCCACTTTGGTTTAAAAAATTCTCCCGATCACCTTCCATAGCGTGTGCTGTCACTAAAATAATCGGTAAGTTAGCTGTTTGTGGGTCAGATTTTAACATTTGTGTAATTTTGATACCATCAACAGATTTACCTTGGTATACACTACGTGACAGAGACACATCCATTAGAATCAAGTCTATTTCACCAGCTTGGGCAATTTTCATTACCTCTTCCACATTTTCTGTATGTTTTACCCCTAAACCCCCGCGTTTAGTTAGAATTTTAGAAAAAACGCGAGCATTAATTAAATCATCTTCTACAATTAGAACAGTTTTCATCAGACTTTATACTAAATAGGGCTAACATCTAATCAATATCTATTGTATTTTTAATAGTCTATAAGCATAGATCACATCCAAGATAATACTACCGCTTTTTCTCTCCATGAGTATCAAGATTGTGTGAGTATTTCTATGTTATCCGTTATGCTGTAATTTCAGAACGTGTTATCTTCTAGCGGCTGTTGTGTAGTGAAAATTCAGGGAAAAACCTCATGGCAAAACAGTTAAACCTTCTCTCCAAGGGACAGGTCATCACCACCGCCCTGCACACCGAAATGCAACGGTCATACCTAGAATATGCCATGAGTGTGATTGTGGGGCGAGCCTTACCAGATGTCCGCGATGGATTAAAACCAGTACATAGGCGCATTTTATATGCCATGCACGAACTCGGTTTAACACCAGATCGACCTTACCGAAAATGCGCCCGTGTAGTGGGAGATGTTCTCGGTAAATATCATCCTCACGGTGATCAATCAGTTTATGATGCCTTAGTTCGGTTAGTTCAAGACTTTTCCAGCCGTTATCCCTTACTAGGGGGACATGGTAACTTTGGCAGCGTTGATAATGATCCACCAGCAGCAATGCGTTACACAGAAACCCGTCTCGCACCTGTGGGACATGAGGGAATGTTGGCGGAAATTGCCGAAGAAACTGTGAATTTTACGGGAAATTTCGACAATTCCCAACAAGAACCTACGGTACTACCTGCTCAATTACCATTTTTGTTACTGAATGGTTGTGCGGGAATTGCCGTAGGCATGGCTACAAATGTTCCCCCCCACAATTTGGGAGAAATCGTAGATGGGTTAATTGCCTTAATTGACAACCCAGATTTAACGGATGAAAAATTATTTCAAATAATTCCCGGTCCAGATTTTCCCACAGGTGGAGAAATTATTGATCATGGTGGCATTAGGGAAGCCTATACCACTGGCAAAGGCAGTATCATCATGCGCGGTATTGTCACAATGGAAGAAATTCCCGCCACCAGGGGAACTAAGCGCCGGACAGCATTAATCGTCACTGAACTACCCTTTCAAGTTAATAAAGCCGGTTGGATTGAAAAAATCGCCGATTTGGTCAATCAAGGTCGTATAGTAGGCATTTCTGATATTCGAGATGAGAGCGACAGGGAAGGAATGCGCGTAGTTATTGAACTAAAACGCGATACCAATCCCCAAGAATTACTCCAGCATTTGTATCACCAAACCGCTTTACAAACAACATTTGGCGCGATTCTCTTAGCCATAGTTGACGGACAACCCCGCCAATTAAGCTTACGGCAACTATTAGAGGAATTTCTCAAGTTTAGAGAACATACCCTCAACCGTCGCTACAATTATGAATTAGAGAAAGCAGAAAATCGGGTAAATATCCTGGCAGGATTGCTGAAAGCCTTATCAAATCTAGATAATGTCATTGCTATATTACGACAAGCACCTGATGGCAGTACAGCCAAGATGACACTTTGTAGCCAGTTAGATTTAACTGAGGTCCAAGCAGATGCAATTTTGTCTATGCCCTTACGTCGTCTTACCAGTTTAGAACAGCAAAACTTACAACAGGAATTTGATAAACTCAGCCAGGAAATTACCCTATTGCGGACATTACTGGAAGATAGACGGGAATTACTCAAAGCCCTAAAAAAAGATTTGCGAACTCTCAAACGGAAATATAATGATCCGCGCCGCACGAAAATAATTCACAATCAAGAAAAACCAGTCTCAGAAGAGAAAGGTAAAGCTAAACAACCAGTAGTACCTGAAGATAATTCCCCCGCGAAAATTCCCAATCCCAAACCGGAACAACCCGCAGAAGAAACCATTTTAGAAGTTACTCAACGGGGTTACGTGCGGCGTATTTCCCCCAATAGCAAAAAAACAAAAGGGGAAAACGGACTACTGGATCATGATTTCCTGATCCAAACTGCATTAACTAATACCCACAAAGACCTGTTAATCCTCACCAGCGGCGGTAAAGTCTACCCCATTACAGTGGGAGATATTCCCCTTACTACTGGACGTAGTTCGACTTCGCTCACTACAAGTTCAGCACGGGGAACGCCATTAATTACCATGCTTACCAGTGCCGCCCAAGGTAACACTGAAGCTGTAGTAACTCGGTTCTTACTCCCAGAACATCCTGAGAACTCGGACATGGTGCTACTGACCAAGGAAGGACGGATTAAACGCCTATCTTTATCGGAATTTGTTAACCTCTCGCGGCGAGGAATTACAATTTTGAAACTTAAAGATGAGGATGAATTAGCTTTTACCCAATTCATGAGCAGCGGACAACATCTAATTTTGGCTAGTTCTAGCGGTCGGCTATTAAGGTTTCCGGTTAATGATGAACAATTACCGATTATGGGTCGGGCTGCAATGGGGTTACAAGCATTCCGTTTATTGAAAAATCAGCACATGGTTGGCTGTGTCAATGTCAGCAAAGATGACCAATTATTGCTAGTGACGGAAGAAGGATCTGCCAAAATCATGGCTGCAAATCAGTTGAGGGCTGCTAATCGGGGCGATTTAGGAATACAACTTTTGAAATTTAATAATAAAACGGACAATTTAGCGGCTATGGTAGCAGCAAAACCAGGTTCGGAGGTCGCATTACTGACCAATAAGGAGCGAGTTATTCGCGTATCGGTAGATGCAGTTCCTAATCTCAGCAAGGATAGTAAGGGTGAAAGTATCTGTCAACTCAACAGAGATGAGAGGATTATCAGTGTGGTGGAAGTAGAGTAGGGTTTTGAGTGGGAACAAGAACCCCACCCCCAACCCCCTCCCCGCAAGCGAGGAGGGGGCTATGATCTAATGTATAGAAATCTGGTTTGATTTGTGAAAATATACGTAGGCAATGGATTTTATCTTGGTAAAACTCAAAAATTGTAAAGTTTTGTTGCAGGATTCCACACTTCTGGTAAGATCACCATATTAATCTCTAAACAATATTTGATAAAGTTAAACTATGAATTTAATTAATGAGGGTGTCCAAAAAGGTTTAATTAAGTTTGATGATGAGAAAAAATATATAACTTATCTTAATCAAAATAAACAAAGAAATTATACTAATCCTGAAGAAAAAGTACAAGCAGAAACTTTTTTAAAATTAATTTTGGTTTATGGTTATTCTTCTGAGAGAATATTACAGTTTATCTCTGTAACAATGGGATCAAGCACTAAAGAGGCTGATATTATTATTTATAATGATGATCAAAAAGAATCTCCTCATATATTAGTTGAATGTAAAAAAACAAGAAGTTTCAGAATTAGAATTTAAACAAGCTATTGATCAGGCTTTTAGTTATGCTGTAGCTGAAGGTGCTAAATATGTTTGGGTGACTTCCGGGATTAAAGATGAATATTTTGAAGTTCCTATTGAAAGACCAAAAGCCCGTATTTCTATCCCTGATATTCCTCAATTTGGTGTTACTAAATTAGCTAAATATAAATATGCTAAAGGTGGAGGAGAAGTTAATAGACAAAGGTTATTTGAGTTAGAAAAAGTTACCGAAGATGATTTAACTAGAAGATTTAAACAAGCACATAATGCTCTTTGGGGTGGTGGTGAATTAAATCCTTCCACTGCTTTTGACGAATTAGATAAATTGATTTTTTGTAAGATTTGGGATGAAAAAAAGCCTCGTAAACAAGGTGAACCTTATGATTTTCAAATATTTAAAGAAGAACAGGAAGAAAAAACCAATGAGGAGTTAATAAAACGCATTAAATCTCTTTATGATGAAGGTAGAAAAAAAGACCCAGAAGTTTTTAAAGATGATATTCGTTTAAGTCCTGAAAAATTGCGTACTGTTGTGGGTTATTTAGAAGGAATTAATTTAGGAGATACAGACTTAGACAGTAAAGGACGTGCTTTTGAGACTTTCATGGGTTCGTTTTTTAGGGGAGATTTTGGACAATTTTTTACCCCTAGAAATATTGTTAAATTAAATATATACCAGAATTTGAAATTACTAAAAATATTGCACTTCAAGAAGGTAATTTATTAATCACAAGAAAAGGAAGTTATGGAATTTCTGTTATTGTAGATAAACTAATTACAAATGCTATTATTAGTTCAGAAATTTTTAAAATAGAGTTTAATACAGAAGCTAAATTAAACCCTTATTATATTTGTGCTTGGCTTAATTCTAAAGCAGGGCAATTATATTTTGATAAAATTAAAACTGGTGCAATTATGGGTCATATCAGCCAAGAAGTATTAGGAAATATTCCTATTATTTTACCCCCTCTTGAAAAACAAAATGAAATAGCCGAAAATATCACAACAATTAGAGAAAAAGCCAAACTACTACAAGAAGAAGCAAAAACAGAATTAGAACAAGCCAAAATGGAAGTAGAAAAAATGATATTAGAAGAGTAGAAAATCAGGAAATGCTATCATAAAAATCCTGTTAATCCTTAAATCCTGGATATCCTGATTCAGACAATTAATTTGTCCATTTTCTCCAAATCATCACTATGACACACAACCACGACCACCATCATCACGCACACGAACATAATCACAATCACGCCCCAGCAAGATTTAGTCGTGCTTTTGCTATTGGGACTGCACTCAATTTAGGGTTTGTGATTGTGGAAGCAACTTATGGCTACTTGGCGCACTCTCTGGCTTTGTTTGCTGATGCTGGTCACAACTTGAGTGATGTTTTAGGACTTCTCCTAGCATGGGGGGCAAGTTCCCTTGCTCGTCGTCCTCCCAGCCACCGCTATACTTATGGGTTGCGGGCTTCTTCCATTTTGGCGGCTTTAATAAATGCTGTGGTTTTACTTTTGTCTATGGGTGCTATTGCCTGGGAAGCTATCCGCCGCTTTCAGGATTCTGCTCCAGTATCAGGAGAAACTATTATTGGTGTTGCCCTAGTGGGAATTATCATTAATACTGTTACCGCCCTTATGTTTATGTCAGGACGCAAAAGCGACTTGAATATTCGGGGAGCATTTTTACACATGGCTGCTGATGCTGTAGTATCTTTGGGTGTTGTGGTAGCGGGAATTGCTATTTTATTTACCCATTGGCTGTGGCTTGACCCATTGGTTAGCTTAGTGCTGGTGGCAGTTGTCGTGGTTGGCACGTGGCATTTACTCAGAGACTCTATAAATTTGGCACTTGATGGAGTACCAGCAGGAATTGAGCCGCGGGCTGTGAAAAATTACTTAACTGAATGTCCTGGTGTGTCGAAAATTCATGATCTACATATCTGGGCTATGAGTACGACGGAAACGGCACTCACGGTTCACTTAGTTATGCCTGGAGGCTATCCTGGTGATGGTTTTTTATGGGAAGTTGCCCAAGAATTAGAACACCATTTCGGTATCAAACATTCTACTCTTCAGGTAGAAATGGGCGATTCTGCTTATCCTTGTGCTTTAGAGCCAGATCACGTTGTTTGAATTATGTTTCTTACTTTAATTCAACAACACCCATTTTTTTATTAACGTCAGTGAAACTGTCTGAAATGGCTAACGCTGCGCTATTAGGATTGTCAGAATTAATAGCATTAAAACTAGGATTGGGATTTTATTACCCATTACCAGAAGAAACAAGATGTACAAACTCTTGATTGGCTGCGTATTTATTAAGGAAAATATCTGTAAATTTCTTTGCGGTGTAAAATTCTTACTAATGTTACTAAATCATTATTAATAGATAGCCCGATTCGATAATTACCAACTCGAATACGATAATAATTACTTGCTGTTTTCATCATTTTTAAGTTATTAATTTCTTGTAAATCAACAGCATTTTCTATTTCTTCTATTACTAATTTAACTCTCTCAAGTAAATTTGAATCTTTGATATTTTTGAGGTCTTTTTCAAAACTTTTTCTAAATTCTGTTTTCATTGTTCTTGATTTAAAATTCCAAAAATCGTTCCTCTATCTGTTAATTCTGTTTGTTCGCCTTCTTCAATAGCTTTTGATAAAGCAATATCTTCAATTATTTCTGTAAGTAAAGCTGAAAATTCTTCTTTATTTTCATAAAAAAGCTCTATCATTGCTTCTTTAAGGGTTTGTTTAAGTTGATTTTGTTCTAAGGATAGGTTAGACATAATGACCTCCATAACATATATGAAATTATAACAGCTTTTAGTTTTGAGCTTCAAATAAATTTCAAGCTTTACTATTTATTGCTTTCACTTTTAATACTCGCTCGATTTGCTTGGGTGCGTCAATTTGTTCAGCCTTCTACTTTATATTTTACTCTTTTCTTAAGTGATAAAAGAGGGTTTATAGGACTAATATGTGATATTTAAAATATAGGTAGGGT
>JBAXRM010000106.1:0-16906 GCA_037131225.1 Nostocales cyanobacterium ELA583 | reverse complement strand
GTAAAAAAGCGATTAAAAAACTGGGTATTCAACATAAGAAAGTATCAGATACCCGCAAAGATTTTCATTTTAAAACTGCAAACAATCTACTGAAAAAGTATGATGTAGTAGCTGTTGAAAAGTTAAACATCAAGGGACTTGCTAGAACAAGATTGGCAAAAAGTATTAACGATGCCGGTTGGGGACAATTTATTTCAATACTAACAGTCAAAGCCGAAAATGCTGGGCTGAAGGTAGTTGCTGTAAATCCCAACGGGACAAGCCAAGAATGTTCTAGTTGTGGTCACAAAGTTAAAAAGCCGCTATCTCAAAGAATGCACAACTGCCCTGTCTGTCATGGGAGTTTGTGTAGGGACTTGAACGCGGCTATAAATATCAAGAACCGTGGGACACACGGTCTTAAAGCTCAGTCAATGTCTTCATAGAAGAGTCGCAAAAGAAGCCCACACTCACCTGAAAGGGAGTGTGTGGAGTATGTCACTGGTAGGTCAGCATCAATCAGTGAAGGATTCTGACTCGGTGAATTCTTCTTCAACAGTCGTCAATTATCAGTGTTTGTTTACAAGTATAAATTGGTATAGTGTTGAATAATTTACTGAAACTACAGGAGACAAAAAATGTTTAATCGCATGATGGGTAAAACTCGCTATGTTGTCAGTCGTTTATTTTTGCATTTACAAGGATCAGACGTAGCCCCGATATTAGGCGTACTTAATCGTAGCGCCCGAACAGCAATTGATGCTGATGGTGATTTGGAAGTACTAGGAGAAGAATTAGTACAACTGTGCGAAACTTTTCTGCAATCGGACGAATATTGGTTCTCTGCTGCTAATGAAGGTGATGTCTTTTGGAAAGAAGGGGAAGCCGGAGATTATGTTAATGAATTATTCACAGACTCAGCCCAAAGATATGGGGCTAGTCTTGATTTTAATGCTGCTTCCTCCAATCAACCCTTATCACTTCCTGTCACCCGTAACGTCATTGTGATGATCACAGTCGCTACTGAAGGCGAAGTTCCCGAGTTAGAAACTGATTTGGCTAACATTCCAGCCTTAAAAGCAGCTTTAAAAGCCCTAATTAATTTACACTACAAACATAAACTCCGCGCCATCCAAGTCCATTTTTCTCCCGCCCAATTAGGTGATGAACTTTCTAGTGATCAATTATTAGAGTATTACCCCGAATTGATTCCATTGTAAATTCTTCATTAGTTTGTAATTAGTACCAGCACAAAACATGAACACCATGATAATCACCGTACTGCGTAAATTTACAGTTATTTGTTTAGCCTTGACTTTGTGCTTAACAACTTTTGCTTGTGGGGGAGGAAACCAAGCTAATTCTTTAGCTAAGAACAGTAGCCAAATTGCTACTCCCACCAAGTTAAATGATGGTCAGTATGATGTACAACAGGGTACATATAACGATGTCAATGGTGAGTATACCCTATTTTTACTCAACAACACTCCCCCCAGCTTTGCCACAGAAAAGCTACAAATGGCACGATTGACTGATGATGAAATCAAAGCAGGTAAGAAAACTTACTTAAAGGTAGAAAATAGTCAGCCAGTTTTATACATGACCGAAGACTTTAAGATTGAGTACATCCATAACGTCACAGAAACCAAAAACAATCCCCAAACCGGACAACCAGAAACTGTAATTGTTCGTCAACAAAGTAGCTTTTGGGCGCCTTTTGCAGGTGCTTTAGCCGGTCAAGCTATTGGTAGTCTATTCTTTAGACCTCAATATTATGTTCCCCCCGTATATCAACCAGGTGGGATCATGAATGGTTATGGTGGTTATGGTTCTAGCTATGATTCAGCCGTTTCTAGTTACCGTTCTCGGTACAATGAACCACCCGCAGCAGTGAGAAATCGCACTACTTTCCGTAGCACAGGGAACATCAGAAACGCGTCTTCAGGAAGCGGAAGCCGCAATACAACAGGTGGAAGAGCCTCCGGTTCTGGTTTTGGTAGCAGTAACCTCCGTTCTTCCGGTAACTCTAACTCTACCTACCGCAATTCTGGTAGTAGTTTTGGTAGTGGTGGCCGTTCTGCAAGTCGCCGTTCTTCCGGCTTCGGTAGTAGAAGAAGATAGTTAAGGGGTGTAGAGACGTTCCATGGAACGTCTCTACAAGGGTTTTTGGTTCATGAATTTGCCTAACTGAACTTTAAACCTAATTTCACCCTAAAGACTGGAAATTAAACCTCAAATTCTAAAATTTCAGGTCTTTAGCACTGACATTCATAGACTGTGATTGTGCTAATTTGCCATTAGAAAGAACAGCAATAGCGCGTGTATATTGGGGATCGCTATTTGTACCAACTAAACTTGGATTAGAAGCTAGTTGACGTTCCTGGGTTTGTGTCAAGTCGAGCTTGATATCTGGTGCAATCCCTTTATGATTGATATCTGTACCATTCGGTGTATAGTAATGGGCAATAGTCACAGCTAATCCTGAACCATCTCCCAATTCATGAACTGACTGCACCAAAGCCTTACCGAAGGTTTGACTACCAACAACCACAGCCCGTTTATTATCTTTAAGTGCGCCGGTGAGGATTTCACTAGCACTAGCGGAATTACCATCAACCAACACGGCTAAGGGGAGTTTGGTAATAGCTGTACGGTTAGCTGTTGTTTCAGAACTCGATCCTTTGCGGTCTACGGTTTTGACGATATGACCATCATCTAGCCACATTCTGGCAATTTCTATACTCGCATTTAATAAACCACCAGGATTACCTCGTAAATCTAAAACGTAGGAATCAACTTTTTGGTCGTTCAATTTGCGAATGGCTACACGCATTTGATCCGCAGCATGGGAGCTAAATTCTTGTAATTTAATATACCCAACTCGCCGACCAGTTTCTTGTTTGAGGGTATACCGGACTGTGGGAACTTCTATTGTCGCCCTGGTTAATTTAACGTTAAATTTGTTGCTTGGTCTTTCTAAGTCCAAGCTAACAGAAGTACCTATCTGACCACGAATCAATTTTGAAGCATCTTCTACCGTCATTTTCAGGGTAGATTTACCATTAATGGCTAAAATCTCATCACCTGATTTAAGTCCAGCTTTGAGGGCTGGAGAATTTTCTATAGCTTCTATAACCGTGAGACGCTTGGTTTTTTCGTTTACCTGCATCCGAATACCAATCCCGGACACTTCTCCAGATGTTTGGCTGGTGAGGGATTCGTATTGTTTGGGGTTCATAAACCGGGTGTAGGGATCACCTAGCTTTTGCAAGGCTTCGCGGATGGCTATATAAGCTTCATCTTTAGAAGTATAATCTTTACTTAATAGGCTTTGCCTGATTGCTTGCCAATCTTGCTGATTAAATTTTCCATCAACATATTCACGATTCACCAACTGCCAAACTTGGTCAACTAATGCTTTAGGACTATCTTGTAAAGCAGCATGAACGGAGCGTGTCCAAGCCTGACCGAATACAGATATAGTAGCAGTTGTGGCGATCGCTCCACCAATCAAGGCAGCTTGGAGCGGTGAGTAACGTTTCGCAGATTGGTTCATGTATATTAGCTGAAATAGTTGTGTTTTTGACAGTTTATCAATCAGAATTCTCTGATTTATTCTAGTTTTTTATCCTAATAACCTGGATGTTTCATCCATCTTTTGACCTTTTGTCAGTGATTAGCCAAATATTGTTGGACTTAATCAGTTTTTTTACAGAAAAACACACATGACTAGAAAACACTGAGATGAATGTCATTTGTAAATGCTTAATTATCTTCTCTACAATAGCACTTTCTTACCTTAGTAGCTGTGATTTCTATCAATAGATAATTAAAGTTTTATTAGTTATTTATGCAACATAAATTTACCATCAACTCGATTAATTCACTTTCAGGGAAAATTTAAAAAATTGTGGCGATTGTTACAAAAATTATTTTAGATTTTCAAACTGCTCCTACATAAGTTGGCTGATTTTTACCACTATAACAACGGACAAGGGAGTTCTCAATATCCTTCAAGATATCGCTCTACAATTTAAAATAGATGCTTAACTCAAAGGAGTGTTTAGCAGTGCAGCCAGATTTAGTAGGTTTAGAAATTAGCAAAGGGGAACTTAGACGCTTAACTGGATTCGATTCAGAAGACGTTTTCCGTCCCTCAATTATGGCAGACAAGGACAAGCGGACTAGCTTTTTTCTTAATGAAGCTTTAGTCGCTTTGGTGCTAACACCGATTATAGTTGGTGGTATTTACGCTTTTATAATTTTACCCACGCTGGGATCTTCTAATCAATTGGGGGTAATGTTACTGATTATTGTACCTGTTGCGGTAGTTGTGGGGCGATCGCTCTGGCGAAAAAAAACCTGTCCCCATGCACTCACAATCCTTTTAGACGAAGTTGAAAAATATCACCAAGTCGTCCAAGCGATAGATATTAATGATCAACTTACCAACTCTGGTAACTCCCAAAGTAGCATTAGCGACAGAGAAAAAGTCATATCCGCACTTGAGCTAATTAGGGAAGATTTAGTTCGTGCCTTAAAAAGTGAACGGATTTTGCGTGATAATAAAAAATTGCTGGCTAATAATCAAGATTTAGTGGTAAATAATTTAGCCAATCTGCAAAGTTTAGAAGTTAGTAATCAAGCTAGTGAATATGCTCAACTGCTGAATCAATCATTGCAGATTGCGTTGGATGTACAAACGGAACTTAGAAAACTGACAGATTCGTAGGTTAGGTTTCATGCTTCAACCCAAGTTACAAAAAAATGGACAAGGTATTACAGCAGTTTGAGATAGCGAAGCGCTCCTTATGAATCAAACCCACCACAAAAATAAACCGCAGAATAAAGTCTGGTAATGGCTTTGGTGATTTCAATCTGTGGCACGGCTAATCAGGAACTGCTGTAAGATATCTGTATTGTTATTTTTGCGGAAATATTGTAAAATAAATTACAACACTGATTGTTCTTGTCAATACCTCTATGAGTATTAATGATCTGGAATTTTTACAAGGTGCGGCTTTTCTTCGTCTATTAAAAGAAATACCCAATATATCTATAACTTATTTATCTGATTTTCATTCATCTTTGTATCTTGTGCAAGTTACAAATAAAGAATCTGCTATATTATTTAAGATATCAAAAAAGCCTAATTCTTCATGGTCATTTAGCTTTAGTTTACAAGAAGAAATTGCAATCACCAACTTTCGTCAAAAATATCCTAATATTCAGCTATTTATAGCATTTATTTGTCATCGTGATGGTGTTTGTTGTTTATCTGAAGAACAATTATGGACTCTTTTTGATATTAGTGATGGTTTATCTAATCAACGCATTTCTGTAAAAAGAGAACCAAGGGGTAGTTATTATGTAAAAGGAACAGGAAGAGTACCTTTAGATCGCACAATACCCCAAAATAACTGGCCAAACTTAATTTTATCAGCGTAATATAAACCATGAAAAATACTAACATTATTACATCAGGATCTTGCATTAATAAATTAATCAAGAGATTAGAAAAACAAATTGGAGAAACAGAAGCTCATAGACTTAAAGAAACCGCAATTGAAGTTGTTCAAAATTGTATTAATGTTTATTCTGAGAATTTTGGTTTTGGTGATGTAGGAAAAAATAGTACAGGTTTAGTTAGTCAAATTTATCAAGGAATAGATCCCATTCCTAGAGGAACAACGGGACTAATTTATGGACGAGTTCAAAGTGGTAAAACTAATACAACTATTGCAACCTTAGCACTAGCCCATGAAAATAATTTTCGTTGTTTTATTGTCTTAACATCTAATAATACATGGTTAGGAGAACAAACAGCTAATAGATTCAATAATCAAATTCAAGGAGGTCCAGTTATTTTTGATTGGGAATCATGGAAAACTGACCCTGTTGATTTTGCAAAAACTAAAGTTATACCCTATATTAAAGATACAGGAGTGGTTTTAGTAACTACAAAAAATGTTTCTCATTTAAAAAGATTATTGACAGTTTTAAAAACAGCTAAAGTTAAAAATTTTCCCACTTTGATTTTTGATAATGAAGCTGATAATGCTAGTTTAAATACAAATGAAGCAAAACAATCTAAACAAGGTAAAAATGTAATTTCTGAGAGTTCGACTTTTGAGCAAATACACAGCAATATTCGTAAAGAAATTCCTAATCATATTTATGTTCAAATTACTGCAACTCCTCAAAGTTTATTATTACAAAAGCTCTCTAATCCTTGTAAGCCACAATTTTGTGCAGCATTACCAGAACCAGGAGATAGTTACATGGGAGGAGATTTATTTTTCCTAGAAAATACCAAACATTGTGTAATTATTGACGGTGAAGAAATTAACGAAATTAAAAAACAAAAAGGGCTAGTAAATCCTGGTAATAAATGGATAATTCCTGAAGGATTAAAATTTGCTTTATGTTGTTTCTTTTTAGGTGCAACTTACAAAATGTTATCTTTTGATGAAGATGCTACTTATTCTTTTCTGATTCATATTTGCTACAAGCAAGATATTCATACAAACCTAGAGAAATTAATTACTAATTTTGTAATTAATTTAGATAAAGCAATTCGTCAGCAAAGTTCAATAACAGACTATAAACAAGCAACAAAATGGTTAGAACAAGCATATCAGGAATTACAAAAAACTGCTGATAAATTACCACCATTAAATGAACTAATAGATGAGTTAAAAAATTCTCAACTGAGGCGCGCACTTCCAAAAATTATTAATGCGAATAATCCCGATAAAGAACCTAATTATAATCCTGGGATGAATATTTTAATCGGTGGTAATAGATTAGGTAGAGGAGTTACCATCAAAGGTTTAATGGTGACATATTATGGACGTGATGCAAAACAAAAAGTAATGGATACAGTTCATCAACACGCTAGAATGTATGGTTATCGTCCACATTTAAAAGATGTTACCCGTCTGTTTTTAGCAGAAAATATATTTGAATCTTTTCGCTCTATTCATGAATCAGATGAAGCAATACGTCAAGCAATAGGAGATGATATTCATAATATTAAAATTCAACCTGTTTGGATAGGAGGAACTCTTAAACCAACTCGTTCCAATGTTTTAGATCCTTCAGCTATTAATGTATTAAAACCTGGAAAATTGATTTTTGCTCAAAGTCCAGCTTATAAAAAAGAAGACATTAAAGATTATTTCACAAAAATTGAATCTCTGTTAATTAATTATCAGGATGATGAAGAATATTATGAGGTAGATATAGATTTTATGATTGACATTATCAGTCACACTAAAAGTTATTATATTCCATCTGAAGAATGGGAAGACAACCGTATAATTAAAGCATTAACAGATATTAAATCAAAAGGTTTAACCAAAGGACGTTTAAATGTTCGCAGAGGTCGAAAAAATAAAAAACAAGGATTAGATTTGCTTAGAAAAGAGCCTTTTAAATGGATGTTTGGTTTTGGATCAGGCGGTTGGTCAGAATATGCTAAAAAAACATATCCTGATGTACCAACCTTAATTGTTTGCTATCAAAAAGGTGAAAAAATAAATGGTTGGGATGATCATCCTATATATTTACCTATGTTAGTTTTACCTAAACAAAAATTTGTTTTTATGTTTAACTATGATGAGGAAATAGTTAATTAAAAATACTTCTGACCGTTCACAACTTCACCTTGATATATTCCCCCTTATGCCCATGTGATCATTATCCCATGGAAACCGATGTCATTTATTTACTATATATAACCTATTTTTTAGTGTGCATCAACCCAGATTATCATGCAACTAACACCGGATGATTGAGTTTCCGTGAAGCATAAAAAAGTGCTGCTTTGAGATCATCAGCTTCAAGATCCGGCATTTCCTCTAGAATTTCTTCTGCACTTAAACCAGCCGCAAACAAATCTAATACATCTGATACCCTAATTCTCATCCCCCGAATACAGGGACGACCACCACATTGTTTAGAATTAATTGTAATTTTTTCGAGTAAATTCGACATATCAGGTGATTTCAATACTTCTTTTTTCAGTGTAAATCAAGTTTTTTTGAGTTGCAACTAAATTAAGCTAAAATAAAAGAAATAGCAAAATCCTCGCCAGTATATGGTTACATCAACACAACCAACAACTCAAACCTTATACGACCAAGACTATTACCTGTGGATAAGAACAACCATTAACCAACTTCGCGCAGGACAATTTTCTACTGTTGATTTAGAGAATTTATTAGAAGAATTAGAAACTATGGGTAGAAGTGAAAAGCGAGCAATTAAAAGTTTATTACTGAAACTGCTTGAACATCTACTCAAATTAAAATATTGGGATAGTGAAAGAGAAAGAAATCAAGGACATTGGACAGGAGAAATTAGGAATTTTCGCAGACAGATAAAAGATGAACTCAAAGATAGTCCTAGTTTAAAACCTTACATTTTAGAAATATTTGATGAATGTTATCAAGAAGCAAGAAAAGAAGCATCAGATCGTTCTCAACTTTCTCTTGACATATTCCCCATTATACCAGTAGGCTCATTAGAACAAATCTTAGATGAAACCTGGTTTGCATGAATATAATCATAATCATCACAACCAAGCCAACTAAAATAGATATCTAGTGTTTAAGTTTTATGATAGATTTATTTTTCCGTCCAACGGATAACCGCCATAACTTATTTATGAACAATTTATGAATAACCAACCCAAAATAATCGTTTTAGATGATGATCCTACTGGTTCGCAAACCGTTCACAGTTGCTTGTTACTCATGCGCCCGGACGTGGAAACCCTCCGGTTAGGACTAAAAGATGATGCTCCCATCTTCTTTATTTTAACCAATACTCGCTCTCTGACTCCAGAATCAGCCGCCAATGTTACTAGAGAAGTTTGTCATAACCTCAAACTCGCACTAGCAGAGGAAAAAATTGCCGATTTTCTCGTAGTTAGTCGTTCAGACTCCACCCTACGCGGTCATTATCCCATAGAAACAGATGTCATTGCCGAAGAACTCGGTCCATTTGATGCTCATTTTCTTGTACCTGCGTTTTTTGAAGGAGGAAGAATTACCCGCGACAGTATTCACTATCTAATCATTGATGGTGTTCCTACTCCCGTACATGAAACAGAATTTGCTCGTGATTCTGTCTTTGGCTACAATTACAGCTATCTTCCTAAATATGTAGAAGAAAAAACTAAAGGACGAATTCAAGAAGATACTGTTAGTAGATTTTTACTCGCAGATATACGTGCTGGTAGTTTAGAAAGCTTATTACAACTTGAGAATAATCAGTGTGGTGTCGTAGACGGGGAAAATCAGGAGGATCTGAATACCTTTGCTGTAGATGTATTAACAGCCGCAAGTCAGGGAAAACGTTTTTTATTCCGTTCTGCTGCTAGTATTTTAACAGCTTTGGCGGCCTTACCACCCCAACCCATTGCTGCTGAAAATATGACAGAATATGTGCGCGGTGGTAAACCTGGTGCAATCATTGTTGGTTCTCATGTGAAAAAGACAACTCAACAGTTAGAATCATTATTACAAGTTGAGGGAACAGTAGGCATAGAAGTTAATGTTGGTAGATTACTTGATCATGGGGTAAATGAATCAGCTAAACTGCTAACCGAAATTCTAGAAAATGTCAAAATAGTGCATAATGCTGGTAAAACACCAGTGGTTTATACTAGCCGTCAGGAATTGGCTTTTAAAGATGTCAAAACTAGGTTAGATTTTGGCAGTACGGTTTCAGCTTTACTCATGGATATTGTCCAAGGTTTACCATTTGATATAGGATTTCTTATCAGTAAGGGGGGTATTACTTCTAATGATGTTTTGAGTACGGGACTGGCTTTAACTTCAGCCCGATTACTTGGTCAAATTTTAGCAGGTTGTTCTATGGTAATTACACCATCTGATCATTTTCTATTTCCTAATTTGCCAGTTGTGTTGTTTCCCGGTAATGTCGGTAATGCTGATGCTTTGGGGACAGTTTATCAAAGATTGATAGGCAATGGGTAATAGGTAATGGGTAATGGGTAATTGGAGAGACTGTCAGAATTAGGATATCCCCCGATTAAAGGATAAATAGGATAAAACCAGGAATTTTATCCGTAATTACCCATTACTAAATTTCTGTATTTTTATGAAAATCTCAAATATTGGTGTATTTTGGCTAGTGCTGCATGAATTCTGATGATACTAAACCTGATGGAATAAAGTCTGATTTTCCTAAATCCGAATCAATTTCTCATCAGGTTGATCAAGAGGTAAATAATTCTCATTCTGTTCCAAATAATATAGATGCTGGTGATTCTACTAACTCTGACGAAATAAACTTTGAAGTTCCTAATTTAGAGTCAATTTTGCTTCAGGTTAATCAAGAGGTAAGTAATTCTAACTCTGATGAGATAAATACAGATTTTGCTGATAATCAAGTAGAATCTAGTCCTATTATCCCTAATTCAGAGTTAAATTCTGTAATTGCCTATTTAAAAGGTAATACTGCTGTTGAAAACTGGGAATCTAGTCCTATTGTATCTGATGTACTAAATACTAATTTAAATGACGACCAGGAGAAAGTAGATCATAATATTCAAGTTCAATTAAAAACTGAAGGAGAGCGACTATTATTAATTTTGCCAACTGAGTCTCAAGTACCACCATCAGAATTCAATTGGTGGGAAATTTGGCAACAAATGAAACAGCGTCTTAATGCAAGCGATCGCTTACGCAAGCCAAATACATCCGTGCATCTGGTAGCGAAAGATCGATTGTTGGATAACAGACAATTACAGGATTTAGCAGAAACTTTAAATACATACCAACTACAACTAAAATCCGTAGCCACCAGTCGGAGACAAACTGCGATCGCAGCTTGCACATTGGGTTATTCTGTAGAACAAATCCAATTACAAACATCCCTCACGTCTGGTATTCAAGCGACTCCCAGCGCCCTAGCAGATGCCCTCTATCTACAAATGACAGTCAGATCAGGCGTAGAAATTCGTCATCCCGGCACGGTAATTATCTTGGGAGATATCAATCCTAGTGGTATCGTCATTGCAGATGGGGACATTCTCATTTGGGGGCGCTTGCGGGGAGTTGCTCATGCTGGTGCCGGTGGTAATCGGGAATCTTTAATCATGGCCTTGCAAATGGAACCAACCCAATTGCGAATTGCCGATGCTGTCGCTAGAGCGCCAGAAAAAACCCTAACTAATTTCTTTCCTGAAGTTGCACATATTACACCTGAAGGAATTCGCATTGTTAAAGCCGCTGATTTTTCCCGTACCCAATTAAGTAGTCGAATGCAATTAGTTACACAAAATCTTTAGGCAAGAGGCAATAGTTTTACCAATGACTAATGACTAATAACTAATGACTAAAAGTAATTAGAATGAATCAATAGCTTTAAATATTTTATAGTTGTTCCCTGAACTTTCATACAGCATTATCATGACTCGCATTATTGTCATTACCTCCGGTAAAGGGGGAGTGGGTAAAACCACAGTTTCAGCTAATTTAGGGATGGCTTTAGCCAAAATAGGCAAGCAAGTGGCCTTAATTGACGCAGATTTTGGGCTGCGAAATTTAGATTTACTGCTGGGACTAGAAAATCGCATTGTTTATACAGCGGTAGAAGTCTTGGCTAGAGAGTGTCGTTTAGAACAAGCTTTAGTTAAAGATAAGCGACAACCTAATTTGGTACTGCTTCCAGCCACCCAACATCGCAATAAAGAATCAGTCACACCTGACCAAATGAAGTTACTAGTAAATGCACTAGCACAAAAATATGAGTATGTGATGATTGACTGCCCGGCAGGGATTGAAATGGGATTTAAAAATGCCACTGCACCAGCCAAAGAAGCGCTAATTGTCACCACTCCCGAAATTTCCGCAGTCCGGGATGCTGACCGAGTAGTGGGACTTCTGGAAGCGCAAGGTGTGAAAAAGATTAACTTAATAGTTAACAGGATTAGACCTGCAATGGTACAGGCAAATGATATGATGTCTGTACAGGACGTTCAGGAACTTCTCGCCATCCCCATAATTGGAGTAATCCCTGACGATGAGCGGGTGATTGTTTCTACCAACCGTGGCGAACCTTTAGTATTATCAGACACTCCCTCTTTAGCTGCCACAGCTTTTGAGAATATTGCTCGGAGATTGGAAGGAGAAACTGTAGAATTTCTTGAGCTTGATTCATTTAATAAAAACATCTTCTCCCGCTTGAGAAAGATGTTGTGGTCAAAGATTGTTTAATTTACTTGCTAGTGTTTTTGCCTTACACATACCCGCAATGATTCTTGAAATTTTAGAAAAACTTTTTTCTCGTAATCCCGATAATAGCCGCGATGATGTTAAACGTCGTCTGCAAGTGGTAATCTCCCATGACCGTACGGACTTAGACTCCCAAACCTTAGAGAAAATGCGTCAGGAAATCCTCGAAATCGTTTGTCGCTACGTCGAAATAGAAACAGATGGTTTGGAGTTTTCCTTAGAAAGCAGCCAACGGACAACGGCTTTAATTGCTAATTTACCAATCCGTAGGGTCAAGGAAAGCTCAGATGAAGCAGTATTAAAAAGTAGTGATATTTTACTGTAGGGGCGCAGGGTCTGCGCCCTGGATTGTATTTTAATCGACGATTTTGAGGTGTTTATTTTGGCCAACGCCCGACGGCTTCACCAATCACCGCCAATTCTGACATTAATTTATCAAAACGGTCTGGAGTTAAGGATTGGGGTCCATCAGATAAGGCTTTCGCGGGGCAAGGATGGACTTCAATCATCAGCGAATCTGTACCCGCTGCGATCGCCGCCATAGCCATAGAAGGGACAAATTCAGACCAACCCACACCATGACTAGGATCAATCATGATCGGTAAATGGGTCAGTTTCCGTAACACTGGCACAACCGATATATCTAGGGTATTGCGGGTATATTGACGGTCAAAAGTTCTAATTCCCCGTTCACACAAAATTACATGAGGATTACCCGCAGCTAAAATATACTCTGCCGCCATTAACCAATCTTCAATAGTCGCCGCCATACCGCGTTTTAACAGCACTGGTTTCGGTTGCGCTCCCACTTTCTTCAGCATGGAGAAATTCTGCATATTTCTCGCGCCCACCTGAATCACATCGGCAACTTCGCCAATTTTCTCCAAATCTTCAGTATCCATTACTTCTGTAATAATACCAAGTCCACTCACTGCCCGCGCCTTAGCTAACAATTCCAAAGCACTTTCGCCATGACCTTGAAAAGCATAAGGTGAAGTTCGGGGTTTGTACGCCCCACCCCGTAAAAATTTAGCCCCAGCAGCCTTTACCCGCAGAGCGGTTTCTACAATCATTTCTTCATTTTCCACCGAACAGGGTCCAGCCACAACCACCAAAGGATGATTTTCACCAAACGCCACCTCTCCTTGAGGAGTATTCACCACCACCTCAGAAGCTTCCCCGTGACGGAACTGACGACTAGCTCGTTTGTAGGGTACTTCTACTCGTAATACTTGCTCAATCCATGAACTCAATTCTTGAATGCGGGGTAGGTCTAACGCCGCAGTTTCACCAACTAAACCAATTACTACTTTATGTTCTCCAATGATTTTTTCTGGTGTTAATCCCCAGCTAGATAGTTCTGTTGTAATGCGAGTTATTTCTTCCTGTGGGGAACCAACCTTCATGACGATAATCATTTACGAGTTCCTTTTTAAGTAGATTTTTGATTAACTAACTTTAGATTAACAACGAAAACTTATGAAAAAAAATGTAGCGTTAGGTACTTTTTCCTAAATAGACAGTAATTTGTGCTGAATTTTACTAGAAAAATTTAATCTATGTCTTCTCCAAGAAATTCTGCGTATTTAAGCGCATATCTATACTTGAATAAATTATTTACGAGTTAGAAAAATGTGTTATTTTGGTAGTATTTTCATTAATAATGCGACGAGATTCGATTTTTTATAAATTGTTCAAACAATTTCCTAGTTTGTTGTTTGAATTAGTAGATGAACCACCAGCAGAAGCCGATAGTTATCAATTTGAATCGGTGGAAGTAAAAGAAACGGCTTTCCGGATTGATGGGGTGTTTCTACCTCCAGCTAATGCGGTTTCTCAAGTGGTGTTTTTTGCAGAAGTGCAATTTCAAAAAGATGAAAATTTATATTTTCGCTTCTTTTCGGAATTATCGCTGTTTCTCCATCGCCATTCTATTCGTTATGATGATTGGTATGGTGTGATAATTTTTGGTTCGCGGAGTTTAGAACCATCAAATTTAAAAATTCATCGGTCTTTGTTAGCAGGTGATCAGGTTCGTCGGGTATATTTAGATGAATTGGGAGACGTACAGCAGCAACCATTAGGATTAGGTTTAATGTTGCTGACAATTAAGGAAGATACCGAAGCTATAGAAACAGCCAAGTTTTTGTTAGCTGAGGCGCGGAAACAGTCAGAAGCCGCGATAATAGATTTAATTACGACGATTATTGTTTACAAGTTTAAAAAACTAAGTCGCAAGGAGATTATAACTATGTTGGGATTAGATTTAGAAGAGCCAAAAGCTATACGGGAAGCGAAAGAAGAGGGAGAAAAAATAATCGCTCTGCGTTTTTTAAATCGGCATTTGGGTAATATTCCTGATGAGTTGTTGTCGCAGGTTCAGGGATTATCGTTGGTACAGATTGAAGATTTATGTGATGTGCTGTTGGATTTTGCAACTGTGGCAGATTTGGAAAGGTGGTTACAGCAGAAATAGTTTTATTAACTCAAGTTGCTAGTTATTTAGTTAAGGCTGGTACTTCGACTCACTTCGACAAGCTCAGTACAAGTCGCTCAGTAACCAATGGATAATTGGTGATAGGTAATTGATGATAAAATCCCTGTTTTCATCCTGTTCATCCTTTAATCGGTGGATATCCTGATTCTAACAATGTGCCTAACTAGTAACTTTAGCTAAATGCTCCAATGCAGATGTAAAAGCCTCTGTACCCACCATTTTTGATTGACTCAAAGCAGTTTCAGCATTTTGAACTAACTGCATATCTTCTAATTCTTGCAATCTATTAATTAATTTTTGGTAGCTATCTGCGGAAATAATTACATGACTAGGACGTGATTGTTTAGTTAGTAATACTGGTTCAATAGCAGCTTTGTCAAAAACCTCACCATGTTTATTTCGAGCATCTGTCAGAGTATAAGTTTGCATAGAATGACTATTTTAGACATTTTGACTATATTTTAGCATAAATATTTTAAAACTGATACTTGACTGATTTACTCATCTGTTGTTAAAGTAATGTTGTCACGCTAAAATGTCAGCATACAAAATGGTGAACACGAAAAATAGAGTAAAATCTTCTATATATTTACCTTTTGATATTGATATGGATAAAAGACGTGATCCCAATTACAAACAGATTAGCGGTCATATTCCACTAGAGCTTTACAAGCAATTTAAAACCGCTTGTTTTTATAGAGATATTAAACAAAGTGAAGCTGTAGAAATAGCTATAAGTAATTGGGTTAAAGAAGATAGCCAAGGCGAAAAAACCAGTTAATGCGATTCCTGGGGAGCGCTTCGCTATCTTTCAAAACAAACAAGCCAGTCAGCAAAAATCAGCATGAAAGAGAATGATATTAAACGCTCTAAAGGGAAATTTGACCCTGTAAAAGAGTCAAGATACTGGCTACCAACAGCATCTGAGGAACACTGCAAAAAGATAGGGAAAAAACGGGGACTCCGATTAATCGAAGTCATTGATACCGAAGCCGAAGTTTTACCAATAATTTGTATTTTCGAGGAATATCCAAATGAGTGAAGCAACACTTTCTATATCTATCACTGAATTAATTCCCATGCTGACTGCTATAGCAGAACGTAATTGGGAAAGATTTAAAGAAGTTGAGAAACAATTTGTTACAAAACATGGTGTAGAAGCCTGGGAAGAATTTTTTGCTTTTCGGCTTAAACCTGCTCTAGACAAAGATTCTGACCGTTGGCTACTAATTCAGTGGTGTAGCAAAGGCATCAAATCAGTCAAAATTGTAGCTTAATTTAGTATTTCCATGTTTTGAAACTATCTACTAAAGGTTTACAGGCTTCTAAGCGGTGGTTTAAGTCCCCTTACGGGGATTCGTTGTTTTGAAACCATATATTACGCGCATTTGTAACAGAATAGGTTTGCATAGAATGACTGTTTTAGATATTTTGGCTATTTCTGGTAATAGGCAATAAAAGCCCTATTTTCATCCTGTTCATCCTTAAATCCTGGACATCCTGATTCAGACAATATAAAATTTTGCCCAAATCAGTATAAAATAATCTTTATTAATCTTCTTTTCTCTTACCCTTGACCTTGGAATTATGACGCAGGATGAGTTATTGGCACTGATAGATCGCGCTGCGGCTGAGGGTTGGGAAAAGTTAGATCTGTCGTGGAAACAGTTGACTGAGATACCAGAAGAGATCGCTAAATTAACCAATCTCACTCAGCTTGTCCTCTTTAACAACCAAATAACCGAGATACCAGAGGCGATCGCTAAATTAACCAATCTCACCCAGATTAACCTCAGTTTTAACGAAATAACCGAGATACCAGAGGCGATCGCTAAATTAACCAATCTCACCCAGCTTGTCCTCTTTAACAACCAAATAACCGAGATACCAGAGGCGATCTCCAAATTAACTAATCTCACCCAGCTTTACCTCAATAACAACCGAATAACCGAGATACCAGAGGCGATTGCTAAATTAACCAATCTGACGCAGCTTTACCTCAATAACAACCGAATAACCGAGATACCAGAGGCGATTGCTAAATTAACCAATCTGACGCAGCTTTACCTGTTTAACAACCAAATAACCGAGATACCAGAGGCGATTGCTAAATTAACCAATCTGACGCAGCTTTACCTGTTTAACAACCAAATAACCGAGA
>JBAXRM010000105.1:0-16918 GCA_037131225.1 Nostocales cyanobacterium ELA583 | reverse complement strand
TTGGAGAAATCCTGTCTGAGCAAGTCATATCATTGATTAAAGAATCTCAGCGGCTAAAGCCGCTGAGAGTGTCAATACAGTTAAATTGGTTTTTGAGTAAGTATGCCAAACATAACCGGTTCCCAATGGCGAAAACTTCGTGACACTATACTCAAAACGGCTAAAAGCTGGACTTTTTTATCATACAAAGAACCAAGTTCAAAGCCTCTCCCATCATAAAAGCTGCTCCTTTTCCCTCCCTTGTAGGGGAGGGTCAGGGAGGGTTAGGGAGGGGTGCGGGGAGAGGTTTACAAGAGGGGTTTTATATTTGGTTAAACTATGAACCGTTTGCTTTCTCGTATTCGTCAACAAGCGGAGACGTTACCAATAGAGGCAGAAAGTGGGGTGCAGTCATGGAAATCAGTAGGATGACTCTAACGGCATAGGTTAGAATCAACTAAATTTAAGCAATATCAGCAATAGTTTATATTCTCGATTTATTGAATAATTCGGGAATATAAAACCATTAATGTTTAAGGAAAAATCAAAGATTTGAAACCCACGCAGGTGGGTTTTGTCTGTGTAGCTGCGACTTCTATTCGCCAGGATTGGTATGAATTGAGACTTTTTATCTATTCTATAAAACGTCTCTACACAAACGAATAAATTGCATCTTCATCAAGAAAATTTATTACAAAGGCTTTTGAGTAGGTATACCAACTGTACGGGGAAAACTAATTGGTGTGTTGGTTACTTTTCGCAAATAAAGACAATG
This sequence comes from Nostocales cyanobacterium ELA583, assembly GCA_037131225.1. Classification (GTDB taxonomy): domain Bacteria; phylum Cyanobacteriota; class Cyanobacteriia; order Cyanobacteriales; family Nostocaceae; genus Dolichospermum. The sequence continues at coordinate 16,164 of JBAXRM010000105.1, read as the reverse complement.
ACGAATACTATTACTCAAAGGTGTGGAAAATTCTTCAATTAATTCAATTACTCCACCCAAGTGCATGACAGCATTTTCTAAACTCTCATTTTCCTCTTGTGTCCAAGTACCGCGATAAATGACTGCCAAACCACCTTTTTTTACTAACGGTAGAGTATATTCAGCACACACAGAAACATTACTTACTGCTCGAATTACCGCGACATCATAATATTGTCTGTGTTCATATTCTTGACCTATTTCTTCGGCTCTTCCTAGTAAAGTTTTGGCATTACTAATAGCAAGTATAGATAAAATTTCCTCAATAAAAGTAATTTTCTTGCGGGTGGAATCTAAAAGCGTTACTTGAGAATTAGGAAAAAGTAGAGAAATTGGAATACCTGGAAAACCCGCACCCGTACCAATATCAATTATCCGCTTACTTTTTTCAATGCCGGGGATAAAATGTTGTTTTGGTGCAATTCCCCGCAAAGAATCCCAAAGATGTTTTTCCCAAAATTCTTCAGGTTCAGTAATGCGAGTTAAGTTAAGTTGGCGATTTCCAGCAATGATTAATTGATAAAGTTGTTGAAATTTATCTTCTTGAACATTTGTTGGTTGCCAATTTAAAGTTTTTTGCCATATTTCCGCCATTTCTGGCAAATTAGTCATTGGTAAAGATTCTAAATCCATGAGTATTTAATAAATTTTTTGTATTCTTATTGGTAATTGGTTAATTTTCTTGCTAACTCCTGACTCGGTGACTCCTGATGTTAAAACACCATGATCTAATGTCCAACAATAATCAGCTATTGGTAACATATCACCAGCGTCATGTGTTACAACTAACAATGTCCAATCTTTTTTTAGTTTGGCTAATAAATTTACCAGTTGGCGACGCATTGACCAATCCAAACCCGCTGTAGGTTCATCTAATAATAATACATTGGGTTGACGGATTAATTGTACCGCTAAGGCTAAACGTCTTTGTTGTCCACCGCTTAAAGCATGAGGCAATGCAGATAAGGATAAATGATCCAACCCAACTTCTGTCAAAGCTTGTTTAACTTGTTCTGTTCCTAATTCGGGATGTCCTAAGCGCAATTCTTCTAAAATTGTCCCCCCGCAAAAGTGTCGTTCAGGAAATTGAAAAACTATTCCTGCTAATTGTTGTAGTTGTTCAGCAATGAGTCTCTGTTCTCTCCAAAAAACCCCACCAGCGGTAGGATTTGCTAATCCAGATAAAATTTCTAATAAGGTACTTTTACCCGAACCACTAAGACCAATAATTAAACCTAGTTTCTGGGGTGGTAAGTCTAAATTTATGGCTTGGAGAATTGCTTTTGGGCAAGCTGTGGGATGATAAGTTAGATTTTTAAGATAGAGCATTTATTAAGATTACCAAGTTATGGAAAATTTTGTGCGGATGGAAATAGACGTAATTTATAATTTACTACTTTGGCATTTTAGGTAATAGATACAACAAGTTCAACCGTAATTATTCTGAGAGTTGCCATGATTAAACAGTTTTCAATTCTTCAATTTATGATATTCTGGCGATCGCCTGCATTTTTAAAAGTGACTCTGACTACTTCGATACTTTTAAATATTTTGGTAAATCCTTCCTTTGCAGGTGATCCATTTCGCACTCGAGAACCGCATAAAATTGGGAATCAGACAGAAGCTGCTTTTAATGCTATTTTTCAACAAGGAAATTACCCAGTAGCTAAAAATTATTTGCAAAAAGCCGTCTCTAGCGAAGCCAATGAACCCTTAATTTACGCTATCCAGGCCTCTCTAGCATATCAAAATCAAGATTTGGCTAGTTTAGAAAAATACAGTAGAAAAACTTTGGAAACTGGACAAAATCTCGTTGCGAGTAACCCATTGCGTGGTAATTTATACACTGCTGTTGGTCATTTTTTGGAGGGGGCGACAATTTTGAGTCGGGAAGGGACTGTAAGTGGTGCAGCACAGGCTTTTAGTCGGTTGCGAAAAGTTTATACATATCTTAACAAAGCCGAAGAAATTTCTGCTAATGATCCAGAGTTAAACTTAATTCGCGGCTATATGGATTTAATGTTAGCTGTGAATTTACCTTTTACTAGTCCAGATGATGCTATTGAAAAGTTACAAAAAAATGCAGCACCTAGTTATTTAGTAGATCGAGGTATCGCTTTAGCATATCGAGATTTGAAACAGTACTCTCCAGCTTTAGATTATGTCAACCGCGCTTTAAAAACAACTGCTGACAACCCAGAAATTTATTATCTCAAAGCCCAAATTCTTCATGAAAAGGGCAAAAATGAAAAAAGCCAGAATTTAATTAAGGAAGCAATAGCTAATTTTGACAAATCTTTAGCTAAAAAAGCCCAACTTCCTGCTAATTTAGTTAAACAAATTGAATCTGAACGCAATCAAGCTATTAAAAGTCAGTAGTCAATTACCAATTACCAATTACCAATTACCAATTACCAATTACCAATTACAAAAATGCAAATACAATTCCGCGAGTTTAATCCTTTTGATGTTTGGATTTGGTTGAAGTTCAGCAATGTTCCTTCCCAGCGGGAAAAACAATATGTAGAAGAAGTCTTTAATTCCTGGTTTTATCTAGGCAAATTAGGGGCATTTAATGCGGAAAATCTGCAAATTCAAGATACAGGACTTGATATCAGCTATATGGATTATGATGCAAAAGGTTATGATAAAAGTCTCATGGCTTTAATGCACAACATGGGTGAGTTTGAATATGAAGGAGAATGGGGGCGTTGTTGGTTTGATTTAGGAACAAGTGATGCAATTTCTTTAGATATTCTTATTAACGCCCTAACTCAACTAACTGAAGAATATGTCACTATTGAGCAACTATACATTGGTGGTGAAAATTCAGATTGGTCTATAGAAGATAGTGAAAGTCGTCCCACTTCAATTTACGATAACGAATAACAATCATGAATAAAGAAGGTCAAATTCGGGTAATTGTTTTAGCACTAATTCGAGATGGTCAGAGAATATTTGTTTCGGAAGGTTATGATCCTAATAAACAATCAACATTCTATCGCGCTTTAGGTGGTGGTATAGAATTTGGTGAAACCAGCCGCATAGCTTTAGAGAGAGAATTTCAAGAAGAAATTCAAGCTGAATTAACTAATATTCGCTATCTGACTTGTATTGAAAACCTCTTTACCTTTGACGGTAGACAAGGACATGAAATTATTCAACTTTATGAATGCGATTTTGCAGATTCTAAATTTTATCAAATCGAAAGTTTAACTTTTGCGGAAACACCAGAACGTCAACATCGCGCATTATGGATAGATATTTCCCGGTTCAAATCAGGTGAATTAAGATTAGTTCCTGAAGTATTCTTTGATTATTTATAAATCAAATATAGCAATCCTATGGAGAATTGCTATAGTAAATAGAGGACGTTAATTATGACCTTACAATTAGCACAACCACGCCTTAACACTTTTCGTCTCAATGTTTCTCAATACCATCAAATGAGCGAAGCCGGTATTTTGTCAGAAAATGATAAAGTAGAACTGATTAATGGAGAAATTATAGAAATGTCACCAATTGGTAGAAGACACGCAGCCTGTGTTGACCGGATTAATCGCTTATTTAGCAATATTCTGGGAATTAAAGTAATAGTTAGGGTAAAAAATCCGATTATCTTAAATAACTTATCTGAACCTGAACCAGATATCGCATTACTACAACCTCGCGCAGATTTCTATGAATCTGGACATCCCCAACCCCAAGACATATTCCTATTAATTGAAGTTGCAGATAGTAGTCTGGAATATGATAAAGATGTGAAAATTCCTCTCTATGCTAGTAGTGGGATTTCTGAAGTTTGGTTAGTTGATATTTATGAACAAGTAATTATTGTTTATCGCTACCCTAGCGAAAGTGGTTATAGCGACATTCAAACATTAAGTCGCGGGAAGAAATTATCAATTCAAGCATTCCCCGAAATTAATTTAGTTGTGAATGATATTCTAGGATCAATAAGTGAATAGCAAATCCACAAACAACATTAAAATTGCATATTCAAATTTTAGTTATTTAGATTGGATAATCATTAATCAAAGCAATAATGTTTCTTTACGTCGCTGATAATTTCCCAGGTACATGACATCCCAGCGGGAAAAGTTACTAAATCTCCTTTACCCATTTTTACCGCTTGTCCTCCATTGGGAGTAACAATAACATTACCTGATAAAAAGTAGCAAGTTTCTTGATCATCGTAAGTCCAGGGAAATATGGATATTTCTTTTTCCCAAATTGGCCAGTTGAATACATCTAAGTTATTGAGATGTGCCAGACTTGGTTGGTGTTCGATTTGAATTTCCATTTAATTGCGTTGTATTTAACAATAAGATTGGATGTCTTCTCCGCACTTATCTACTAAATAACATAATGCGCGAAAACGCAACCCTACAAATTGCTCATACAGTGGGTTTATTTTGCACATAGGAGGAATGTGAGCAATTGTCCGACCAAAAACGATGATATCACGTTCAAAAGGACATTGAGCAGGAATCATTTTAGCAATCAATCTAGCAAATTGAGGATCATTAATTTCGATTTCGTCGCACCATTGACGTAATTTCTGCAATAAATCGAATTTAGTTTTAACTGCAAGGTTTTCTTCAACAGGATTAACAAAACTAGAGAGAATAATCGGTTGACTATTGGTTTTCAGCATGATTGTAAATTCTATGGGGATGAGATGGATAAAACTTTGCCAATGTAGCAATTTGTACAACAAATTATCTTGGGAATTTGCACGGAACTTGAGAAACGGTAAAGTAGTTGAACTAATTTTTATTTAAACTGGCTTTGTGTGGAATAACTGTTCAGTTGAATACAAAATAACAAAGAAAATATAAAAATAGTATAGTCTTAGCTTATAGATTTCTGATATTGAATATAGTAATCTCATATATAAAAATCCTAAGTCATGGTTTTGAAACTGCACAGTGATCTCTAGCTAGACTGCATAACCATTAGAGAATGATGACATTAATTTTAGGTGATAGAAGATCCAGAAAAAAGTTATGCCAGTCACTTTATAGTGGGGAACAGGGAACAGGGGAAAAATTTCCTTCTCTTCTTTCTTCTCCTGACTCCTGCTATATTAGTTTTTCAAAAGATGGCTACATAACTCGCAAAAACCATCTCCTTCAGCGGCTGTAGTCACATAAGTAGGTTGATATTTTAACTGATTCGTGTATTTTCGGATATTTGCCACACCTACGGAAATAGGAAAATAACGCTGGTTAAACAAACTTTCATCATTAGGACTGTCACCAACTGTGATAACCTGTTCTGGGAAGTAGGTAGGAAAATATTGACGTAAGACTTTTAATAAACCAACAGCCTTATTTTGTCCTTGAGGTTTAATATGGCACTGAACATTGCTGTAAGTAAATCCCCACCCCATCTGTGTACAAAGATCACCTATATTTTTTAGTTCCTCAGTCGTCAGTGAGTTAAGATTAAATGTCCAGTCTGTGACGCGAAACAAATTATCAGGGGATTCTTGGATTTGCGGAAAATAAGTTTGTAAATTGAGAAAGGTTTTAGCTAATTCTTGACGATGATTAGCTAAGTCGGGAATATGGGTGAGTGTGACTGGTTCAGAATTACCTGCTGGGTAAAATAAACCACCGTTTTCGGCTATCGCACCAGCAATGGGCATTAAACTACTGATAGCGCTTACCCATCCAGCAGAACGTCCAGTCACAATTAAGACTGGAATCTTAGCCTCTGATAAACTCTCCAAACTACTTAGTAATTGAGATGTAAATTTGCCATTCTTAGTTAGTGTCCCATCCATATCCGTTGCTACCAAGTAAATATGATATGAGTGCGTAGATGTTATATCAGAAAACTGCTGTATATTTATAAAATGTTTGTCTAATTCACGAATAGGTCTGTACATATGACATTATCAAGACAATGTAAAAATATTTATACCACAGCAAGTTACCAAGTAAGAGTTTGGTATTATAAACATCAGGGGTTAATAATTTCAGGTTATAAATTATGGTTAATACAATTTTTCTGGCGCAGTCTTCTGGATCAAAAATCACAAAGACGAATAAAGCCCTACCTATCAATGAGTCCCAAGGACTACCATTACTACTATTTGCCAGTGGTGGACTGGTTTTAGCTTTGGTTGGTGTCATTGTCTATGGCAAAATTCTGGTTCAAAACGGTGAAAAAAAGCTCAAGCTAGAAAAATTCCGCACGAAAGAATTAGAGAAAAAGCTGAAGTTAGCTTTAGAAACTATTCGCAAAATGGAAACTAATCCAGATTTAGTTCACTCACGGGATTTCAACCTCGATTATTTGCGAATGCGGATGTCAGAGGAGGTATTCCATTTTGCGCTAGTTAATCAAATTAAAATTAAAGTTAAAGATAAGATATCGGAAGTACTGCGTCCTAGTCAAGCTCACCAAGGATCTGTGGGAATTGCTAGTAATATTGGTAAGCAAGTAGATGAGACTTTAGATATTGAGTATGAAACTGGTATAGCACCGAACATTGTTAAACGGATATTGTTCCGAGCGCAAATTCGGTTAATGAAGTTACCAACTCAAGCCTCTTCTTCTACTATTAGTCAAATTATTAATTGTATAGAAACATATCTTAGTCCCAGGGATGATGATGATACTTGGCAACCTACTATTCAAGGTCGGATTGTTTATATACACTGGGATCAAAAGGCTAAACCTACGCCATTGCTGGTGCTGGAACAATCAAATGAAGGGGTGAATGTGACATTTAGAACTAGCCGTCAAACCCCGCTAACGAAAAAACAGTAGTAGGGTCAAAATGTAAATCAACCAACAATTAACAATCCTATAAAAAGCTTGTTGAGTCTGCTTTTTTAGTTTTTGATTGTTAGTTTTTAATTATATATCAACTCTGTTCCCTGTTCCCTATTCCTTACTATAAGAGTTGTGGTTAGAAGTAACATTTTTAGCATCACGGGTGAGAAGACCATCTTCCATTTCGACAATGCGATCAGCGATATCTAAGATCCGGTTATCGTGAGTTACTAATAAGATAGTAGTTCCCTGTTCTTTTGCCAGACGCTGCATAATTTCTACTACATCACGTCCTGATTGTTTGTCTAATGCGGCTGTTGGTTCATCTGCTAATACTAAAGGAGGACGATTAACTAGAGCGCGAGCGATCGCTATTCTTTGCTTTTGTCCACCGGATAAATTATCTGGATAGTAGTTAATTCGGTCTTGTAAACCTACAGATGCAAGCATCTCTTCTGACTGAGAAATAGCTGCTGATTGAGAAATATTATTATTTAATTCCACAGCCATTTGCACATTTTGCCTAGCAGTTAAGAAACCCAATAAATTATGAGCTTGAAAAATATAACCAATCTTCCGTCGGATATGTACTAGTTTGCTTTGATTAGTGCCAGATAGTTCATCACCTAAAAATTTTAAACTTCCTTCTTGTACAGATCTTAACCCACCAATCAGACTTAACAACGTTGTTTTCCCTGAACCAGAAGGTCCAGTCATAATCACAATTTCTCCGGCATATATGTCCAAACTAATGTCAAATAAAATCTGTTTTTTCAGAGATCCTTTACCGTAGTAATGATTGATATTTTTAATAGATATTACAGGTTCTTTGTTGATCATAATTAAGGAGTTTAGGAGTCAGGAGTCAGGAGGAAGAACGAAAGAAAGATGGAAGAAGAAAGAAGAAAGATAGCGTAAATCAACTAACTATTGAAAATTTCTAAGCAGTTTTTGGAATCTTCTTCTTTAAGTATTAATAGCAAATTAAAAAATATCTGCTGGATCGGCAGAGCTTAATTTACGTATAGCAATCATCCCCGAAATAAAACACATTAAAATAGTCAACATGACTACCATAATGGCGCGATTGTAACTCATAAATATGGGTAAAAGTGTAGCATCCCTAGCAACATTGTATAAAACAAGAGCGGAAGCAAATCCAGGTAAATAACCAACAACTGCTAACAGAAAAGCCTCTTGAAGAATCACCATTAGCAAATAGTTTTGAGTGTAACCTATTGCTTTGAGAGTAGCATATTCAGACAAATGATCTGTAACTTCTGTATATAGAATTTGATAAACAATTACAGTTCCTACAATAAAACCCATAATTGTTCCTAAAGTAAAAATAAAGCCAATAGCTGTACTACCTGACCAATAATTTCTTTCAAATTCAATAAATTCTTCCTTAGTTAAAACATTAATACCCGTCGGTAGATAACTTCGTAACTGTTGAGCGACTTGGTTAGGATCTGCACCTGGTTTTAATTTAATTATACCAATATCAATTAAGCCCTTTTGGCGATTATTAAAAATTCGTAAAAAGTTAACATCACTGGTAATTAAATTTCCATCTGCACCAAAAGATGCCCCTAATGTAAATAATCCACCTACCTTAACTTTTCTTCTTCGTACTTCTGCGGTGACAATTTTTCCTTGATCAAAACTATCAGCAATAGGCCCATATTCTACTCGGGAAGAACGGTCATATAAAACTACATCAGGAAGTTTTATCTTATTTAAGTTTTCGTCTACTCCAGGTAAATCAAAAAGATTAACTTCTGGATTCATGCCGAAAATCAAAATACTGCGAGGACGGCCTGTAACGGGATTTCTCCAGCTTGTATAGTCCAAATAGATGGGATGAACTGACTGAACTTGTGGTAAGTCTAAAGCCTTATATAAACGGCGTTGGGAAAAGGTTTTCATTGACAAAACAGCATTAGATTGATTGTTAATTAAAATCACATCTCCTACTAAACTGCCGTGCATTCTCACGTTACTGTAATAGAGTGCATCCCGGAAACCTAGCTGCATGAACATTAAAATATCAGCAAAGGCAATACCTGACAAAGCTACCGCTAGGCGAGTTTTTTCTCTTGTCAGTTGTAGCCAAGATAAAGGTATTTTTACTGCCATTTGTTAACCTTTCTGATCTGAATCTGAATTAAGTAGTTAAACATCAATATTTTTTACAGGAATAGGAAGTTAATGCTCATTAATTTCGACCGTAACTTTAGCATTAGTTAAACCAGAAACTTGCTTGGTAAATTCTGGAGATATGGCAATTTTCACTTCGATAACTCTAGCATCAACATCTGCGGCCGGATCGTTATTGAGAACATCTTTCTTGCCAATTTTTCGACCAATTGACGTAATTCTGCCTTTTAATTGCCCATCAAATGCACCGTTGTCACTGGAGATATTGGCAGTTTGACCTAAACGCACTTTATTAATACTATCTTCAGGAACTTCTGCGACTACAAACATCTGATCTGTTTGGCCAATTTCCGCAATGCCATTTGCACTCATTATTTCTCCTGATTTGGTGTGAATTTTTAATATTTCACCTGAACTAGGAGCTTTAACATAGCTTTGCTGAAGTTCTACTTGGGCCTTTCTCATTAAAGCAATTGAATTAGTAACTTGAGCTTGAGCTACTTGAACATTTAGCGGACTAACTACTAAAATTCTGCTCAATCTTTCTCTCTCTTCGTCTATTTGCCTTTGCAAAGTGGCTACAGTTTTGTTACGGTTTGCTATGGCTTCAATTAACTGTTGCTGTAAAGTAGCCAAAGTTTTAATTTGATTAGCTCTAGCTTCAGAAACTTGTTGTCGGATTGTGTCTATTGCCCGTTTTAAACTAGCTTCGCTTTCGATAAATTGTTGATTAGTCGTAATTGCGCTTAAACGTCGGCGATCGCGTTCTTGCTGAGAAATAGCACCTTGTTTGTATAAAAATTCATAGCGTCCAGCATCTACTTGAGCATTCCGTCGTTCGGCTTTAATCCGCGCAACGTTAGCTTTTAAAGAATTTCTTTGTCCCATTAGTTCTGCTTCCAGTCGCATAACTCCTGCTTCTTGGGCAACTTTTTCGCCACTTAACTGGGCAGCAATTCGGCTAATTGTCGCCTGTTGAGCCTCTTTTTCCCCAGCTAATTGTGCCTGCAATCGAGAAATAACGAATCTTTGTGCCTGAGCGTCTCTTGGTGGACCGGCGCTAACTTGGGCTAAATTTGCCCGGGATTCTTGCAGTTTAGCCCTGGCTTCTTCCACCACTGCCATGCTAGTATCTCGACTATCCAAAATAGCCACAACCTGCCCTTGTTGTACTCGTTGCCCTTCTCTGACTAAAAGTTGCTGTACTCGGGAACTACCTGATAAACCTGCGGGGGCAGCAAGTTTAATTACTTCTCCCCTTGGTTCTAAGCGTCCTATAGCAGTAATAGTATTAGGAACCGGTGCGACGGAAACAGCAGAAGTGAGTTTTTTTAATTGTTCCATTCTGGCTGTAGCGAGAAAACCGGCAGCTATAGCTACTGGTAGGGCTATGGCAATACTCAACCAAATTTTAGGTTGTTCAAGTGCCTTTTCTTGAGATTTTGGTTTTTCATTCACCCTTGACATGATATTTAACCTATTTATCTGAATTTTGGTGATGAAACTAAAAAAGTAAATTAGCTGTAGTTAAATTAGTCATTTAAAGTCTTAAGTTAAGACTTAATTATGAACTTCAGTAAATCATTAAAATTCACAGCAAATTTCATGGAAGATTTACACCTTGTTAGGCTTTGGTTTTAGCAATTTTATAATTGTTGTTAGAGATCATTAACTTTACATAAATTACACTTTGTGGTTATTCAAGTGTATTATCTTGCCATGAAAATTTCTGTCTCAAAGCAACCTGGTATACAATTGGTAGATTTAATAAAAGTTTCAAACTCCCATCATGAGGATTAATTAAGGGAGAATTGAGAGTTTTTCTGAAATTACTGATAACTTAAAAAACATCCGGTTAGTTTACTACGTTGTTTCAAAAAGATCAACAATGTTTAAAATTTACACAAGACATAAAAATAGGTGAGAATTTTACAGATTCTAAATTATCAGCCTAAACTAGATAACTAGAAATTTGAGTGATTAGCGTTAGTTTTCTCTCCTAGAAGTATCGGTGGTGATTACTTCATATAAATTCTACATTTATCAGTTGAGAGAAAACGTAACGCAGCTTACAGATAGAGTAATACTAAAATTCTTATTCTTTCTACCTCCTGACTCAGTGACTCCTGAATTCTTACGGTAATTCTGGTAAGTCAAATAAAACTGTAGTCATATAATTTTCTGCCCAATCTGAACCAAAAGCCTTTTCTAAAACTCGACGGGTTTTATCATTTTGTTGTTGTTTGGTACAGTAATTATGCTGTCTGGCGATAATTGCAGCTACTTTTTCTGGTGCAACTGGACTAGAAGCGATTGCTTGTGTACAATGTATTTCTAGAAATGATTGAACATGAGAAAGAAACATAGTTTCTTCTTCTGGAGACGCAGGACGAATAAAAAGACAAAAATCAGAAAAAATATTTCCCCATTCTGGTAATTCACGTGGTTGTGAAAATTGGGATGTGGTTAATTTACTAAGTTGAGAATTATAACCATCTGGTAAAATCCGCTCTAAGTTTACCGGAGAAAGATCGGCAATAGCGGCACTAATTTGACCTCTACCTCCGACTAAATCACAGCCAAACATGGGAATGTCATATTCTGGACGCGGAAACATAACACAGTGGAGAATATCTAACATATTCCCTACCCTGGCTAATTCTAAGTGCATTTTCCGAAACTGGGGACTTTGATAACAGCGATTTTCTATAATCAGTTTTTCCCCTTCTAATTTACCTTCTACATATCCCAATTCCGCAGGTAAATGGTATGGTGATAAATCTAAGTGTTTATGCCAAACTGCTTCAATACAATCAGCCAGTTTATGAATTAGGGGATGTTGTTGTTCTCTGAGGGAAGGTGTAGAAGACATATTATTTGGAAAATACAATTTATTTGTTATTTTACAATTATCTGTACCATTCTGTTGTGCCTGGAAACATAAACACATAGTTATAGTATGGTTGGATTATGAAAATAAATTTATGTAACAAAAAGTGCAATTATATTCTGTAATATGATTAATTATCTGGGATACTGAATTGTAAGAGGGTAATATATGACTACTGACTCAAATAATAGTTTTGAAGAAGCTAACGAAAATATTCTTGATAATGAAGATGAAACTGTATACTTTAACAAACAAAAGTTCGCCGAAATTATTTTCAATAAAATAGTCTATGATGTAATTGAAGAAGCCGAATTTTGTGATGAGCATAGATATACTGATGAAGACAAAAGATTTAAAGAAAGATTCAAAAGCATATTTCTGCCCTTAATATCACTTAATGATAGTATTCAAGAATCTCTTTCCTATTTAGGCATTAATGAATGCGAAAAAGATTATGAACATTTTTTGCTAACAGCTATAGAACAGACATTATTAATTACTGAATTAGAAAATAAAATAGAAAATATTTCTGAAAAAAATGACCGAGTTATAGGAAAACTGTCTTCAATTGAATCCACTATAAATAAATATTTGCATAGCATCGACAGAAAAATTAACTCGTTGTCCAATATTTCTGTCAGTTATGAATATAAAAGACTAAGAATTTATGTAGCTAATAGACAAAAAAGACAAGTCAGAGAAGTAGGTAGTTGGTTTAATAAAGCTAGTGAATATTATTACGAAGATGCTTATTATTTTATAATAGAAGAAAATGGCAAAGAAGTAAAGACTGTAGAAAGAAATAGTTGGGAAAGAGAAGAGATTGATGAGGCTCAAGTTTTATCTGTATTCAATAATAATTATGGAGTCAATGGATGGGAATTATTCAATTCACCAGAAACAATATATGGTGGATATGAATGTCTTATTAAAAAACAAACAAAAGCTTAATTAATTACTTACCGGGAAATAACCAAAAAGCACCATTAACCCTAAAACCAACAACTTGGAGGAATTATGAAAGCAATTAAAGTAATGGCAACCGTTGATCAACAAGGAAGTTTGTCGTTAGATAAACCATTAAATATTATTCAAAATAGCCGTGTAGAAGTTATTATTCTTATTCCAGAAGCAGTAGAAACTAATGAAGATCATGAACAAATTGAATCTAAAGAACAAATAATTCAAGATTTTCGTCAGTCTTGGCATGAAGCAATGACTGGACAAACAATTCCTATTTCTCAACTTTGGGAAGGAATTGAAAATGTCTAATATCTCATTTATTCAAGTAGAAGTAACACTAAGATTCCAGCGAAATTTGCGGAAATTAGCCAAGAAATATCCAAAAATTCACAACGATATTCAACCAGTTATAGAACAACTACAAAAAGGAGAAATACTCGGTGATTGCATTCCCAAAATCGGTTACGAAGTTTTCAAATTGCGCGTTAAAAATAGTAACCTTCAAAAAGGTAAAAGTGCTGGTTATCGTCTCATTTACTATGTTAAAACCGCAACAGCTATTATTTTGCTAACCATTTATGCAAAATCTGAACAAGCTGATATTACCCCAGATGAGATCCAAAGTATTATTTCGGAATATGAACCTGAAGATTGACACTTATTCCCAAAAATCTGTAACTTCATATCCCAGTTCCCCGATCATCTGTCGCAATAGGGGTAAACTTAAACCAATTACATTACTGTGACAACCTGCGATTTTTTCGACAAATAAACTTCCAAACCCTTCTAAAGCAAATGCCCCAGCGCATTGAAGAGGTTCACCTGTAGCTACATAGGCTTGAATCGTGCGATCGCTCATTTTTGCAAAGTACACTCTAGTAACTTGACATTTCACTAGAGTTTGATTTTTAGTAGTATCAATCAAAACATGACCTGTATACAAGTCACCAAAATTACCTTGCATAAATTGCCAACGAGCGATCGCTTCTTGAGCATTTGCTGGTTTACCATAGATATTACCATCAATAGCTAAAACCGAATCACAACCCATAATTAAACATGATGGAAACCGAGAAACAACCGTTTCTGCTTTACATTTAGCCAGAGTATTTACTAACTCCTCTGGTTGAGTAATGGTAATTTGCGATTCATCAAAATCACTAGCACAAATAGTAGGTTTAATTCCCACAGTTGCTAATAATTTTTTCCGAGCAGGAGACGCAGAAGCAAGAACAAATTGGGGAATTTTCATAGATTTCTGTATAAGTAATTTTTGGTAATTGATAATTATTAATTGTCAATTACCAGCAGTGCTAATTATTAATAAACAGTGAAAGAACTCACAACTTCATCAATCATCCGTTGGAGTTTTTTCCAACGTCTTTCAGGAATGGAAGCATTAAAAGTAAACAACTTACCACGACTTACAGCCACACTACAGATATTATGTCTTTCTTGTCCGTTAGGAAATTTAACTTCATATTCTAGAAAATAGTAATTTTTACCATTTACTTCCCGTTCAGCCGCATTGATTAATTCAGCAGTCCGGCCAGAATCTACAGGAGCAAGAGCCGCTTTTCCTAATTTATAACCAACTTCTGTTGGTGTTCCCAATTCCGCCAAAGTTTTACCACTGGGAACAGGACTAATGACCACAGAAACATTTTCTGATACTTCAATTAAATCATGAAATACCACATCAGGTCCATCACCAACTTTAACTTGTAACCAACCATTAGGATAAGAAAACTGATACCCGTCAGCACTATCCACAAAGCTATTAAGTGCAGCCGCATTAGCTAAACTGGGACTACTCAAGCTAAAGCTCAACACCAATAATAAAATGAACGTAATTCTTTGCCACATTTTTGTCAGATTCCTTTGAGTCGTCAGCAAGACAAGGTAAGAATAATTGCAAGTTTTTATTTTCTCACTAATCTGGACAATGTGGAGACTTTCCTTTTGCCTTTTTAGACTTTGTAAGTATGTGTGCTACAATCGGACAGTCTCGCACCTTGTGGTCATATCAAAATCAGCCGCAAGCACTTTTAAAAGTATGAAAAAAGTTGTCGTTGGTCTTTCTGGTGGCGTTGATAGTTCCGTAGCCGCCGCTATCCTCCATAATCAGGGCTATGATGTAATTGGTTTAACCCTTTGGCTGATGAAAGGCAAGGGGCAATGTTGCTCTGAAGGAATGATCGACGCGGCTGATATTTGTGAACAATTGAGCATTCCTCATGAAATTGTGGATATTCGGGATGTCTTTCAAACGGAAATTGTTGATTTTTTAGTCACAGGTTATAGTGTGGGAATTACGCCGTTACCTTGTTCTCAATGTAACAAAACGGTGAAATTTGGGCCAATGGTGGAATATGCAAGGGAAAAATTAGAATGCGATCGCATCGCTACAGGTCATTATGCCCAAATTCGCTACAATGACGCTAGTAATCGTTACCAATTATTACGAGCCGTTGACCGCAACAAAGATCAATCTTATTTTCTCTATGACTTATCCCAAGACTTACTAGGGGCAACAATTTTTCCCCTGGGTGAACTGAATAAAACTGATACCCGCAGAATCGCCACTGAATACAATTTAAAAACCGCTGATAAACCAGAAAGTCAAGATTTATGCTTAGTAGAAAGCAATGGTTCTATGCGGGCATTTTTAGATAAATATTTAGCTCCCAAACCAGGGGATATTGTGGATGAAACTGGTAAAATTTTAGGTCAACATGATGGTGTTCATCATTACACCATTGGTCAGCGAAAAGGCTTAGGTATCGCTGCGGCTGAACCATTGTATGTAATTGAATTAGATGCTGTTAATAACAAGGTAGTTGTAGGCGATCGCACCAAAGGAACACAATCAGAATGTACAATAAATCGAGTAAATTGGGTTTCTATAGCTGAACCTATTACCCCGATACGCGCTGAAGTCCAAATCCGTTATCGTTCCCAACCCGTACCCGTAACCGTCATTCCTCTCACAGATTCCCGCGTGCGTTTAGTCTTTGATGAACCGCAATTCAGCATCACACCTGGACAAGCCGCCGTTTGGTACGATGGAGATAAAGTATTAGGTGGGGGAATTATCGAACAATTCTAACTTCTTCCTTTTGACTTGTTCATGCGTCACTCCTGAACCTTGGCGACGGTAAGCTTCTAGAGCAGATTTGCTTTGTTGAATCATTTCAAGTTCAGTAAAAGGTTGAAAATTTAGTTCTGTATCTATTTCACCATACTCAAGTGATTCTTCTGTAGTTTAGTTACAGCGGTTTCCGCTCCTATGAGGTACATCTTAGCCCCCTCATCGCTTGCGG
>JBAXRM010000104.1:0-17068 GCA_037131225.1 Nostocales cyanobacterium ELA583 | reverse complement strand
GTACCGTTTTCGGCAAAGCTGGCGGTGGCAGCGCTGGTAATAACTGGAGCTTCGTCGTTAACGTTGGTAACGGTAATAGCTACGGCTTGTGTGGCGGTTGATGTACCATCATTAGCGATAACGTTGATGTCATAAACGTTGTTTTCACCGCTATCACCAGGTAATTCAAAGTTAGGAGTGGTTTTGAAGGTGACAGCACCATTATTGATGTTAAAGAGGTCAGCATCATCACCGGATAAACTGTAGGTGAGAGTTGTATCTGCATCTATGTCGGTGGCAGTGACTGTGTAAACTGTTCCTGTACCGTTTTCGGCAAAGCTGGCGGTGGCAGCGCTGGTAATAACTGGAGCTTCGTTAACGTCCATTTCGATCGCCACTGGTTGCCCATCTAGGGTAATTATCGCCTGATCATTTTCACTTTGAATCCGACTTAACTCCGTTCCACTAGGGGTAATGCCCCGCACTAAGAGGGAAAAGAGTTCCCCTTCATCTCCAGGGGTATCACTGCTGTTGATTTTTGCATCTACAGCATGACCAATTTCTTCGAGAAGAACGGCAACTAGTTGGGCTGAGGTGGCCGTGGCGACAAAGGTATCGGCTAGATAAATGGTGTTATTACTGGCGGCGTAGGCTCCATTGGCTTTGCCTAAAATGCTGCTGTTGAGGATTTCAACCGGCGGTAAGGTACTAAAGTTCCCTGCTTGCCATTCTTGTTGTAAGGTTTGGGCAAGGACGGAGTTGTAGTTTGTGCCGAAGATGCTATTAAGAATTGTCCAATACTCGGGGGATTGGGCAACGGTGTTGAGTTGGTTGTAGGCAAGGTCGAGGGCAAGCTGGAGGTTGATATTCATATAAGTTAGAGTCACTTAGGTAGTAATGGATTATTAGGTATGACAATCTGTAAAACATCAATTAACAAAAGCAGTTTTGGAGGTGACAGCACCGTTGCTACTGTTGATTTTAAAGAGGTTAGGATCGTGGATTAAATAACCTGTAATTCTGGTTTAGCGGTGTAATTCCATTGCGGCAAGAATTCATCAAAAACAATCTTCATGTTTGATTTGAAATCAAGAGCCACTTTTCGGCCTGTTTGATAGGTTTTATCGAGAATCGTGGTAAACACTTTAAGAGGTTGTTTGATAGCGTTCACGAAGTGTGCCGTATCCCTGCGGGAGCCGGAGGCATCAGGCATAGCGTGGCGTTAGCCATAAAGTATTAGATAAAACCAATAATTTCCAATAACCTAACCCCCCAGCCCCCCTTCCCTACCAGGGAATGGGGGTTTCAAAGCCTCTCCCCGCGTCGGGGAGAGGTTTACAAGAGGGGTTTATTTATACATTAAAAACTTGTTCATTCATCCTCTAAGTCCTGTGCGAGTTGTTGCCGTTGCCATTAGGTCTTTGTTTCTTGGAAAGTAAATAACCGGCAAATAAACTTGATCAATCACTCAATAGAGCGTTACGTTGATTCTAAATATTGACATGAAACCTCTTTCCAGTAAGCACTTCCAGACTTTTGCCTGTTTGACTACACTCTGAATTTGGAATTGCTGGTATTTATTACACTATGATGCAAGAGACTAATCATGTAAATGTATAAAGGTTACTTAAATTTCTAAAAAAGTTACTTTTTATTCTAAAAAAGTTACTTTTTGAGGAAAATTATGATCAAAAATTACTGGCTGATTTTGGATCAAAGAAATCTCATATAGCAGTATTCAGTCGTATGAGGTGTAAAATAAGCCCTACAAAGCTTGCTGAATAAGGCTTCAATATACCTCACTTGTCTTGATACCGATATAAAGCTTGCTGGTATCCTGTCTGTCCACAGCCTAGAAGCCTATTCTACGATCTAACAATTAATTAAGCCCACCTATACTTACTTATATGTTATTAATCAATGATTTTGAACAAGTTATTAATTATCTGAAAACTATCATTCCTCCAGATAGTTTAACTCCGATAATGGAATTAATTTTAAAAGAAGTTTTATTAGAAAAGAGTTATTCTGAAATTGCTGAAGAACTTAGTTATGATGCTAATTATGTTAAGCGGGTTGCTGCGGAATTATGGCAATTATTATCCCAATATCTCAATACTAAAATTACCAAAAAGAATTTTCACACGATTATTACAGAAAAATATCAAGCAGAAATTAACCAAAGTCAAAAAATACATCAAAAAATAAAAATTATAGATTGGAATGCTTGTCCAATTTTAGAGAAATTTTATGGTAGAAATGAAGAAATCAAACAACTTAAAGATGTAATTTTTCATCATGATAATCGTTTAATTAATTTATTAGGGCTGGGCGGTATTGGTAAAACTGCTTTAAGTGTTAAGTTTGCTCAACAATATCAAGAAAATTTTGAAGTAATAATTTGGCGATCGCTGCGTAATGCACCTCCTTTAAAGACTTTAATAACTGATCTAGTTACTGTTATTTCAAAATCAGAAAATTTACAAGGAAAAACTGAAGATTTATTAACCTTTCTGCAAAATCATCATTGTTTAATCTTATTAGATAATTTTGAGACAATTTTAGAATCAGGAAAAATTGGTTATTATCGTTCAGGTTTTGAAAATTATGGTAAGTTGATTCGCTTTTTAGGAGAGTCTAATCATCAAAGTCGTATTATTATTACTAGCAGAGAAAAATCTCCCGAAGTTAATTATTTAGAAGGAAAAGAAACTAAGGTAAAAAGTATTATTATCCAAGGTTGTTTAGAAGCATCTCTAAGTATTTTAGAAGCCAGAAATATTCAAGGAAATTTAGAAGATAAACAATATTTAGCCAATTTATATGATAATAGTCCCCTGGCTATTAAAATTATAGCAACTTCAATTCAAGATTTATTTAATGGTGATGTTCAAACATTTTTATTAGAGAAAACTTTTATTTTTAATGGGCTAAATCGTTTATTAGATGAACAATTTACCCGTCTTAGCACTGGGGAAAAAACGATTATGAATTGGTTAGCTATTAATCGAGAATTAACATCTATTCAAGAATTGGAACAAGATATTTTTCCGCCTATTGCTAAGTCAGAATTATTACAGAGTTTAGAATCTTTAATTGGGCGATCGCTCATCGAACAAAAAGAAGGAAAATATACTCAACAAGCTGTAATTATGGAATATGTATTAGATAATTTAATTAATGAAATCTATCAAGAATTAATTGATTTAAAAATAGATTTATTTGGTAAATATTCCCTAAATAAAACCACCGTTAAAGAATATGTAACAGAAACGCAAAAAAGATTAATTATTGAGCCATTAGTTGATAGATTAAAACAAACTTTTCCTGTTAAAATTCGTCTGCAAAAACATTTACAAAATATTCTCCATCAATTAAGAAATTCAGTAATGGCAAATTATGGAGTAGGCAATTTAATCAATATTTATAATAGTCTAAAATTACCTCTTAAAGACTATGATTTTTCAGAATTACCGATTTGGCAAACCGACTTATCACAAATATCAGTAAAAGGAGTTAATTTTAGTTATGCAGACTTTAAAAATGTGAAATTTCTCCAAAATCTTGCCCTGGTTTTAAAAGTAGCTTATCATCCCCAAGGTGAGATTATAGCAAATTCTAATATTCAAAATATCATTCATTTATGGCGATTTAGTGATGGACAAACAATCTTAAAATTAATTGGACATCAAGATTTGATCTGGGATTTTAAATTCAGTGCTGATGGTAAATTATTAGTTAGTGCTTCTGATGATCAAACTGTAAAAGTTTGGGATATAAATACAGGTAATTGTCTAGCTAATTATGAATTAAAAAAAGATAAACCTAATGCAGTTACTATTAGTAAAGATAATAAAATAATTATGATTGGCACAAGTGCAAATTATTTACAATTGTGGTATTGGCAGGAAAATCAACATCAGATTTTAAAAGGTCATCAAGGATCAATTAATAGTTTACAATTGAGTGGCGATGAAAAATATTTATTTACTGCTAGTTTAGATCATACAATTAAACAATGGGATTTAGCTGAAGGTAAATGTATTAAAACTTTTGAAAGTCATGTCACTGGCGTAAAAAAAATTATCAATTACTAAGGATGATCAATTTCTTTTAAGTGTTAGTTTTAATGGTAAATTAGAAATGTGGTCAATAAAAAGTGGTCAATGTTTGTACACTTTAGGAAATCAAACATTAATGATTTTTACAGCTACTTTTGATCCCACTGGTAAATCTTTTATCACAGCTTCAGGATCAATTCTGACGATTTGGGATACGATTACTGGAAGCATTGTAAAACATTTAACAAAACAAAAAGGAACAGTTAATTCCCTAGATTATAGTCCTGATGGTAAAACATTAATTACAGGTTCACACAATGAATGTACAATTTTTGTAGATGTGGAAAGTGGTCATCATTTAAAAATTTTATCTGGTTATAGTAATCATATTTGGGCATTATCTATTAACCAAAATAATGTATTAGCCAGTGGTGGTACTGATGGTAAAATTAGATTATGGTCTGTAAAAAAAGCCTCTCTTTTACAAGAATTAAATAATGTCCATAAAGGGTCTATTCATGTGGTTCAATGGCATCCCGATGGTAGAATTTTAGCTAGTTGTAGCAGCGATAGCACTATTAAATTTTGGGATGGTATAACAGGAGAATGCTTACAAATCTTGTCAACTCCTATAGATGTGATTTTTTCTATTTCATGGCATCCCCAAGGAGATTTATTGGCGATAGCTGGGATAGGAAATAAAGTTTATTTTTGGCAATATAGCACTAATCAATATCATCATGAATTAGAAATGCCAACTACTGAAATTATGAAATTAGTTTGGTCAAATGATGGTAATTTATTAGCCATAGATACCAGAACAGGTCAAATTTTTCTTTATGATCTCTCACAAAATTGTTTAGATCAAATTTTTCAAAGGGAAAAATCTAATATTAATGATGTCAGGAATGGTTTAAGTTTCAGTCAAGATCATGCTTATCTCGCTTTTAGTAGTGATGATGCTAAAGTGGAAATTTTGCATTTAGAAAGTAATACTTTTCTTGGTTCTTTAAAAGGACATCTTGTTCAAGTTGTAGGTCTAATTTTTATCAAACAAGATCAACTAATAGTTACTATTAGTTTGGATACTACAGTGAGAATCTGGGAATTATTATCAGGAAAATGTCTCCATATTTTAACTGATCATCAAGCACCTGTTACTAGTTTAACTATCGTGAATGAAGATACTTTTGCCACAGGTAGCGCCGATAGTACAATTAGAATTTGGGATGTGAATATGGCAAAATGTATACAAGTATTAACCAGCGATCGCCCCTACGAAGGTATGAATGTTTATGAAGCTACTGGTTTAACCTCATCCCAATTAGAAACATTGACAGGTTTGGGTGCGATCGTAAATTCCACGAATTAGCACAGGTAATTGGACAAAAATATTTACAGTCATTGCGAGGGAAGGGAAGCAATCACAACCCTTGGAATTGCTTCATTTCACTTCGTTCCATATATGGCTAACGCCACGCAACGCTTACGCAATGACATTGTGTAATTAATTCTGTCTCACTAATTATTGGGAAGGGGGGTTTCAAAGCCTCTCCCTAACCCTCTCCTAAGAGGCCTAAGAGGAGAGGGAAAAGGAATAACATTTACAGCAAATTGTCATCAAACCCGGAACAAGAACCCCACCCCCAACCCCCTCCAGTATCAAAAGCTTATCCTTTTCTTCCCCCCGCTGCGGGGGGATTTAGGGGGGTGCGATGAGGGGGCTAAGATGTACCTTATATGATTGGAAATCGCTGTAATACTGGAGAGGTTTACCAGAGGGGTTTGTTTATACATTAAAAACTTTTCAAACATCCTCTAATTAATATTTCTATAGCCAGATTAAAACGATTAAAATAGACTGTCTAAGGTTTCATAATCATATTCCTCTAAAACCTCATTAAATAGTTCTGTAGCCCTATCTTCATCAAGCTCTAAGTTTTGTGCTAACTTAGTCCAGTATTCGTATTCTTCATCACTAAAACATTCATCAGCAAGAGCAAATTCAACCGACATTTGGAAAGTTTCCTCTGCTGCATCTTCCGCCAAAATAATTTGTAAAGCCGCATTGTAAAGGAGTTCAAGCCCGCCGATTTCCATTAAACCCTGGATTTTCTCCTCAAGAAGTTCAGTATCAATTTCATAAGTTTCATAAAGTCCAGTTAATAACTCTGATTCTTCATCAGATAGGCCATCTACAGAGGCACCACACAGACAAATGACAGCAATAGATTCTACAAGAGTTAAATAACAATTATTTGTTTCTTCTGCGTCGTCCTCTTCATAGAAATCTTCATCAAAATCCTCATCTTCTTCAACCCAAACATCCGCAGTTAAATCGAAGTCAGTTGTTCCTTTAATTTTCCAGCATTCAAAACATAAATTTGGGTTAGTCATATACTCATAAGGGATATAGCAGTAGCCTTCTTCTCCCCACTCTTCCCCCCATGAATTACGGACAATAAAGACTTCAGCGCTATCTTTATAACCCACGCAAAGCATAGCGTGTTTACCATGTTCTTGCCTGCCTTCATCACTGGCTAAATCTGGTATTGGAACTCTTCCTTTGTTGGTAACACGATCAAAAGACTTAAACAAAGTGAGTCCAAAAACAAAAGGATAACCTTCTGCTAAACAATGTTTCATAGCATGAAGATCCACAGGAACTTGTTCTGGGGTTTCCCATTGGAAATCAGAAACACTTAGGAGTTCAGTAGCCTCTTCATAGGCATCATAAATTGGTTTAGTATTAACGTTTCTGACTTTGCCATTGTCTGTAACTTCATAAGCCCAGGTTGATTCATGGCAAATACCTTTTTCCTGTAAACTCATCAATGCTAAAGTAATGCTACTTCCTTGGTCTTGAATTTTATCTTGACCAAAATGTTCTAGTCCTAGCTCTCGGGCATTGTAATAGACAAAAAGACGACTAAAATCAACTTCTTCTCCTACACGATTCATGATATACTCATACCCGCCTACAACTGCATTAGCTGTACAACTGTTAGAGCCAGCTTGATTTTCTACGGAAGTCATGAAAGGACGCAGATCAACCTGTGGTGGTAATTCTGCTTCTGTAAATCGCTCACTATTGTAAACTTGAGAACCGGAAATTTGTTGTTGGGAAGCACTGCAACCGCTTAAGGCTTTCCATAGACCTGTATTCCGATCTACGACATAAGATAATACAGCTTTTTTAGACATGGAATTTTATGTGGATTATCCACAGACTAGAAGGTATAAAAATTGTAAAATATCCTTTTAGCATAGATACAAGAATTTAAGAATTACTCAATTATTCTTAACGCCCCTTCTGATTAATGAAGGGGATATGGGGTTTTTACTTACATCCTAAAGATTGACGAGTATCTACACCAGTTTTAGAATTTACACCACTGGCATTAATACAGATTTTTTTTACCTGTATCATATCTAGAATTGCATTGGTAAAATCAGCACCAGTAACATCAACCTGATCAAAGATAGAACGCAACATCATGGCATCTGTAAAGATTGCATCACTTAAATCAGAATCTTTGAATTTTGATAAATAAGCAATACCTTGGCCAAAATCTACACCGTGAAAATTAACACCAGTTAATAAAACACCGTTAAATACAGCACCACGTAAATCAGCATTTTTAAAGTTAGCATTCTCTAACTTCTCACTTGTAAACTCAATCCCAATTAAATTTTGTCCAGAAAAGTCCTGTCCAATTTCTCCCTTATGCAAAAGAGAATTAGTCACACTGGAAGAACTTGCAGCTTGCGCTGATAAGGGAGACACAAACAACACTAGGGCTAAAATTATACTAGCCAATATTGGGCGATACTTCATAATTTTGCTTAATAAATCTCAACAATTCCACTATTAATCATTAAACCGCAGGAAGGATGCAGCTTGTAATTTTCTGCTAAATTAACAGCGATCTCGTAGGATAGATAAATGTTGAGGTGCAATCCCACGTAAATATAAATAACCATCTGTGGCTAATCAAGAAAATATTACCCCCTCTCTAGCGCGAACCCCTTTATATCAAATGGGTGTAGAACTCAAAGCCAGATTTACCAGCTTTGGGGGCTGGGAAATGCCCATACAATATAGCAGTATCAGCCAAGAACACCATGCTGTCAGAAATAATGCTGGAATGTTCGATATTTCTCACATGGGCAAATTTATCCTCCAAGGTAAAAATCTGATTTCCCAACTTGAGTATTTAGTTCCTTCCGATTTGAGTCGTTTACAACCTGGACAAGCGCAATATACCGTATTGCTAAATCCTCAAGGCGGAATTATTGACGACATAATTATTTACTACCAAAGCAAAGACAGTACTGATACGCAAAAGTTAGTAATTATTGTTAACGCCTCAACTACCAATAAAGATAAAACATGGATTTTGGCACATCTTGATCTTGATGTAGTCCAATTTCAAGACCTTTCACAGGATAAAATTTTAATTGCTGTTCAAGGACCAACAGCTACTAATCATCTCCAATCCTTAGTAACAAGTGACTTATCACCCATTAAGGCTTTCGGGCATTTAGAAACGACTATTTTCGGAAAACACGCATTCCTCGCCCGGACAGGGTACACTGGCGAAGATGGTTTTGAGGTGATGGTAGATTTATCAGTGGGTATAGACTTGTGGCAAGCCCTATATAAGGTTGGTGTTATTCCTTGCGGACTTGGTTGTAGAGATACTTTGCGCTTAGAAGCTGCAATGGCACTTTATGGGCAAGATATTGACGATAATACCACACCTCTAGAGGCTGGCTTGGGTTGGCTAGTACATTTAGAGACTAAAGGTGATTTTATTGGTCGGGAAGTTTTAACACAGCAAAAAGCCCAGGGAGTAACCCGTAAACTCGTAGGTTTACAAACACAAGGACGGAATATTGCCCGTCACGGCTACTCTGTATTATCATCAGATAAAGTTGTAGGAGAAGTAACAAGTGGTACACTCTCACCTACACTTAGTTATCCTATAGCTTTAGCTTATGTTCCCACCCAGTTAGCAACCCTCAAGCAGCAGCTAGATGTGGAAATTCGTGGCAAAGCTTATCCCGCTGTAGTTGTGAAACGCCCATTTTATCGCTCCAAGAATCGTGTTACTAATTGATCACCTTTGTTGTTTTTGAGGAATAATTTGTTTTAGGTTACTCTTGTAACACTATTTTTTAACGTAGAAGAGAAAGTGATATGTCTTTTGAATATCCCCAGGATTTGCGCTACTTAGATTCTCATGAATATGTTCGTCTAGATGGCGACATTGCTACTATCGGTATTTCTGAATTTGCTGTTGATCAATTAGGTGATATTGTCTTTTTAGAATTGCCAGAAATTGGTGACGCTATTAATTTAGGAGACAAATTTGGCACAGTTGAATCAGTAAAAGCCGTGGAAGAATTGAAGTCACCAATCAGCGGTACAGTTGTAGAAAGGAATGAATCCTTAATTAACGATCCTGAAGAAATAGCTGATGATCCCTATCGTGACGGTTGGTTAATTAAAGTGCGTATTAATGATGCTGCTGAAATAGAGGACGCTATGACCGCAGATGAATATCGGGCTTTGGTAGAGGGTGAGTAAATAATTTAACATTCATATCACCCAAAAAGTAGAGATGTTTGAGAATAATGTCTCTACTTTTTTTTAGCAACTTGACAAGCCGATACATAATTGATTTGAATATTTTTATCAGAGTTATTTTCTATCTTTTTACGTAATTCTGTAAATAAGCAATTTCTGGTTTCTATATCTAGTTTTATATATGGTGTGTATGTGCTTAAAAGTAAGAAAAAATCATCTATTTCATAATTAACTTGACAAATAATTTGTTCGGTAACTAAATTTTGGAATTTACCTGAATTAATAGCTTTTTGTCCTAAAGCTTGAACTATCTCTTTTTGGGTTTGCATATCTTCATATCTATCTAAAACTGGAGCGTATTTTTGATAGACTTCCCGAAAACTTTGATATATTTTATATTCTGGTTGGGGTGTCATATTCCACAGCAAAATTAAATTACCATCATTCCGTAAAGCTTGAGCAATTTTACTATTACCAAATTCAGGATTAATCCAATGGAAAGAGGTTGCAGCTAAAACAGCATCAAATTTTCCAGGTTCTAGTTCCCATTCTTCAAAGGTAGTTTGATGAATCTCTACTTGTGGATACGTTGCACAATTTTTTCTTGCTAAATTCCAAGCTGCTAAACTCGGTTCTAGACAAATCATGGAAAAGCCTAATTGAGCAAATGATACAGTTGCATTTCCCGGACCACAACCTAATTCTAGCATCTGAGAATTGCTGTCAAGTTGAGCTATTTCTACAGCACCATTAATAATTTCTTGTGGATAATGGGGTCTGAATTTATTATAAGCTTCTGCTACCTGGGAATACCAGTTTTTTCTAGTTTCTAAGTCTTGAGAATATAAGTTTTTTAGGATTTCCATTTCTTTCATAAATTATCCTTTAAGAAGATTTGCTATTTCATCTGCTGTGGAAGTACCTTCAATCACTTTTTGGAAATACTTATTTAATACCTTTTCCTTGCTGACTGTATTTAAAATAATTTAATCATGCTGGAAATGTTTAACAACTTGCTTTGCTAAAATAAATTCTCCTGAATTTTTACCGTTTTCAATTGAGCATAATTATGAAATGTCCAGTGCAGCCTTACCACAAGATACGGATGTTTTGACTGTTCCTTTTGGAAACAATGCTATTAAAAGAAGATATTAACTAAGACTCTACCAGAGTCACCAGAGTCATAAAAAAACCCACCCCTACTGTTTCCAGAGGTGGGTAATTCATCTTAGCCCCCTCATCGCTTGCGGGGAGGGGGTTGGGGGTGGGGTTCTTGTACCTCATAACACCGGGAAGTGCTGTAATTATGGATGTGGGTGAATGGCAAATTAGAACATACCCATGCCGCCCATGCCGCCCATGCCACCCATACCGCCCATACCGCCCATGCCACCCATGCCGCCCATGCCACCCATGCCGCCCATGCCACCATCAGGAGCGCCAGCGGATTGTTTCTGAGGCTTTTCAGCAATAATGGCTTCGGTGGTTAGTACCATACCGGCAATAGAAGCAGCGTTTTGTAAAGCGGAACGAACCACTTTTGCAGGATCAATAATACCAGCAGCAATTAAGTCTTCAAATTCGCCTGTAGCTGCGTTGTAACCGATATTCAAATCAGTTTCCCGAACTCTGGCAACAATTACAGAACCTTCTGCTCCAGCGTTGTCTGCAATTTGCCACAGGGGAGCTTCTAAAGCTTTTTTAAGAATATCAGCACCAATTCTTTCTTCAGGAGTGAGGCTGTTTTTAATAGCATCTATCTTGCTAGATAGATAAATTAAGGTTGCACCACCACCAGGCACAATTCCTTCTTCTACCGCTGCTTTGGTAGCGTTAAGTGCATCTTCAATCCGCAATGTTTTGTCTTTGAGTTCGGTTTCTGTAGCTGCACCGACTTTAATCACGGCAATACCACCAGCTAACTTAGCAATGCGTTCTTGCAATTTTTCGGTATCATAATCGGAATCAGTTGCCGCCAACTGTTTACGAATTTGCTCAATCCGGATTTGGATTTCTGGTTTAGCAGAATTACCAGCCACAATGATGGTATTTTCTTTGTCAATGTAGATTTTTTCAGCAGTTCCCAACATTTCCAAAGTAGCGGTATCTAAGCTCAAGCCAATGTCTTCAGAAATCATTTGTCCATCGGTGAGAATGGCAATATCCTCTAACATAGCTTTGCGGCGTTCACCAAAACCAGGAGATTTAATAGCAGCGATCGCCAATACACCACGAGCTTTATTGATAACCAGAGTTGCTAAAGCATCACCATCTACATCTTCAGCAATAATCAGTAAAGGTTGACCTAAACGGGCAACTTTTTCCAAGATCGGAACTAAATCTTGAATACTGCTAATTTTCTTATCAACAATCAAGATGCGAGCATTTTCAAACTCTACTGTCATCCGTTCGTTGTTGGTGATGAAGTAGGGAGAGATATAACCTCTGTCAATCTGCATCCCTTCAACTACTTCTAGTTCAGTGGTGAAGGATTTAGATTCTTCAACAGTGATTACACCATCTTTAGTCACTTTCTCCATTGCCAGTGCGATCATTTGTCCCACTTCAACATCATTACCAGCGGAAACTGTAGCAACTTGAGCGATGCCTGCGGCGGGCGATGCCAACGCACTTCCTTCTACTGGTTTAGCAATTCTGGTAATTTCTTGTACCAATGCCTCAACGGTTTTATCAATACCCCGTTTTAAGCTAATGGGATTTGTCCCAGCCGCAACATTCTTTAAACCTTCTTTAATCAAGGCTTGTGCTAGAACTGTGGCAGTAGTAGTCCCATCGCCAGCTATATCCTTAGTTTTTGATGCCACTTCTTGAATAAGTTTAGCACCAGTATTTTCTAGAGGATCTTCTAATTCAATTTCTTTGGCAACAGTGATACCATCGTTAACAATTTGGGGAACACCAAATTTTTTCTCTAGTAGGACATTACGACCTCTGGGGCCTAAAGTGATTTTCACTGCATCTGCCAGAGCATTAATCCCTCTTTCTAATGCCCGTCGCGATTCTTCATTAAATGCAATAATCTTAGTCATGTTTTATTTTTCCATTGCTTCCATTAGACAATTTAGCACTCACTGACCAAGAGTGCTAATCCCTTTCCACAAATTAGATTAACAATCAAAATTCCAAAATTGATTAATATTAACAGTTGATACTTATGTTTGACCATAAAACTAATGATTGTCTTGGGAGCAGATGAACATAGAAAATTTCCTTAAATCCCTTGGCATTGCTGACCCTAGCGGCTCCGGCTGGTTGGCTGTATTATTTACATTTCTATTGGCTTTGGTTGTCACCTGGCGTTTAATTCCCACAATTCGCAAATTTGCCCTAGAGGTAGGTTGGGCAGATCAACCCAATGCCCGTCGGCTAAATCAAGAACCTTTACCTAATGCTGGCGGTTTGGCAATCTACGCGGGAGTAATTGCGGCTTTAGTCTTAGCTAGTCTGTTACGACCTATCGAACTGCAAGGGGTTTTGGCTCAGGTCTTAACGATTCTCCTCGGTGGTTCAATTTTAGTGCTGGTGGGCTTTATTGATGACCAATTTGGTTTACCTCCATCTGTGCGATTATGGGCGCAAGTAACAACAGCACTTTTGCTGGTTGGTAATGGTATTAGCATCAAAGTTGCCTTTGGTACACCGATTGATTCTCTCCTATCTATGGCGTTAACTGTGCTGTGGGTGGTGGGGATCACTAATGCTGTTAACCTCATGGATGGGATGGATGGTTTGGCTGGTGGAATCAGCTTTATTACTGCTATCAGTTTGTTAGGAGTTTCTGCCCAGTTTGATAATCGCGCTGCGGCAACTTTAGTTTTAGCGGCTTTGGGCGGGGCTGCCCTGGGCTTTTTACGTCATAATTTTCACCCCTCAAAGATTATTATGGGTGATGCTGGCGCATACTTTTTTGGCTATGTATTAGCAGCGACCAGCATTTTAGGCAAACTCCAACTAAATACAATCTATGCTCTGATACCTACAGTTTTGTTTCTGCTGTTGCCAGTTATTGACACTACTCAAGTGTTTGTCCGTCGGCTCATGGCAGGGAAAAACCCTCTGAGTACACCAGGTAAAGACCACATCCATCACCGCTTGTTGGCTTGGGGACTATCCCAACGCAATGCGGCTTTTATCTTATGGTCTATTACTTTGGGTTGTAATTTGCTGGCTATGAGAGTCCAGGGGATGAGTTTATCAGTAATGCTGACTACTGCTGTCGGTATTATCTTGCTGTTAGGCTTTACCGTTTGGCAAAGAATGTTAAATAATAGGGAACAGGAAACAGGAAACAGGGAACAGAGAATAGAAGAATAAATTCTTCCTACTGACCGGGAATTTTAGATTTTAGATTTTAGATTTTAGATTAAAAAAATTTGGTACAAGCCCCGTCCTTCAAGACGGAAAAATTGTCAATCCAAAATCGTCAATCCAAAATCGAGTGACAACTGACAAATTACATCACCATACCACCATCAACGTTAAATACTTGTCCTGTAATGTAAGCTGCTGCGGGATCAGATGCTAAAAACCTCACCATGCCGGCAATTTCTTCTGGTTTACCAAAACGCCCCAGTGGGATATATTGCAGGATACCGTCAGCTTTGATATCGCTGGTCATGTCGGTGGTAATAAAACCGGGGGCAACAGCATTGACAGTAATGCCACGGGAAGAAAGTTCTTTAGCGACGGTTTTGGTAAAGCCAATTACACCTGCTTTGGCAGCGCTGTAGTTGGCTTGTCCAGGATTGCCCATTTGTCCAGCGACGGAAGCAATATTAATAATCCGCCCAGAACGTTGTTTCAGCATAATTTTACTAACGGCTTTTGTACATAAAAATACCCCAGTCAAGTTTAAATCTATGACTGTTTGCCATTCTTCTAATTTCATTCTTAATAGCAAGGTGTCACGGGTAATCCCTGCATTGTTGACTAAGATATCCACGCGCTGGAATTTTTCTAAGGTGGTTTTAATGAGTGTATCTACTTGATTTTCTTGAGAAACATCTGCTTGGAGAGTGATCGCTTCTCCTCCTGCTGCTGTAATTTCTGCGACTACTTCATCTGCTGCGGTGCTGGAACTAGCGTAGTTGACAACTACTTTTGCGCCTTGTGATGCTAGTTGGAGAGCGATCGCTCTACCAATTCCCCGTGATGCACCTG
This sequence comes from Nostocales cyanobacterium ELA583, assembly GCA_037131225.1. Classification (GTDB taxonomy): domain Bacteria; phylum Cyanobacteriota; class Cyanobacteriia; order Cyanobacteriales; family Nostocaceae; genus Dolichospermum. Next base: position 2,254 of record JBAXRM010000104.1, on the reverse strand, counting down.
TGACAATTGCAACCTGATCTTTTAATAAACTCATCTATTTTTCCTCAATTTTGTGGAGATACCGCGCTAATTATCTTAGAATAATTTGGTGAGGAGTGAACGAATTTGCTTTTATCTAGATAGAAAAGTAAGAATATAACAATTTATGGTTATAAGAAACTATTGAATTATTAAAGCCAGTTAAAAATAGTTAATTCAATAAAATTTCTATAATAACTTCTGGAAGAGATTATAAATATCCCCTTTATCATCTTCTTTTCGTAAGCCAACACCAACTACTAAAACCACCACTTGATCAAGTTCTACTTTATAAAGTATCCGATAGCGTTGACTAACAGCCCTAACACTGCGATAATTGGTCAGCTTTCCAGTTAAAGGTTTTCCCTGTTTTTCTGGGTCTATTTTTAACTTATCAATACGTGAACTTATCGCTTGCTGGTGACGTTTATCTTTAATATTTGCTAACATCTCTATTGCTAGAGGTGTTAACTGGATTTGAAATTCAATATTATCGGGTTGTGGTAAATCAGAGTCCGAGTTTGAGTTTTGTATCATACCAATTAATAGTTTCTCCCCTCTCTCCTTGAGCTATACTTTCTTGTAGTTGCTGGGTAAATTCTTTATCAGATAAAATTGCCAGAGTTTCTAGTAAAGATTCATATTGCTCAAAACTAATTGCTGCTATTACTGGTTTACCATGTTTGGTAATAATTATTGGCTCTTCTTTTATATCATCTGGTAAATCTAAAAGTTGCTCTTGCGCTTCCGTAATCGTTAGGTATTTTAACATATTCTCATTGATAAATAATAATTAAATATCATTATATCATTTGTTTGAGCAACCAACCTAAAACCAGTCTAATTTTATAGAAAAATCGCTCTACCAATTCCCCATGATGCACCTGTGACAATTGCAACCTGATCTTTTAATAAACTCATCTATTTTTCCTCAATTTGTGGAGATACCGCGCTAATTATCTTATAATTTTAAGATGAAAATGCTGATCATGCGATCGCTCTTGGATTGCGTCGTTATAGAATTGACTTTAGTATTCTTGGTAAATGAAAACCTGTATTCCTGATTTCGGTTGATTATTTTTTTTAATTCTAATTAGCCGATTAGCAAAATCTGGATTTTCACTCAAACAATTATGCAATACAGCGGTTTCCGCTCTTGTGAGGTACATCTTAGCCCCCTCATCGCTTGCGGGGAGGGGGTTGGGGGTGGGGTTCTTGTACCTCATAACACCGGGAAGTGCAATATTTGAGATTGTCCTAAATAATCCCGATCATCTTTACAGATAATAATGCCAGTATGATAAATTCCCGTGCGATGAAGTGCAATGAAATCATCTCGATTTAGCGTAACTAAAACTCGTTTCTCCTGAGTCGCAAACGCTAAAACTTCATCATCTGGTATTCCTTGATTTGCTTGTCCTGCTTCATAGGAAGTAAGCACATCATATTTTATCAGCCGTAATTGTCGAATAATTTCTAGAGGAAAGTTTTCATCAGTATACAATCTCACCATCAATTATCCTCATTTTGAGCAGTTATGGTGAGATCAATTTCTGAACGATGTTGTTCGTAATAATCCCAAGCTGTTATCAAGTCTTCTGATGTCAAACTAGGATAATTTTGCAACAATTCTGTATCATTTGCGCCCTGTTGCCGAAATGAAACCAAAGTCCAGACAGGAATGCGTGTATTCCTAATTCGCGGCTGACCACTACAAATTCCCGGTGTTTGCTGCACAGCATTGAGTTTAAGACGACTTTCCAAAAGTTTCCTTTCTTCTGGGGAAAGTGCCTCAATTACTTGCACAAGGGAATCAACCAATTGCTGATTCATAGCCTAACCTTTCATAATAGAAATATTATTAAATTATAACTGTTGCTGTTTTTGTGAGGTTAAATCGGCGCTTAAAAACCGCTTCTACATAGGCAAAGCCCAGACAGATGGGTTTTAAGCTTTTAATTTTTATTTAGGGTTTGCTGAAAAAGTACCCAAAGCGAACCTAGCCCTAATTAGCTAAAATATCTACTTAGCGCTCTACCAATTCTCCGTGATGCACCTGTGACAATTGCAACCTGATCTTTTAATAAACTCATCTCATTTTCCTCAATTTCTGGAGATACCGCGCTAATTATCTTATAATTTCTCTACCGGACTTAGTATGCTAAACTGGAGGGAACAGGGACTCTTAACTGGGAACAGGAAGAATGTCAGATATTAATGACTTTAAAGACTTAAT
>JBAXRM010000103.1:0-17331 GCA_037131225.1 Nostocales cyanobacterium ELA583 | reverse complement strand
CTTTTACTCCTGAGTAGAATTCTTCTAACTCTCGCAAAAATGGGCGAACCGGGAGATATAAGTTAAGAGTTTTGCAGCTTCTAAACTCTGTTGGGCTTTGAGAAGGAGTTCCCGTTGTTCCTCTGTCATAGAAGAACGCCTTCTTTACGGATATTACGAAGCAAAGAGCCGTTGCGGGTTTGATAGTGGGTTTCGTCCATGAAAAGACAGCTAATGACAACATCATATTCTAGGGAAAGATCAGCGATCGCTTTACCCGTGCGTTTGATTTCTTCTCCGGGGTTAACAGGAGGCTTCAGCACTACCAACACATCTATATCTGATCCGGGTTCTGCATCACCACGGGCTTGAGAGCCAAAAAGGGTAAGGTGTTGCAAGCGATAGCGTAAGCGCTGACTTGTCAGTTCGCCATACAGGTCAGTGAGTTCTTGTTTCAGGCGAGTTAGAATAAGCTGAAGGTTAATGTTCATGGTTATGAGGGTGATCTGAATTTTTCACAGGAATTAGGCATATAATAGCTGTTCAAGAACGGTTGTCACATCCAAACCACGAGAACGCAAAAGGGTGGCGACTAATGCGGACATATCCTCATCTATATAAAGTGCAGCAAAAATAGTCATACTGTGACTAATGCAGCTTTCACAGCAGGATGTACTAATTCATTAGGTATTTGATTTCGTTCAATATAATCATTAATTTCTGCTTGATGATCTAAATAAAAACTCAAGGCATCAAATACTTGTGCTAGTGTTAAATGCGGTAAATGATTAGGAATTTCTTCTGGCATAATTCCTAATCGCCATAAACCAACAATAGCACGGATGGATGTACGAGTTCCTGTAATAATTGGCTCTCCACCTAAAATTTCAGGATTGCGTGTTACATATCTTGAGGAGGTTTCAGCAAACATAAGATAAGTTGCTCAGATAGTCTGATGTTTTCTCTAGTTTATCAAGAGATTCGGTTATTCTGCGCTTTATGGCGAACTGACAAGTCAGCGCTTGCGCTATCGCTCTCGTTATATCCCGCCACAACCGAACACATTAGATAAAATAAATCATAGTGTGGAGTTTCCTTGCATCTAGCTAACCTACAATAGTTGTAAATTTAGAGGAGGAGGATTTTTAATTATGACTCAAGCAGTAGAAAGGCAAAAATCTATTTTAGAAATAGTCCAAAATCTAACCCCTCAACAACAGGAGGAGGTTTTAAATTTTATTGAGTTTTTACAGTTCAAGTCACAAAAACATGATATATCCACAAAAGGTAAATCTCAGCAAAAATCACCAGAGGAATTAGGCTGGCCTCCTGGTTTTTTTGAACAAACTTATGGTAGTTGTCAAGATGATCCTATTATTATTGATGATGAGGATAATTTTGCCCAAAGAGAAGAAGTTGCATGATTTATTTGCTAGATACTAATTAATAATTGTCAGAATCAGGATGTCCAGGATTAAAGATGAACAGGATGAAAAAAAAAGATTTTATCACAAATTACCTGTTACAAATTACCCATTACCAGCTTCAACTAGATAACTAGCAACTTGAGTTACTATAATTATAGTTAGTGAGTTATGAGCATAGATAGAAGTTGTTTCTCTTCCCAAAGGTACAACGGTAACGGTACAAGTGGAAATAAACTCCAGATAACGCGGTAAATTTTGCAATGGACGGGATGAATTTTCAGCCCCAAATAACAATTCTCCTGCTACCACTAAAGGTAAAATAACTTCTGGTAATGTTAACACTCTTTCAATAATTGCAGTGTCACCATTTAAAAAACGAACTGCAACAGAAGTATCTACCCATATTCCGCACTTCACAATGTAGTATCCATCTTTTCAAGAATTATTCCTAATAAGGCTTAGATTGTTCAATATTAATACCTAAAATGATGGATAAAATATGTGTTTTATTGAACGATAAAAAATAAAATTATGGAAATATTCGCGTATTACAAAATGAAGTGCGGAAAGTGGGATCTAAAGCAATTTCACCACTCATTTTTATCCACCTGCCGACATTCAGCAATTGATTGTTTTATCTCTGTTGCTTCTGCGTCGCTTAAAATCCCTGCAAATTTGGCTCAGGGATGATCTTTGCGTGTAGCTTTCACACGATGTAAATAATCTAGTAAAAGTTGTACAATATCATCAGGAGTTTTTTCGAGTTCTTGGATTAATTGCTCACGGATTACCATATATACTCACTCTTCATTTTGAAGTTCATATTCGTCTATTTTAATTAACTCATCAACTACCGCATCTAGAGAAAGTTGTTCAGATCCTACAGGTAATTTATATTTGCCTAGAAACTTCTGAAGCTTAGGGTGTGGTATCCTCTTCAACTTCCCAAAATTAGTATCTTCATTAAAATCCTTACCTTCAGATTCCTTGCGACCGTATATGCTTGTATCTAGAGGTATATTTTTCCTAACTTTCTCCTGTCCAATTCGACTTAAAATAGTTGGTGTTTCATAGTTTCCAAACCACCTTCCAGAGCCATCTGTCATACGCTTGTCACGTGCTTCAACAAGCTCAATCATAGAGAATAATTCAAGATCAATGATACGCGGAACTGCTGCATCTGGGTTTAAATCATCTACTTCTATCCGATAAGCTATAAGAAGCAGCGCATCCAGATCAGGATCAACATTTTTTACGGTGACTTTTTGGGTAAGGCGAGCTGATGGTTCACGTGGTGTAGGCGGTTTCTTCATTTTAAGATCAGGGTTATCTACATAGAGCAACTTTAGCTCTAACCGCTTCCCAGACTCATGTTTATAATCGGGATAACCCTCTCTTTCTCCTAATATACCTTCATGTTTCTCAAGTCCGAGACCTTTGATATCGAGATGAGGAATCAGTGCATCCATTAAAGTGCCGACAATTGTACCTATTTGAGATGGTTCAAATGCAGCAATTGCTACTATAGGTAAACACAGGCTTCTAAAACGCTGTCCTATCAAAGGCTTAAGTTGCTCTTTTAGTTCAGCTAAATCATCACTTGATATACGATTACTCATAACTATTCCTCTTCCCTCTGAATTTGTTTGCTTATTTCGGAAGGGAGGACATCCTCTAAGCGAACACCTAATGCAGCACACCATTTTACCGCTTCAATTACGTCAATCCGTCTTTCACACGTTTCAACCTTTGAAATAAAAGTCTGATCCTTGCCCAATTTTTCACCAAGCTGCTGCTGAGAAAGATTTCGTCCCTTGCGCGCATTACGAAGGTGAGCAATAAACTCGATATAAAGAGGGTCATGTACTCCTGACATAGAATAAGGAATATGCGAATTTAGATTATGCGTAGAGGGGAGAGAATGTCATCTGCTCCTGCCATTAATCATTAATCTCTCTGGGAAATACCCCAAAATCGCATATTGATAGACTCGCGTCTGTTATCTTGACAGTTATCCTATTTCAATCGATACTCAGAAAGGTTCAAAGGAATTAGCATGGCTAAAAGACATCACAATCAAAAAGGGAATCTCGAATCGTTATTCCTTCGCATGGAGGAGCTTGTTCTTGCTAATTCTGGTGAGGACGAATTTGAAGAAGTTTTCAAACTGCTCATAGCCAAGCTGTGGGACGAACGAAGCCAACAGACGAAATTTCATCGTTACAGCACCGATGAAGCTACATTTGAAGCCATAGCCAAGCTCATGCGTCAAGCTGAAAAGGAATGGACTGGAGTTCTTGACGAAGTTAAGTCAAGACTCACACCTGAACATCTTTCTATTTGTGTAGATGCTATTTCGAGGCACAGCATCTCAAATGATAGCCTTGACGTTATCGATAGTTTCTTTGAATTCATAGTCTCTAAGGCAGCTAAGGGGGCAAAAGGACAATACTTTACCCCACGACACGTAGTAGAACTATGTGTACGAATTTTACAACCGGCTTCATGCGAAACCATTCTTGATCCAGCTTGTGGTTCAGGAGGTTTTCTTCTTCATGCACTGAGGTTTGTTAGAAGAAATGAGGGAATAAATAACGGAGAAGAGCTTCAGCGTTTTTGCCGTGAAAAGTTATGGGGTTTTGACATTGATGCTAGAGCTATACGAGTTGCTAAGGCTTTAATGGTACTTGCAGGGGATGGAAGTACCAACATAATTCGACTTAATAGTTTATTAAAACCTCCAATAGTTGGACTCTTTAATAATACAGACGATCCAAGTCTCACTATAGAAGATGTATGTCGTAGCCGAATGAAGCGACATAAAGGATTTGATGTTATTCTTACAAACCCTCCTTTTGCTGGTGAAATTAGAGAGAAACAATTTTTAGATTGCTATACTGTTGCAAATAGAAAGTCGCAAATTGAAAGAGATGTACTTTTTGTTGAACGTTGTCTTGAGCTTTTGAAACCTGGTGGTCGTTTAGCTATAGTCTTGCCACACAATAAATTTGCAGGTAACTCATTTCGTATTTTACGTGAATGGGTTTTAAAGAAAGCAAGGGTTCTTGCTGTTATAGGATTGGGAAGGAACACTTTTCTTCCTCATACTCATCAGAAAGCTAGCATTTTATTTCTTCAAAAAAATTATCCTTTAGCGAAGCTTTCGCCGGATTACAATATCTTTTTTGCAATCAGTGAAAAAGACGGAAAAAATTCTAAAGGACAATTTATTTTACGGGAATCTTGTCTAGATATGGGCAATAATTGGGATACAGTAGATCATGATTTCCTAGAAATAACTGAGACTTTTTTAAAATTTTTAACTCAGGAAAATATTAACTTTAAAATTAACTTTGAGGAATAGGAATGGCTTTAATTTCAATCAAATCAAGAGCGCGTTTGGCTTCACCAGTAATTCTCGCTCCAGAAAGATACGATCCTCGAAGAAAACTTGATACAAAGGAATCTGAAGTAATTGAACTTGGTGAAATCATTATTTCTGCTAGAAAAATGATTCAACCCTCTGCTGAAATTGGTGAATGCTTGGTTCTTGATACATCTGATGTACGAGAAGGTATTGTTATCGGTAAAAAACGGCCAGTAGTGGGTACAGAGATTGGTAGTGCTAAGAAGGAACTAATGACTGGGGACGTTATTATTTCTCGACTTCGACCATATTTACGTCAAGTAGCATTTATTGACAAAGAGATAGCTAATACTCAAAATACTCGAATCCTATGTTCTACTGAATTTTTTATCTTACGTTCAATTGATGAGCTACCCATAGCATTTTTAGTCCCATTCTTGCTCTCTAGCAGGATTCAGGAAGTACTTAAGGCATCACAAGAAGGCGGACATCATCCAAGATTTATTGAATCAGTTCTTTTAACCCTTCCTATCCCTCAAAAGCTATTATCACAACGCGAAGCGATTTCTGAGGTTGTTAAAAACGGTATTCGTTTATATCGGGCTTCTGAAAAAGCAATAGCAGATATGGTAAGAGAATCAGATGACGCACTGTCTTAGCAATTTACTCAGCCTAATTTTGCACGCAATAACAGGCTTAAACATTCATTTTGAGAGAAAAAATTTAGTCCTAACGGCAAATTGATAAAAAAGTCAATTAGTCTTAATTTTAGTTACAGTTAGATCACAAATAAATCGTGAGGGGTGATACTATGCGTGTTTTGCTAGTTTATCCAATATTTCCAAGCACCTTTTGGTCCTATGAAAAAATCCTAGCATTGGTTGATAGGAAAGTTTTGTTACCACCATTGGGTTTAGTGACAGTAGCGGCAATTTTACCCCAAGAGTGGGAATTCAAACTTGTAGATCGTAACATCCGTGCCGCTACAGAGGAAGAATGGGCATGGGCAGATATGGTGATTTTCTCCGCCATGATTGTCCAAAAACAAGACTTACTAGATCAAATTCGGGAAGCAAAAAGACGTGGTAAGTCCGTAGCTTTGGGTGGGCCTTATCCCACATCTACACCCCATGAAGTGGAAGCAGCAGGGGCAGATTACCTGATTCTTGATGAAGGGGAACTGACTTTACCCATGTTTGTGGAAGCTGTGCAACGGGGAGAAAAATCTGGCGTTTTCCGGGCTACAGAAAAACCTGATGTCACTGGGACACCTATTCCCCGCTTTGATTTATTAGAGTTTAATGCCTATGATATGATGTCCGTGCAGTTTTCGCGGGGTTGTCCTTTCCAGTGCGAATTTTGCGACATCATTGTTTTGTATGGACGCAAACCCCGAACTAAAACTCCTGCACAACTGTTAGCCGAATTAGATTATCTCTATGATTTGGGTTGGCGGCGGGGTGTGTTTATGGTGGATGATAACTTTATTGGCAACAAACGCAATGTAAAATTGTTGTTGAAAGAGTTAAAAGTTTGGATGGAAGATCATCAATATCCGTTCAATTTTGACACAGAAGCTTCTATTGACTTGGCACAAGATCAAGAGATGATGGAGTTGATGGTTGATTGTGGTTTTAAAGCTGTATTTTTGGGCATTGAAACCCCCGATGAAGATAGTTTACAACTAACTAAGAAATTCCAAAATACTCGCAGTTCTTTAACTGAATCTGTAGAAACAATTATCAAAACTGGACTGCGGCCAATGGCTGGGTTTATTATTGGTTTTGATGGTGAAAAAGCAGGTGCAGGCGATCGCATTGTGCGTTTTGCAGAACTAGCAGCCATCCCTTCTACCACCTTTGCGATGTTACAGGCGTTACCTAATACCGCCTTATGGCATCGACTGACAAGAGAAGGAAGACTGCGAGAAAACCAAGACGGGAATATCAATCAAACTACGTTGATGAATTTTATTCCTACCCGTCCTCTGGAAGAACTAGCCAGGGAATATGTGGAAGCCTTCTGTGCTTTATATGATCCTGCTGCCTATTTAGACCGCACCTATCGCTGTTTTCTGATGTTGGGTTCTCCCAAATGGACAGCACCGGCAAAAACGCCAGAATGGGTAGTTATTAGAGCTTTATTAATTGTCATTTGGAGACAAGGTTTTAAACGGGAAACCCGCTGGAAATTCTGGCATCATTTCTTTAGTATCCTCAAGCATAATCCCAAGGTGATCGAACAGTACGTTTCCACCTGCGCTCACATTGAGCATTTTATGGAATATCGGCAAATTGTTCGCGATGAAATCGAAAGTCAATTAGCTGAATATTTAGCTCAAGGTGCAGAAACTCCATATATACCAGTTAAGGCAAAAGTTGAAGAAAAAGCAGAAGCAGTAGTTTAGCGATATCCTAAAATTAGACGCAAAGACATTAATCATAATCTTTATGTACTTTGCGTCACCACTTAATTGTATCAGCTTTCATCTAAGGAGGGCTTATGACTCAAGTTTTAGAAAGTTCTTTGGGTTTGGTAAATCAAGAACAACACTTTTTCTGTTTAGGGGTAAATTGGGAAAGATTTCAAGTTATTCAAAAAAGTTTTGAAAATGTTCCAGGAGTGCGTTTATTTTATTGCCAGGGAGTGCTAGAAATTGTGAGTATTGGTAAATTACATGAGTTGATTAGTTATTTAATTGGTTTGTTATTAGGACAGTATTTTTTAGATCAGGAAATTGAATTTTTTCCTAGTGGTAGTTATTCACAAATTATTCCTGGCATAGTTGAGTATCAAGCTGATTTATCTTATTGTTTAGGAACTGATAAATCTAGACCAGATTTGTGTATTGAAGTTGTTGTTACCAGTGGTAGTCCAATTAAATTAGAAAAATATAAATTAATGGCAGTTCCCGAAGTTTGGTTTTGGGAAGATGGGACGCTTGCTGTTTACTATTTACGGTCAGCGGAATATGAGAAAGTTGGTAAAAGTGAGTTGTTACCAAATTTAGATTTAAATTTACTCAATCGTTGTTTACTAATGTCTTCTCCGTTGGAATCTGTTAAAGAATTTCGTCGCCATTTCGGAACAAAATAAATATAAAAATTTAAAAAAATCCTGAATTATTCTATAATTTAAACGAAAGAAGCATGAACAATATTCTCTATTTTCAGTCTTTGTTTAAAATAAGCCTCCAAGCAAAATTCAGGGTTGGTAATTAAGATCATGAATGTTTTACTTATATATCCGCTGTTTCCCAAAAGTTTTTGGTCTTTTGAAAAAACCCTAGCTTTACTAGACAGGAAAGCCATGCTACCACCTTTGGGTTTGGTGACAGTAGCGGCAATTTTACCCCAAGAATGGAATTTTAAGCTGGTAGATCGGAATATTCGCCAAATTACAGAAGCTGAGTGGACATGGGCAGATATGGTGATTTTGTCCGCCATGATTGTCCAAAAAGAGGATTTACTGGCACAGATTCAGGAAGCAAAACGTCGTGGTAAGCGGGTAGCTGTGGGTGGCCCTTATCCGACAGCCTTACCCAATGAAGTTACAGATGTGGGTGCAGATTATTTGATTTTGGATGAAGGAGAAATTACCTTACCATTATTTATAGATGCCATAAATCGTGGTGAGTCTTCAGGAATGTTTCGGTCTGGTGGTGAAAAGCCAGATGTCAGCACCACTCCCATTCCTCGGTTTGATTTACTGGAATTTGATGCTTATGCAGAAATGTCGGTACAATTTTCTCGCGGCTGTCCCTTCCAGTGTGAATTCTGCGATATTATTGTTCTCTACGGACGCAAACCGCGGACCAAAACACCAGCCCAACTCTTAGCCGAACTTGATTATCTCTACGAATTAGGTTGGCGACGCAGTATATTTATGGTGGATGATAACTTCATCGGTAATAAACGCAACGTTAAATTATTTTTGAAAGAACTACAACCTTGGATGGTTGCACATCAGTATCCTTTTTCTTTTGCGACAGAGGCTTCTGTGGATTTAGCCCAAGATCAAGAATTGATGGATGCAATGGTCAGGTGTAATTTTGGCTCAGTTTTCTTGGGTATTGAAACCCCTGACGAAGAAAGTCTGGCTTTTACGCAAAAATTCCAAAATACGCGGGATTCCCTTAGCGAAGCGGTACATAAAATTACCCGCTCTGGGTTGCGAGTTATGGCAGGTTTTATTATTGGCTTTGATGGTGAAAAAACAGGTGCTGGGGGCAGAATCGTTAAATTTGTCGAGCAGACATCAATTCCCACGGCTTTATTTAGTATGCTCCAAGCTCTGCCAGATACTGCATTGTGGCATAGATTAGCCAAGGAAAACCGACTCCGTAGTAAATCTGCAAATATTAATCAAACTACGCTGATGAATTTTGTTCCGACTCGGCCTTTACCAGAAATTGCTAGTGAATTTGTGGAGGCTTTTTGGGAACTTTACGAACCATCAAGGTTTTTAGATCGTACTTACCGGCACTTCCGTATTTTGGGTGAAGCAACTTATCCGAAAAAGGGTAAAGGTGCAAAAAAACCATTGAATTGGAAAGTATTACGGGCGTTATTGACTATTTGCTGGCGACAAGGTGTATTACGGAATACCCGTTGGCAATTCTGGCGCAATCTGGGGAGTATGTACAAGCATAATCCTGGTGGTATCAGTAGTTATTTAGCTGTTTGCGCTCAAATTGAGCATTTCTTGGAATATCGTCAGATTGTGCGCGATGAAATTGAGGCTCAAGTGACTGAGTTTTTAGCAGTAGAAGCACAGGTACAATTGGAAGAGGAAAGAGCGGAAGTTTTAGTTTAGGAGTTTTAGTTTTATATACTGTAAGGTATTTTGGTGGGCATTGCCCACCCTACATAGATTTTAAAAATCACATTAGGATGGCTATATTATTGGTAGATTTACAGTGAAAGTTGAACCCACTCCCACTTGACTATTAACTATAATATTGCCTCCGTGGGCTTCAATGCACTGTTTAACGATTGTTAATCCCAATCCACTACCAGGAATTATGCCTACATTTTCTCCCCGATAAAATGGTTGAAATAGTTGTTTTTGGTCTTTCTCGGTAATGCCAATTCCTTGATCTTGAAATTTCAAAATTACGGTTTTGTCTTGTTTAATTAATTCAAATAGCACTGTACTACCGGGAATTGAATATTTAATGGCATTATTGAGTAAATTACTGATAATATGCTTTAAGAGAGTTTCATCTCCGAGATATTCTAAACAGTGTTCAGAACTGATAAAAGTTAGATTCAACTGTTTTTCATGGGCAAATAATTGAAATTGTTCTACTAGTTGACAGCATAATTTTTCTAAGTCGAGTATATGTGGTTCGTAAGATAATTTACCTGAATCAGATTTACCAATTAATGAAGCTTCATCTAATAAATTTGATACATTTTTGATAGCAGAGCGAATCAGTTGTAAATGATTGATTTCTTGATCATTTGTCTCTCCTTGATCTCCTTGATTATGCCTTTGTAGTAATCCCGCAGCTAGAAGGATGGTATTTAAAGGATTACGAATATCATGGGAAAGCATGGAAACAAATTCAGATTTAAGCTGATTACTTTCTTGGGATTTCAAAAGTTCCGCAGTTCTTTCTTCCACTTGAGTTTCTAATGTTTGATTGACTTTATTTAATTGTTCTAAAAATTGTTTACGTTCTATGGCATATCGGCATGAACGCACCAATGTATCTGGATTTATATGCCTTTTGACTAGATAATCTTGCGCTCCCTGTCTCACTGCTTCAATGGCTAATTCTTCATCATTTGTGTTAGTGATAACTATGATGGGGTTAGTAGGATTTTGTTTAAGTAACTGCGGGATAGAAGCTAATCCTTGACTGTCAGGAAGAGTTAAATCTAATAAAATTATGTCGTATTTTTCACTGTTTAATTGGTTGATTGCTTCTTGGAGTCTTTGGACGTGAACTAAACTAAAATTTTGAGATTTTGTGAGTTTAATAAACTCTTGTAATAACCTGGCTTCTGCTAGATTATCTTCAATTAATAGGATTTTTAATGTAGAAGTTGCGGTAATCATTCCTTGATTTTACCTCTTGCAAGTTTTGAGTATGGTAGACTTTTTTGGGGTTAGTTATTAAATTAGACATTGAGTAGTTTTCTTGTTATTCTAATGGTAAGGTCGCGGTAGAAAACCAAAAGTCCTCAATACCTTTAATGATTTGGAATAGCTCACTTAAATTACGAGATTTAGTAATGTAGCAGTTAGCGTGTAAGTCATAACTATGGAAAACATCATCATCATTTTTGGAGGTGGTTAAAATGATGATAGGAATGCGTCTTAGTTGAGAATCAGATTTAATTTCTGCTAATACCTCTCTTCCATCTTTTCTGGGTAAATTCAAATCTAATAAGATTAAGTCAGGGCGTTGTGCGTTAGTATATTCCCTTTCTTGATGGAGGTAAGCCATAGCTTCTACACCATCCCTAACTGTGACTACTTCATGAGGTAATGAACTGGTTTTTAAGGCTTCTTGAATAAGACGAACATCAGCTTTATTGTCCTCCACTAAAAAGATTATTTTGTGTGTTTCTGCCATTTTGACGCTCATGATCATCCTCTCTAATAGGAATGGTAAAGTAGAAAGTTGCACCCTGACCGAGTTGTGAATCTACCCAAATCCGTCCCCGATGACATTCGATAATTTTCTTACAAATGGCCAAACCCATTCCTGTACCTGGATATTCATCTCTGGTGTGTAAACGTTGAAAGATGATAAAAATGCGATCGCTAAATTGTGGATCTAGACCAATTCCGTTATCTTGAATTGAAAATAACCATTCATCTTCTAATCTTTCTACACTAATATGAATCTTTGGTGGTTGACTACTGCGGAACTTAATAGTATTACCAATGAGATTCAAAAATAGCTGGATTAATTGTGTTTCATCAGCCATGACAGTGGGTAAAGGATCATGGGTAATAATTGCGCCGGTTTCCGCAATGCGTTGACGCAAATTGCTTAAAGCCCGATTTAAAGCTGTGTCTACTTTCGTGACTTGAAAAGCAATTCCTAAAGTATCTACGTTGGAGTATGCGAGTACATCATCAATCAACGTTTGCATCAAACTTACACCTTCAACAACATAACCAATAAACTCTTTTCCATCTGCATCTAGTTTTTCTTCATAACGCATTTCCAAAAGTTGCACATAATTAGCAACTTGATTTAGTGGTTCTTGCAAATCATGGGAAGCGACATAGGCAAATTTTCTCAATTCTCCATTAGAACGTTTTAAATCTTCAGTTAATTGGGCTAATTCATCAGCTTGACGTAAAACGATATTAACGATTGATTTTCGCAATTCTAATACAGCTTTAATTTCTACATTTTGCCAAGGTAAAGATGTTAATTGCACTATTTCTTTCCATGAATCAAATGATTTACGGGGACATAACTGGATATTTTCTTCAGATTGAACAACTGAAAAAGCCTGATGAGGATTTCCACCCCAATTGACAGTTTGAATCACTTCTGGTCGAAACCACAATACATAATTTTGCTTGGAAATGGGAATAGCTAATAAACCACTAGCGACATTTTTAAAGCTCATTGCATCTGGATAAATATGAGGTAAAGAATTTGTGTAAAATACCTCATCTTTTACATTATTTCTTAGCCATGCTACTAAAAAATTTAATTCTTCTTCTTGAGGAGTATTCCCTATCAGGGTATACTTATCACCAAAATAGATTGCTGCACCTTCAGCATTAGTTAAATCCAGCAGATTTGGTTGATTTTTGACTAAAGCATCAATAAAGTTCTCTTCTTGAGACATATATTCAACCAATAATGATTGAACGTGTTTCAAATTTATTTGATAATCGTAGTCTTCTGTTTCTTCTTTTCCCGAAATTTCTGAAAATATGATTCTTCCTAAAAATTCACAAGCTTTTCGTAATTCATAGGAAACATATTTAGGTGATTGATGATGACAAGCAATTAAACCCCAAAGTTTGTGATCCTTAATTAAGGAGATTGTCAAAGATGCACCTACGCCCATATTATGTAAATATTCTATATGACATGGTGCGGCACTTCTGAGAATGGAATTCGTTAAATCAATGGGTTTTTCACTAACTGGGTTAATTTTGGGAAAAAGTTCTACTGATGATTGAAAGTTTGTATCGGGAATAACTCTAATAGAGTTTTCTAAAAATAATTGTCGCGCTGGCCGAGGAATATCTGATTCTGGATAATGTAAACCAAGGTAAGGTTCTAAACCATCTATTTTTTCTTCAGCAATCACAGAACCATGTCCATCATCAGCAAATTTATATAACATCACTCTGTCAAATTCTGTCATTTTGCGGATTTCTTGCACAATGATTTGACTAAAATCACTGAGATTTTTACTCTTTTCTAACCGATTAACTGAGCATTTCGCTAAATGATAAAAACTCAAAAAGGGAATATTCTCTTGAGATGCAGTAGGTTCTAATTCTAAGATTAAAAAACCTTCAAAATTACGATAAAAAGTGGCATCAAATACTGTATATTCATCTCCTTGTTTCTTAATCCAAATTTTGGTAGGGTTAATAAAATCAAGGTTCTCTTCTGACCAAAACTTAATTTTTGGGATTTGAAAAGGATCTAGTATATCTTCTAATTTCTGTTGCACCATATCTTCTGGAGATATGCCAAAAGTGCTGAAAGTATTTTGACTAATTTGTAATATCTGTAAATCTGGCTCCCGCAAGACTAATAAAATCCCATGCGGTTGAATTTCACTAATTAGATGTATTGGTGCTTCTTTTAAGCTGGTGATATTAAGATGCTGCTGCTTAACATTGATATCCATAAAGCCTTTCCTCCGTTATTTTGGATCATAAAATATGTGGATTTAATTTAAATTCCTCACACCTATAATTTTTTTTGGATTTAGTACCTTTGATAGTGGCAAATCCTATAGTTGTAGTTGCTCTTACCTACTATTTTTACACATAAGAACTAGCTGTTACTAACTATATAGATAAGAAATGTAAAAAAATACCTGAATGAAAGCTCAAGTATTTATATATATTTATTAAGGAGGCCTTGCTGAATTGAGGTATTAAATTAGAAAACTCAAAATCTAAAACTTTGCGTCTTTGCTCCTTTGCGACTTTGCGCGTTCGCGAAGCGTGCCGAAGGCATAACAAAATTCATACCGCCATTATGCAACGCCTATTTATTAAGGAAAAGATCAGAATCTCCATTAAATCCAAGAAGTAAACCACATCCGCATTCTATAAGCATCAGGAGAGATGGGTAAACCTAAATAAATAGGCATCCAAAAAATAAAAGCAGCGACAATTATAAAAGTTATAGTTACACCTACAACTCGTAATGTGCGATAATAACTCAGCAAACATTGATCAACAAACCAAGCCAGAGCTATAAATGTAAATATCACCGCAGACATATAATGATAGATAAATGCACACCTTGTTACCTCTACCCAAGGAAGGAGATTAGCTCCATAATTTATAACTAAAAATAAACCAATCCAAGTATCAAGACTGAGATTTTTAGGGATAAATAACTGCTTTTTTTCTATTGCCGGCATAGCAATTTTTATTATTACCATCCCAATTAAAAATATCATCGCAGCCAAACCAAACCACCATAAAAACGGATTTCCCATAGCATGAACATCATAAACTACCTTAGCAGTACCATCAGGTAAGGGTGGTCCAAATACAGGTAAGCTATCATGAATACTGTGAGTAGTTTCATAAAAATAAGCCATTGGCCGAGTTAACAACGGCCATTTATACCATGCTGCACAATAAGGATGAACACTAGGACTATTCCCACCTAATTGGAGATGAAAGTGTAAAATTTGTTTATGGACTTCAATAAATCCATATCTTTTATCAAGTTGGAGGTGAGGAATCCAAATCAGACTATAAATAACTACGGGAATAATTCCTAAATAGGAAAACATCTGCCAAATATTTAATTTAGTCAGATTTTGTAAGGGTGTTTTTATAGTAACAACTGGGGAATTGTTAAGGTGATCAGAAGTACGTAAATAAGCAAATAATGGCACGCGAGATGTATGATCAAGAGATTGTAACCAGCGAATTATCCAAGCTGCTATCCATAAACCATAAGCACCACAGAGAAACCATAAACCATTCCATTTTGTGCCAATAGAAGCCCCAAAACTTACACCGGAAAGAATTAACCAAAACCAGCGTTTTTGCTTCTCTAATGCTAATAATAATAACCATTGTCCTAATAAACCAAAGATAACTATATATACATTACTTAAAGCATAACGAGACTCTACTAAAAATAAGCCATCACAAGCTGTAAAAAATCCTGCTAATAAAGCAAAACGATGACGATAACTAAATTGATAAGTTAATAAACTCACTATTACAGGAATCAATGAACCAATGAGAGCATTTACCCAACGATAATTCCAGGGAGATAATAAAGAACCTGTGAGATTATTTACAGTATCTCGGCCAATGGGAATATGACTACTAATCCAAATACCCAATCCAATCATATATTGACTTAGTGGGGGATGAGCATTAAAAAATGGTGTATGGGTAAGATAGTTATTACCAAATTTAGCAAAATAGACTTCATCGAATACTAAAGTATTAAAACGGCTGAGTCCCCAAAAACGTAAGCTCAATGAGAGCAGAAATATGCCTATTATTCCTAATCGAAACCAAGTTTTTTTCATGATGTTCTTCAGATGTTTTTGAAAAAACTAACAATAAAAATAGAGTTATACCAATTCTATATGAGGTTGCGCCAAATAAATGTAGAGACGTTCCATGGAACGTCTCTACAAATAAAAATAAAGCGCATCTTCATCTAGAAATGGTATTAGATTTCCGACTTCTTAAATAAGTTGGAGATCTTGTTGTCCACAAATATAGAATAATAGCTTTAATGCAGTCAGAAAACTTAATTTACTATGTCACAATTAGAACGATTGCTAAAAATGGCGGAAGATGAACTTACGGAGTATAGCACTGATGCCCGTAAAATGGAAAAACTCCGCCGCAAGATTAGTTTATCAGTACCATTAGCGGAACAACGACAACTAAAAGCGACATTATTAGCTACAATACCATCTAGTAAAATTGCAGAAATTGTGGAGGAACAAAGACAAACTGTGGCTTTACCATTTTGGGGAATTGCTGGTTTGGGTCTGTTGTTTGGGATTTCCCTAAATCAACCCATCTGCTTATTAGTAGCTATAGGGGGGACTGTAGCGGCCTTTAGAATTCAAAGGTGGGGTTGGCAATTACAGGCAAATAGCCTATTATTACGGACATTAGAAGATATTGAAACCCGGATTTCTCAACCTAGTAATTAAGTACGAACAACCAATTAATTAAGGAGATAGCAGTTATGACAAAGTATGATTATATTTTTCAATCGAAAGAGACAATAAAAGAATCATTGCATGAAAAAGAAGCTGTAGCAGCAATTGCTGTGATTACAACAATAGTTGATTCTGGCATTGAAGATATAGATGCGGAAAGTTTAGCTGATATTCTTTGGGAGTTTGAGATATTTGATGAATACTCAGAAGAAGAAATCCTAGAAACTGTGGATAGACTCGTAGAAATTGCCGAGGAATCTGGATTAGGTTCTTTGTTTAATGCTGCTATGGCGGGGATTTCTGATGAGGCAGTTCTAGATGGTTTTGCGGCTGGTGTGATTATGCTTTTAGATGCAGAAAATATGATCATTCCTGCCAATAAAAAAGTTTTTCTGAAACAATTACAAAAAGCTTTAGAATTGGACGATGAAGAATCAGAAGAAATTATCAAAGAGGTAATTGACTCCATAGAAGCAGGAGATGAGGAAGAATATTTAGATGAAGAATATGAAGCTGTCATCTTAAATGAAGCTGGGGAACAATTTTATCAATCACCCTTGGGAAACTTTATAGTTCCTGTTCCTCTGGATTCTGAACAGGGAGGGAAAATTCAGACTGAAGAAGGAATGGTCAGCTTTTCTGATGATATTGGCACTTTACTCAGAATTGATTATTATCCTCTCACTTTAGAACAGATTGATGATTTAGAATCCCAGGAAGATGAAACGTATCTGCACGGAGTTCTTGTAGATAAATACATTCCCCAAGCAATTATTTCTCATATTCCCAGTGCTGAAATCAAGCATCAAGAATATTTGCAAGACTCTTTAGAAAAATATTACTATGTGTTAGTAGATATGCCTAAAGGTTCAACTATATCTAAGCAGGAAAGTAATGGCAATGGGATGAGATTAGATGCCTATAGAGGATTATTCTCCTTTATCAATAATGAATGTTTGTATATAGTTAGTAGTCAACGCAGCTTTTTAAATGGTGAACTACCCGGTTCAGTCAAAGAGGAAACTGCGAAAATGAAACGAACTATTTTAGATTTTGTCAGCACGATTGAATTTGCCTAAGAGCATCTTTGATAGCTGGCGTGGCGTAGTTCTCTAATACCACTAGTACACTGCGGCGTAAGTTAATGAACCATTCTCAATCGTCCAAAAGCTGA
>JBAXRM010000102.1:0-17356 GCA_037131225.1 Nostocales cyanobacterium ELA583 | reverse complement strand
ATCAGCTTTTGGACGATTGAGAATGGTTCATTAACTTACGCCGCAGTGTACTAGTTCCTTATAACGCTGATAGTTGATATGTGACTGATGTGTAAAAAGATAATTATGAACATTGGTTAAAGTTTTTCCTGAACGAGCGCTTAACAATCAAGACAGTCGCTACGATACAAGCAGTGAAAATTGATTCTGAGGCAGTTTACAAGCAATAGCCAAATTGGATTAGTAGCCTACACTGACTATTTTAGTACAGTGTAGGGTTATGTCACGCATTCTGGGGAGCAGGAATATGATTGGGTGCAACTTCTGAACGCGGAAAAGTAGGTAAATCAATACCGCCATGATTTGTGTAGCGGTTCTTGAGTGCTAAACGATAACTCACACTTTGCAATTCGGCTTGCAATTGGCGATTTTCTCGTTGTAGAATTGTAACTTTATCTCGAACTGGTGTCATGCGTTCCTCGAACTTACGACGGTAAATTTGAGGTAATTCTTGTACTACCTGCTCCAACATCCGACTACGATCAGCTAGTTCTTGTACAGACTGGCGTAATTGGTGAATTTCGGTATCACGATTTGTAATTTGTTCTTGGTAGAACGTTACCTGCTCTTCCACAGCTTGGATTTGTTCTCTTAAAGCCTGTAATTGACCTAAATCTACTTCTGGCTCAGATTTCGGCGGTGTAAAATTAGTATTACCCTTGACTAGCCGGAATAGTTCTTGAGATAACTGTTGGACTAGTTGATCTCGCAGTTGCAAATCTTGGCGCAACTGGGATATTTCCGTAGACAGTTCCTGGATGTTTGGTATATCAGATTGGCTCACAGTTACTTAAAGCTCTTACTTAATATATATACAGTTATACTTGATTCTTGACTTGCGCCGATTTTATCACATCCGGGACAATTTGAGTAAAATAATTTAAAGATTTTTATTGTCCAAGTTGCGTTGCTGAACTTGAAACATGAATTATTAGGGGTTTAGAAATGCTCATTAGTGTCAACTTAGGCTACAGATGGCTTATTTGTTGGCTTCCACACCCGCCCAGAAATGAATTATGGCTTACGCCACGCTTCGCTATCAGGGCTAATAGCCAAAGTTTACTAAAGTAAACTGAGGATTTTTTAGAATTTTTAGTCATCTTTAGATGACTTTAGCTATTAGACTGGGAATTCATTCCCGGTCGGGTAATAGGTTTTACGTTAAGTTGACACCAATAAGCATTGCTAAAGCCCTACGATATGTGTAGTTTTTATCACTACACATATTTAGTATTTAAAATGTCAATGAGCAATTCTAGAAATCATGAATTTCCTGATATCGCAGCATGACGCAAGCCATACTGCTGAAATCCTAACTAATCACTTCGGAAAACGTGGTTATTAAGCTGCTACAACAACTTCTTCTTCTGCTTTTTCTTGGTGAACTTCTTGTTTAACTGTCATATAGCGAATCACATCTTCGCTCAATCGCATTGCTCGTTCCATGATCGCAATTACAGTTCCCGGACCGGTGTAATTCATTTGGATATAAATGCCATCACGATGTCTTTGAATTTCATAAGCGAGACGACGCTTACCACGGGTTTGAATTTCAATATTCTCAGCGCCGTGTTCACGAATTAAGTTTTCGTATTTGGCAATTTGTTGTACTACCTGTTCATCTCCTAAGTCAGGACGCAGGATGTACATGGTTTCGTAAACTGTGGTCATGTTCTTTAATTTACCTTTTGGACAAAACGGCTGAAGAGGTGTTAATTCATACAAATATTGCTGTGAGCGACACTTTTATTGATCAACATCTCAAGCAACAAGGAATTTTGACAATTTTTTAGCCATTCTATGTTAACACAATTTTTAGAAAGATTTGTCCACTGGTTAATCAATTAAATTCATAAGATTTTCCATATTTATCTTATAATCTTACCAGTTTTGAATGATAATCATTAACCACATTCTGCAAAAAAGAAAGCATATTTAAGGATATTTGTCAAACTTATGGCGCAGCGATATGTGCGAGTTCAAAGTCAAGAAGGGAAGATTTACTATGGGTTGCTCCAGCTTTCTATGAATGTAGAAGTGCTAGATGCTCCACCCTGGTTGGATGGTCAACCCACGGATTTAATCCTACCATCTAACTCTTATACAATTCTAGCCCCTTGTGCGCCTTCCAAAATTGTGGGAGTAGGTAAGAATTATGTGGATCATGCAGCGGAAATGGGAACATCTGTACCTGCTGAACCGCTAATTTTTTTCAAACCTTCTACATCTGTGATTGCATCGGCAGGAGAAATTAAGTATCCTTATCAATCGGAAAGGGTAGACTATGAAGGAGAATTAGCGTTAGTGATTGGCGATCGCACAAATGATTGTACCCCAGCCCAAGCCCAAAGTAAAATTTGGGGTTATACCATTGCCAATGATGTCACAGCCAGAGATTTGCAAAAAAAAGATCCCCAATGGACAAGAGCCAAAGGTTTTGATACTTTTTGTCCAATAGGCCCTTGGATTGTCCGCGAATTAAACCCAGGAGCTAGATTACAGACATTTTTGAATGATAGTTCCCACCCAGTTCAGTCTGCTTGTATTGATCAAATGGTCTTTCCCCCAGATTTTTTGGTGTCTTATATTAGTCAAGTGATGACCTTATTACCTGGGGATATAGTATTAACTGGTACACCAATGGGGGTAGGGGCTTTGCAAATAGGCGATCGCATCCGTGTGGAAATTGAAGGAATTGGTCGCCTAGAAAACACAGTTATCCGCCGTTAGCTGTTAGCGTACCTGCATATGCACTGCATCGGAAATCGCGGGAATTTCCGCATATTTTCCCATTAATGACTGAGCAACAGAATAAACAACTGCTGCTACTATTCCCAGAAAAATGGTTGTATAAAGTGTTTGCATAGCAAATCCACTACCAGGAACCAATTTGACAATATCTGTCAAAATGCTACATAAAAAGATCACAATATCTAAAATAATGGCTTGCATCGTGTTAAAACGAATAAAATGGGGAATTTTCTCGTTTCTGACCACTAGCAGCCACAAAGCAAAGAAAATAATCATTCCCGCATAGCGGACACCATAGTAAATTCTTAACAGTGGTAACAGAGGTAAAAATATCAGTCCTAAAAGTGGAAAATCTTTCAGCAAAAACTGACCAAAAGCAAACACCTCAATTAAAGGCAGTAAATAAGGTAAACAAGCAAAAATTCGATCAGGGAAAGTTGTAGATCCGCGCCAAGACATTTTATGTTCTCCTGTGGCTAAATTTCAACAGCTATTGAGCTTAGGATAACGCAGATACTTGATCTTGCTGGCAAATCTAATGTTTCAACTGCGCTCAACCACCATTATCCTATATTGGCGACACGAAAACCCATCACGCAGTCGTATTGATCTGGTTGTTGTTCAGTAAATTTATGAATTGTTTGACCACAGCGCAGTCTACCTTCACCCCAGCGTGGTTGTCCGCTACCATTTGCCAGTAAACAAGATTGACAAACTTTTTCCGGGCTAAGGATTTGATTATCCATTAAAATGACTAACATCTAAACCCCTCCTTCTCTTAAATGGAGCAACCTAATATTAATGATTTAGGAAAAAATTTTGTTAACATAATCTACTCTCATTGTATCTTATATATCTAAGACTTTTGTTTGTTTTGGTACAAATTAATACGTAAATTCAAATAACTAGGTTTATTAAATCCAAAGATTCCGATATGATGACACTTCTAGTTATCACAGGTTTTCAGCCTAAATTCTTATAATAAACAAATTGCCTGATTTGTAACTTTGGTAATAGGTTTAAACTCAATCTCCATTTTTGTCAACTTCCATAAGGATAATAAACGTGACTAAAACTAACTCAGACATCCTCAAAAACTCAGATCCTGCCATTAATGAACTAATTAACCAAGAATTACAGCGTCAACGTGACCACTTGGAATTAATAGCTAGTGAAAACTTTACCTCTGCTGCTGTATTAGCTGCCCAAGGCTCGGTATTAACCAACAAATACGCCGAAGGATTACCTGGTAAACGCTATTATGGCGGTTGTGAGTTTGTTGACAAAATTGAACAAATAGCCATTGACAGAGCTAAACAGTTATTTGGTGCGGCTCATGCCAATGTCCAACCCCATTCCGGCGCACAAGCTAATTTTGCTGTTTTCCTGACCTTGCTGCAACCAGGAGACACAATTATGGGCATGGATTTATCCCACGGGGGACACCTAACTCATGGTTCACCGGTGAACGTTTCTGGTAAGTGGTTTCAAGTCCGTCATTATGGCGTAAGTAAAGAAACCGAACAGTTAGACTATGACCAAATTCGGGATTTAGCTATTAAAGAACGGCCTAAACTGTTAATTTGTGGTTATTCAGCCTATCCTCGGATTATTGACTTTGAAAAGTTCCGCAGTATTGCTGATGAAGTTGGTGCTTACTTACTCGCAGATATTGCTCACATTGCTGGTTTAGTCGCTACAGGTCATCATCCTAACCCGCTGCCTTATTGTGATGTTGTCACCACTACAACTCACAAAACCTTACGCGGACCTCGCGGGGGCTTGATTTTAACTCGTGATGCCGAATTGGGTAAAAAGCTGGATAAATCAGTTTTCCCTGGTACTCAAGGTGGACCACTAGAACACGTCATTGCTGGTAAAGCTGTGGCTTTTGGTGAAGCTCTCAAACCTGAGTTTACCAACTATTCTGGACAAGTAATTGTCAATGCTCGCGCTTTAGCTACTCAATTGCAAGATAGAGGCTTTAAGTTAGTATCAGGTGGTACGGATAATCATTTGATGTTAGTAGATTTACGTTCTGTTGGCATGACTGGGAAGAAAGGAGATCAGTTAGTCAGCACTGTTAATATTACAGCCAATAAAAATACAGTTCCGTTTGATACTGAATCACCTTTTGTTACTAGTGGTTTAAGATTGGGTTCACCTGCTATGACTACCAGAGGTTTAGGTGTGGCAGAATTTACGGAAATTGGCAATATTATTGCTGACCGTTTACTCTCTCCAGAGTCGGATACAGTAACTAAGGATTGTTTACAAAGAGTGGCGGCATTGTGCGATCGCTTTCCATTATATCCTCACCTGGAAATTCCCGTACCAGCCATAGCTTAAGCAACTTTGGATTAGTAGGGTGGGCATTGCCCACCTTCTGTACCCTCAGTTTTCATGATAAATTTGTGCTTGACAAAGTTCTGAGTTTCGACTATGCTTATGTTATGGGTCGAAAAGTGTGCGCCCATATATAGGGTGTTTATTTGTCTGATAGCGAAGCGTGGCGTAAGCCATATCAGGATATCCAGGATTTAAGGATTTTCAGGATGATGATATTTTATGATTATCTGTTATTTATTGATAGGATTAATTGTCTGATAGCGAAGCGTGGCGTAAGCCATATCAGGATATCTAGGATTTGAGGATTTTCAGGATGATGATTATGTTGTTTGTTTGATGTTAGGTTCTTTGGAATTTAGATTTTTTGAGAATATTTATTTTATAGTGATTTTTTGAGAATTTAGATTTTTTGAGAATATCGTTAACTATTCACTTCAACATCTTTAGCATTACCAAGAATCTACAATAACAATCCTGTAAATCCTTAAATCCTGGACATCCTGATATGGCTTACGCCACGCTTCGCTATCAGACAATTAAGCAAAATATAAAACCAGCGTATGGGGATATTGTTGTAAAATCTCATCAGCTTGTTTTTCTCCCATTGGTAACAACTGAGTTTTGATAGTTTGGTTGATAGTTTGACGGAAAGACTTACGAATTGTATTAGAAACTTTGGGTTCAAAGTCTAACTTTAATAATTGTCTAATTGCGGGTTCAACTTCGACTATACTATCTGCACCGTAAGCTTCCGATGTTTGTTCTAATACTTGTCGAAATTGATAGATAGAAAATGTCCCTTCATTGTAAAATAATTGCTTGACAACCTTGATGTAATAAACCAATTACATCTTGTTTATTGATATTTTCAACAGTATTAAATCCCAATTGTTGACAGAGAAAAACAGCTTGTTCTCGAATTTCTACTTCACTCAAAAAGGTTAAAACAACTCTTTCAGAATCTACTGGTGCATATTCAATTTTACATTCTGTCCCAGTTGCGTGTCCTTCTGCACTATATAATAATTCTCTCTCTAATAGTGCATTAATCAACATTGATTTACCCGCACTAAAAGCACCAGCAAAGACAATTTCAAACTTGGGAGAAATGGCTTTATCCAAAGACATCTGCACAGATGTAATATCCTGAGAACGCAAAGCCGCTTCTTGGTGTAAAAGTTGGAGAATAGACTCAACTTGTGCTTGCAATTGCTGACATTGGGGCATTAAACTTGACATATAAAGTAGTAAACAAGGTGCATAAATATTGTAATACTACTTGTTGCTATAGCAGTATTCACTTGCATGAGATACATCATAGCCCCCTCCTCGCTTGCGGGGAGGGGGTTGGGGGGTGGGGTTCTTGTATTTCAATTGAAACCCCCTATATTTAGCTACATCATCCCCAACGCCCCACGAGTTACACCTAATTGATTCTGTAGCTTCAATTCTCTCCAAAGTTGAGAACCGATAATTTCTCCTTGAAGTAATTTCTGGTAACTATGTATTGTTTTTTGCACTTGTTCCGGTGTTTCATTCACAAATTCAATTCGCAAGTGCTGTAAACCCAAACTAATTAATCTTTGCACATATTCAGCCCCAGTTTGTGCCGTACTGTTATATACTGTATTTCTACATCCTGCGTCAGCTTTGAGAATGTGTTCACTACCTACCCTGTCTCTGATTGTGACTGCTTGCGTGTCGCAAGGTCTACCGCAATTAGTGTAATCTGTTCCTTCAGATAGGAAAGCGCAAAATACGCAGTGTTCCATGTGGAACATTGGTATATGTTGATGTATTGTTACTTCAAAGTTTTGCGGTGGATAATTTGTAATTAAAGCTTCAAGTTGGTTAATATTTAAGTCGTAAGATGCGGTTAATCGTTCTAAATTAAAGCGATTTTTAAAGTAATCTGCGGTTAAAGGATTAGCAATATTTAAAGAAAAATCACCAATACATCTTTCTGTGGCAAAATATTCTAATTGGTCATAATTTCTAATTAAATAACCATCAGCTTGAGAATCTTTAACTTGGTTTAAAATCCAGGTTTCTCCGGGTTTTGTTATTCGTGGTGGTGCTACAAAGATACTGATTTGTTTTTGACTTTCTCGCACCATTTTTACTGCTTCTTTATAGTTGCGAGGATCTTCAAATTCGCAATATATTGTTTTGATATCTGCTGTTAATACTGCTTTTAATTGTGCAAGGTTTCTGACTAAAACAATCAAAGAAGGAGAACTTGGAATAGCTGCTAATGTAGAAGTAATTAAATCTTGCCATTTTCCCTGATGATTTAATTCCCAAAGTTTGGGTCTACTTCTTAATTCTTCTAATTGGGTGACTATTTCCCGACGCATTCGATTTAATTCACTCACGGGTAACATAATATTACCGTTGAGATTATTTATGAAAGTGTCTAAATAGAAAGGTGTATTTCCTAACCGTCCAAATTGTTCTTTTAGTCTTTCTGTCGAGAGGGGTTTTGTATGTGCTTCAGCTATTAATATTTCTGATTCTACTTGAACTATATTCCAAGATTCATCACGGGATATAGCTATTAATTTTCCGCCAATTTCTCCATGCACTTCTATATTAATTGGTCTAGTAAATTGGGGATGTTCTCCCGTATAACTTTGACGGATTTGTTTATCAAGTTCTGGATCATTAGTTTTCCAAACTTTATCACCTATATGGATACTATGGAAATTTAAATCATTTCTACCAAAAGTTAATATTGTCTCTTTACCATTGGGAATAACACCATATATTCTTCCTCCTTCTTCTTTGCTTTCAGGATGTCCACAATCAAAAACAATTCCATCTCCTGGTTTCACAGGTGCTTCTAATTTTACGCTTATTTCTCCATTGTTAATCCTGGTAACTTCTCCTAAATAAACACCACGTTTTTTGCCAAATCGGGCATGAACTAACTTTTGATTATTAATTCCTTCAAACCAACCAGTATATAGTCCACGAGAAAATGCCATTTCTAAATTGTATTGATCTTTATTTCCAGCAGATATCTTTTGTAAAGACGTTTCATTGACCGTTTCTACATGATTTTTTTCGATTTTATCTAATGCTTTTCGATAAACTTGAGTTACGTTAGCAACATATTCCGGTGCTTTCAAACGTCCTTCTATTTTTAAAGAAGTAACTCCAGATTTAACTAACTCTGGTAAAACTTCCAAACCAGCTAAATCTTGAGGACTTAATAAATATTTGCGATCGCCTAAATTAACAACTTCTCCATCTGCAATTAAATCATAAGGCATTCTGCAAGCTTGAGCGCATTCTCCCCGATTTGCGGAACGTCCCCCTAATGCTTCGCTGGTTAAACATTGTCCAGAATATGCGACGCACAAAGCCCCGTGAACAAAAACTTCTAAAGGTAAGGAAGTATTTTTTTGAGATATTTGTTGTTGAATTTTATTAATTTCAGAAATTGAACATTCCCGTGCTAAAACGACTAATTGACATCCCAAAGATTTAGCAAATTCTACCCCCGCAGCACTGGTAATAGTCATTTGGGTAGAAGCGTGAATGGGAAAGTCAGGGGAAAGATGCCGAATCAGCCGACAAATACCCACATCTTGAACAATGACAGCATCAACACCCGCAGAAATGATGGTTTTGAGGTATTGCTGTGCTTCCGTTAGTTCCTGGGGGAAAATCAGGGTATTTAGAGTGATATAACCTTTGACCCCGCGTAGGTGTAGAAATTCCATTAATTCCGGTAAATCTGCTTCTGTGAAATTCTCAGCCCGCATTCTCGCGTTAAACTTTTCTAAACCAAAGTAAATCGCATCTGCACCATTTTCTACGGCGGCTTTCGCGCATTCCCAGTTACCCGCAGGTGCTAGGATTTCGGGGATTTTGAGGGTAGGGGTGGAGATGCTTGTCATTTTGGTTAAGTCGAGGTTATGTCAGTTTATTGATTGTATCTAAATTGGTGTGTGGTTGGGGGAAGCATCAGGTGATTACATCTACCCTGTTAAAAATATACAAACAGAAATGATTTTAAAATTTGCTTCTTGAGTTTATTGTTAGGATTTACTAGTAAGGAATTATTAACTTGACATCCTCTAAGATGCCTTGCAATTTACTTTCTTGTATTTTATCAATCAAAGAATCATCTACTAATTCTAAAAACTTTCTTTTCTCAAAATTTATAATATCTTTCTTAACAAGAATAAATTCACTATTTTTTGATAAACATATTATTACTATTATTAGTATACGGAGATAATCTAATATTTTTAGCAAAAAATCTTGAGACTGGTAATTACTATCTAGCTTCCTAACTTCTTTTTCTAATTCAATATCATCACCATGTACAAATGTGCTTCTTATATTATAGGCAACTTTCAGAATTTTCTTAACTTCAATAGGTGAATAATTTAATAAGCTCAGTATTTTTGCACCACGTACACAAAACCGGAAGGCTATCTCTTGATTTTCAGCTAAAATCAGTGATTCTAAACCAATTACTACATTTGTAATTTTTTCCTCTATTCTAGTTTTGCTGAGTAAAGCTTGACAATAGTGCTGATAAGCAATCAATAGGTGAATCATTCCTGCTTGTCTATCACCTTGACTATATAAGTTTACAGGGATGTAATCTGCTATTTTTGTATAAAAATTGATAAATGCTTCTATATTTTCCTGTGAAATTTTAATTTTAGGAATAGAACTAATGACATAACTAATGTTAGAATAATCTATTCTTCCAATAGTTCCACTTATTTTCCTGTTCGATAAAATTGCATCTTTAGAGTATAAAAAAGAAGACCTATAAGTAGCACCACAAACTCTAAATAAGCGGAAAATAGCTAATAATTTTTCAACTTCGTTTAGAATTTCCTCACCCTGGCTAACATATGATTCTATAGTAGCGATACCATCAATACGAAGATTTGTTCTAGGTAAATATGAATCCTCTAAGTAAGGATAAATTATACATTTTTCCTCCAAATCTTCAACTTGAATCTGCCTGAGAATAATTTTGTAATCATTAATACTAAATTCCAAAGGTGTATGACTATTTATTAGTACACCCAACAATTTAACATTAACACCACGTTTAAATGGTAGTTGGTTGATATCATTCAAAAATATATTAATAGCTTCATTAATCTTTTCTTCATGAAAAGTTTGATTGTTTAATAGTTGATCAGTAGTATATCTAATAAAATCATTTAATGATAAGTCATCTATTTTTGTACAATTATATATTTCATATTCTATCAGTGACTGGTATTCATCAGAGTTTTTAATGTCGTTAATTGCTTGCTGAGAAAGGTTATAATTGACTTGATTAACATAGTTAGCTTGTTCTGATTTCCATGTTGGATTAGCATCAATATTCTGGAAGTCTGTTATTCTATCACAATAATAGATACTTTCATATTTTTCTATAGAAGAGGAAACTTGACAAGCATGGATTGTATTTTGAATTTTGATTACCAACTGTTTTAACTTAGTAGTTAGCAATAATTCTTTGTTTATTGTCATAGAGTAAATTTATAGGAAGTTCATTTGCATTAATTGTAACACAATTAAATTAGCATTTGCTGAAAATCATGGAAATGAAGCAAAGAAAGACTAGTCTGAGGATAATGATTCGGGAAATAGGTAACATCTAAACTGTAGAAGTAACACCAACAGATGATAAAAAATTAATTAAATCCTGTATTAACGGATGTTGTTGCAATATCTGAATTTCCTCATCACTAATATTACCAAATATTTGCTCAATAACTGGCTTACTTTTTTGCAACCTAAAAACTTCTACTAAAAATCTTCTTGGCTGACTTTTTGCAAATTGCCATTCTAAATCATTAAAACTACGTTTAACTATTTTCTCAATTAATGATTTGTCTTGTAATAAAATAACTTCTACTTCTGGAGTTGCTAGGCTAACTAGAAAGGGAATACCATGAAATGCTTGACCCAGTAGATTATTAATTAAATCATATTTTTCAGAAATCTGCTCCTTATCTTCTGTATCTGCATCTAACACTAAAACAACGGGAGTTGACCTAGTAGCAAGCAGTGAACTAGCTAAAGAACGCGCTCCATAAGATCCCACACCTTCTACAAATTGAGTATCTTGAATAAGATGTTTTGGCAGCAATCGCTGTAAGATTTCTATGTCCGTTTTTCCTTCTGTAATAACATAAGCTAGGGTCATGGTATAGCCTCAATGGTAATATTGTAATTGGGAAGACCTTGCTCAACGCAAAAACGATATTTTTTAATTAATCCCCTACATATACATTTATTTTGTAGGCAATAATAAATTTCAGATCCTGTCCATAGGAAAACATTGTGAGGAGCAATAGATATTGTTAAAGTTTCCGCCGATTCTGTAAATCCATTCCGACTAAACACACTCGCAACAGTTGATGTAGGTCTACGTAGTAGCTGACTTTTTAGTTTGGCTATAGGTTCAAACTTAATTGCTTCAGATGTATCCTTACATTCTATAAGACAAGCTAAACCATCTGCATAAACAACTCCATCAATTTGCTCTAGTTCTTTTCTATCTCTATACACACTATAAGGCCAAGTTACGTCAGCACCATCAAGTTGAAATGCACGTAAAACTAAATATTCTAATGCTTTCCCTTTGTCCCAACCAACAGTCTTGGTATTACCTAACTCAATCTCTGACCATAAATTAATTAAATCATCCCATTTATAGGTTGAAATCCTGGCTTGATACTCTGCTCCTGTAGGCATAATTTTGTTTCAAATCCTGATATCTGCTATATTGTTGCTCACAAAAAATAAATTTAGACACACCATTAAAGCTCAAAATAACCCACAAAAAAGCAAATATGCAAAACTATTGCGCTAACATACTAAAAAAGCGGGCTATAATCCCGCTGTTAGCGATGAAATATTAAAATTATTATATTCGCGCATTCCCAGTTACCCGCAGGTGCTAGGAGTTCGGGGATTTTGAGGGTAGGGGTGGAGATGCTTGTCATTTTGGTTAAGTCATGTTTATGTCAGTTTATAGATTGTATCCAATATCCTGCTCTAAGCCATCAGCAGATTAAATCAGGGGATCGCTTGCATTATTGTTCACAATTTGTTACAAAAATATAAAGAACTTCTAGAGACTAAAACCTAATGTTCGGCGGACTTACCGGTTTAACAGATCCCAAAAGCACCGATTGGGGAGAGCGAATGCTCAACACAGTCGCCAGCCAAACGATTCGCCACCTGTTTACCCAAAGCGAGTCGGTAGAAGTCTTTGTGCGCTGCTATCCCTCCAGCAAACTGTTGCAAGGCAGCATTGATAGCTTTCAAATGAACGGCCGCGGCTTAGTAATTCGTAGAGACTTTGCAGTTGAAGAAATGTCCTTTGAAACCGATGCTGTAGCCATTGACTTCGGCTCGGTTTTAAGTGGCAAACTTAATCTCAAACAACCTACCCAAGCAGTAGCTCAGGTGATTTTATCAGAAGTAGGCATTAATAAAGCTTTTGAAGCAGAACTGGTTAAAAAGCGCTTACTGAACCTTTCCGAACCCACTTTACTAGAAATATCTGGTGGTGAACCAATTTCTTTTACTGAAGTTGAGATCAAGCTATTACCTGAAAATCGCTTGCATCTCGTCGCTAAGGCCGATTTAAACAACGGTGAACTCATACCCCTAAGTATGACCATTAGTATCGGGATTGAAAGAAGAAGGCGGGTTTCTTTCAAAGAACCTAAGATTGAACTTGAGGGAGTTCCAGAAGCACAAAGAGAAATTTCCCAAACTTTAGGCGCGGCATTGGTAGAAATTTTGGATAATATGGTTGATTTAGATCGCTTTGATTTAGATGGGGTAAAAATGCGACTGAATCGTTTAGAAACAGAAGGTCAAAGATTGATTTTTAGTGGTTATGCAGAAATAGAAAGAATTCCTCACGGTTCTTAACAATTCTTAAAATTGAAAAAAATTAATGCCGCCTAGTTCATTCTGGGCGGCGATTTAATTTTTATAGGAGTCAGGAGTCAGAAGAAAAAAAGAAGAAAGAAGAAAATCCCCTCTGCTTTTTTTACCTTCCCACGCCTACATATTGGAATCCAGCTTTGGTCATTGCTTGAGGATTAAGGAAATTACGACCATCAATCATAACGGGGTGATTCATCAATTTTGCCATTTTCCCATAATCTAAGGTGCTGAACTGTTGCCACTCTGTTACCAGTACCAAAGCATCACAGCCATCAGCTAATCTTTCGGCATCGGTTTCTACTAAGACACCGGAAAGACCATGACGCATTCCAGTTTGGGAAATAATGGGGTCATAAGCCTTGACTTTAGCTCCCAGACGGTTAAGTTGTTCAATCAAGATGAGGGCGGGTGCATCTCGTAAATCGTCGGTATCTGGCTTGAAGGTTAAACCGAGTAATCCGACAGTTTTACCTTTGAGGATTTTTAAAGCTTGTTGGAGTTTTTCTAGAGCGATTAAACGTTGACGTTCGTTGACACTGACTGCGGCTTTCATGAGTTGGGCTTCATAACCATAATCATCAGCAGTGTGAATGAGGGCAGAAACATCTTTGGGGAAACATGAACCACCCCAACCAATCCCAGCTTGTAAGAACTTGCTACCAATGCGGGAATCTAAACCGATGCCTTTTGCTACTTGGGTAACATCCGCACCAACGCGATCGCATATATTAGCAACTTCATTAATAAAACTAATCTTGGTAGCTAAAAAAGCATTAGCCGCATATTTGATCATTTCTGCGGAACTAAGGTCTGTTACCAGCACTGGAACAGGAGGTAAAGACTTATCAGCCGCAAATTTGCGTTCGACAATTGGGGCATATAATTCTTTCATCATGCCGGTGGCTTGTTGACTATTGCCGCCTAAGACAATCCGATCAGGGTTGAAGGTATCATAAACTGCTGAACCTTCCCGTAAAAACTCTGGATTACTAAGTACATCAAACTCATGAGCGATCGCTGAAAACTTCTCTTCACAGGCTGTATTACCAGCAGCAACCAATGTTTTCTGACGTTCAGCAATCCCGTCTAAAACAATCATTCTTACCCAGTCCCCAGAACCAATGGGAACGGTAGATTTATTGACAATTACCTTATAACCACCATTGAGATTTTCGCCAATTCCCCTAGCTACAGCTTCTACATACCGAGTATCGCTTTCACCATTAGGTAAAGGAGGAGTTCCCACCGCAATAAACAGGATTTCTCCATGATTAACGCCAGCCGCGAGATCACTAGAAAATAGAATATTGCCACTATTAATGGCAGACTGCATAATTTCCGAGAGTCCTGGCTCGAAAATCGGTGACTGCCCAGATTTCATTAATTTTACTTTTTCTTCGTTATTATCTATGCAAATAACATCATGACCAATGTGAGCCAAACAAGCACCTGTTACTAAACCAACATAACCAGTACCAATGACGCAAACACGCATTTTTTAAACCTTGTTTTTTAGAGTTATCAGTGAATCAATAGGATTTAGTGCCGCTAAACCTTTTAGAACCGTTGACGGAAATCTTCAATCATTAGTTTCAAACCGTCTTGCAGAGGGATGGTAGGTTCCCAATTTAACAAAGTTTGTGCCTTGGTAATATCGGGACGACGACGACGGGGATCATCAGCAGGTAGGGGTTCAAATTTAATCTCTGCCTCTGGGTTGATTAAATTTTGCACAGCCTGAGCTAGTTCTAAAATCGTGTACTCATCAGGATTACCCAAATTTATGGGGCCAGTATGTTCACCATTCATTAATCGCATTAGTCCATTGACGAGATCGGAAACGTAACAAAAACTCCGTGTCTGTTGACCTTCGCCATAAACAGTTAACGGCACACCTCGTAATGCTTGCGCTACAAAATTGCTGACTACACGACCGTCATTTTCCAACATTCTCGGTCCATAAGTATTGAAGATTCTGGCGACTCGAATCTCGACTTTATTCTCTCTGTAATAGTCAAATGCTAAGGTTTCGGCCATTCTTTTGCCTTCATCGTAACATGACCGAATCCCAATAGGATTGACGCTGCCTCGATAATCTTCAGTTTGGGGATGAACTTCGGGATCTCCGTAGACTTCGCTGGTGGAAGCTAATAAAAATCTAGCTTTGACCCGTTTAGCCAAACCTAACATATTGAGTGTGCCAATGACGTTAGTTTTAACAGTTTTAATGGGGTTATACTGATAATGCACTGGAGACGCGGGACAAGCCAGATGATAAACTTGATCCACTTCTAAGCGAATTGGTTCGGTGATGTCGTGACGGATCATTTCAAAGTTAGGATTATCTAACCATTGGAGGAGATTCTGTTTCT
Source organism: Nostocales cyanobacterium ELA583 (assembly GCA_037131225.1). Taxonomy (GTDB): domain Bacteria; phylum Cyanobacteriota; class Cyanobacteriia; order Cyanobacteriales; family Nostocaceae; genus Dolichospermum. The sequence continues at coordinate 1,892 of JBAXRM010000102.1, read as the reverse complement.
TGCCTGTGTAGAAATTATCCAGACAGATGACTTCATGACCATCATTCATTAATCGGTCAATTAGATGAGAACCGATAAACCCAGCACCGCCTGTCACTAAAATTCTCATATTTTTCCTTTAACTAACATCTAATTTCAGTATTCATATCATGCTGTTATATTACCCATATTGGCAACAAAAAAGCATATTTCTATTCAGGAATCTATTGTATGGTTTTTAAATTTGATATTAGTGGACTGGAAAATATTCTCTAATCAATTGGTTTATTTTGGAGATGTTTTATCAAATCTTCAAGAAAAAAATACGGTTTTTTAATTGTGACAGCCATAACCACCCACTTTACTGGCATCGCTTGCATACGTCTAAACGATATTGTTAGCGATCGCTAAGTATCCATTCGGTAAGTTTTAATTAATTTTTTTGAAACCCATATTCTTTTTTACTGTCTTCAAATCTATATTCACGATTGTAGTTATCATCTGGATCATAACCAATATCACCGACGAAGCAGAAGGAAGTTGCTAAATTAAAAGAAATTTTTAATAATTCTTCTGTTGCGTCTTCATTTTCATCATTAAGTAAATCACGTAAAAATTCATCAATAACTATTAGTTTTTCTGGAGATAATTTATCAATATTTTGTTTGACTTGATTACGAATTTGAGTTGTATTCATAATCTATATGTCTCATAACTATTCTTATTATATCGCTATTCGCTGTTTGATAACGATTTTACCCTTCATGAGCTACAGGTTGTCCATCTTTCAGGGTATAAATATCTTCTTCTGGATCATGAAGAAAAGCAAGGCTAGGGTTATTTGTAACAGCATCTAACCAAGTTTGTTCATTAAGTTCATCTGCTTGTCTTGCCAAAAAATCAGTTAAAACCTGACGAATTAAATTTTCTTCGGAAATGCCAAGATTATCAGATATTTTTTGCAAAATTTGGTCTTCTGTTTCTGAAAGTGAAATTAGCTTTTCTAACATTGGTAAAATCCTTTCTTAAAATCAGATAACTTAAGGACATAATAACATTATGCCCCTACAATCGCACTACCAAACCCGACCAGCAGGTAATGAAACCCCACAAACTTAGTAAGCTTGTACTAAAGGCTTTAAGCATAAATATTTTTTATTGATGTAAATCCCTTATGTGTTATAATTTAGAGAAGAGAAAAGACCACTCACCCTGTAGCAAGGAAGGCGATAGTTCCCCAAAATCACAACGATTTATAACAGCGGGCAGGTGTCCAGGTAGTGCATTTGTATTAAAGGTAAGTTCAGAGTAATGCAACCAGTTTCCTCCTTTTCTCCAGCCAACTTTGTCTGCTAGTTTACATCTGGTGTCGCTATCGTCGATACCATCAAGTTCACCACCATTATCAACCCAGATTTTTTTCTGTACGGAAAAACCAAATCTGTTCTGAGAATATTTTAACCACAATTGGTCAATAATGCGTAATTCCTCTTGGGGAAAATTGCGACAGTCATCAATATCTAAATAACCTTCTTTTTCCCTGTTAGCACATTTTAAAATTAATTTTGTGGTTTCTTGGTCCGCTTCTTGCCATTTTCCCGCGCTTAAAAGTTGGTCTAATTGACGAAAATCTGCTTTTGAAGTTTTGAGTTGTGATAATCGCTGTTCTTCTAATAACTTTTGTTGAAAAGCTTGTTCTCGAAAACGTCTAATTTCCTCATCTTTGATAGATTCCTGCACCTGAACAACAATCTCCCGCCGTGCAGCAGCCTTAACATAACCCAAACCAATAGCCCGATCAAAATCTTGACAAGCCGCCTCAAAATCACGCCGCTTATAGAAATCCTCACCCCGGCGACATTGGTGACAAGTTAAGGAAAAGGGGAAATTGTCAAGGGTGGTATTTGTAGTGG
>JBAXRM010000101.1:0-17441 GCA_037131225.1 Nostocales cyanobacterium ELA583 | reverse complement strand
GGATAGGCGCCCAACCAGAATCTGTGTAAGGGACGACAAGGATAGTATTTTTATCAATATCATGGGCTTCTTGCAAAGTTCTTACTATTTTTACCCGTCCTTGAATTTGTCCTTGACTGGCAGGAATACCTAGTAAAATGTTGTCAGATGGATCAATTACAGGGGCAATAGGATAAGGGGGGTTATAACCGTAAACAACGGCAGGAATTTGAGTAATTTGGCTATCTTGGAGAAATTGCGATCGCCTATTACCAACCAATTTCAATAATTGATTCCTAAAAGCTACATCTGGATTCATGACTAAATTGCGAATTTCATCTAACTTGAGAAAGAAGATATCTTCTGTTTCTAACAACACTCTAGACTGAAGCCAAATTTGTTCTAAAGCTAAAAATGTCCAGCGTAATTCAGCTAACAACCGGGAATAAACTTCCGTTACCCTACCTTTAAGATCAACGCGTTTTTGCACTAAATTTGTCTGTTCGGGACGAGGATCGGCTGAATTTAAGACTTCAGGAGCTTGTAGCAACTGGATAAATAATTGTTTAACTATTTGGGGATTTTCTCGCCAAGTAGGAACAGAAATATCTGTAGCAACTTCGCTCAAATATCCATAATCTTGAATTAATTCATCAAAATCATATAAAATCCTTTGTCCTTGAGTAGTTTCTGCCAATTGCTCAAATACTTGTTGTGGTTTAAATTCATAGTTTCCATCTATTAAGATTTGTCTAGCGTCCGCAGCTAAAAGACGCATAGCTCTTAATGATGCGACTTCTGGGGTAACACTATTATCAATTTCTTCTTCCTTTGCCCCTAAAACTGATTGGCGAATAGCTGCACTCAAAGGAGCTAAAATACTGTAATAAGTACCCCGATGTAATAAGTCGAGAATTAAATCTATTCTGCCTAATAATTGATTTAGAGATAATTCTTCAATTACAACATTTGATAATTGGGTTAATCCAGGAATAAAAACTTGACGATAATCCGATTTAAAATCTTTTTCTAAATCAATTTCTCGCTTGAATAACTTTGTCAGTCCTGGTAAATTAGCCAAAGTAGAATCTATTGGAGGCTTACTCATACTTGCACCTCTAGTCAGAAATTCCAGACTTTCTGGGGGTAATCCCATCCCCAAAAATATTTCTCCCAATAAGGAAGCATTAAAATAAGCCCTGGAGTAATGCAGTATTGCTGTTTTGGTAAAATCCAAACCCCTAGCCCGTTCACCTAAAACTATAGTAAAAATTTCCCCCCACACACCACAGGTTAAAGGAGAATTAATAGACCAAGTTAAAGGATGAATAACCCCTGGAATCACCTCAGCCGCGATTTTTCTTGTCCATAAGGGTAAAAGCGTCGTGATTGGTCTTGTCTGTAATATCCACAGATTTTGACCGTCATAACTCCATTCCATATCTTGAGGAACACCCAGATAACGTCTTTCTAAGCGACGAGCTAGGTATGCAACTTGCTTAATTAAGGCTTCAGGAACTTTACCATTACCTTCAAATTGTAAACAAGATAATTTTTCATAACCAGCAACCACGACTCGATATTGTTCTGGTGTCACCTTCCCTGAGACAATTTGACTGGGACTACCAGATACAGCTTCTATGACTACAGCCTCACCTTGTTGAGAAATAGGATCTCGGCTAAAAGCTACCCCCGAAAATACACTTTGAACCTGTGGTTGAATCAGCACCCCCATAGCAGCATCTTCAGAATTACTCCGACGGCGATATTCGACGGCATTGGGGTGATTATAGGAGGCTTGCACTTGAGCGATCGCTTGCCGTAATTCTGCTTTACTGATAACATTTAAAATTGTTTCATATTGTCCCGCCGCTGATGCCTGTTGTGAGTCTTCCCCAATCGCCGAGGAACGCACTACTAAAGGTGAAAGTGGCGACGGTTGCAAAAAATCAATTAAATAGCTAGGGTCATCATCAGGACCTAGTACCCAACCTTTAGGAACTGAATAGCCCCAACGTTTAATTTGCGATAATGTTGCAGCTTTAGCTCCTACTACTTCCCCATCTAAATCATCATCTAAGGTAATGATTTTATCCTCATTATCTGGGTATTGCATCATCGCTTGTAATTCTGGATCTACTTCCTCAGTCAAGAGATTTAGATCATCAGGAATTTGGTTATAAATCCAGTAAATTAACCCCGACAAAGCAAAAGCAGCGATGATTCTGGGTAAATCCTGGGAATGGATAATACCCACGAATAGGGGAAATATAACTAATACTCCCAATTTAATCGTTTCTTTAGAGCGAGTAATCAGAAAGCCAGTGGCTGCAAGTAAGCTAACAAAAGCAGCCACCAACGGATCATGTGCCAGCAATCCCCAAGAAACATTTGTTACCCCTGCACCCTTGGTAGCGACGTATCTACCGATAACCAAAGCTATTAAAGCAATAATTTCCCAAACTCCTTGGGAAGGAAAATAATATTGGGCAATTGTGACAACAGCAACACCCTTGAGGGCTTCCGAGACTACACAGATACTTCCTGCCAACTTACCACCATGCAAAAAAGCGGCTGCTACGCTAATATTTCCTGTACCTACTTGGGCTAACTGCTTACCACTCAAAGCATAAGTAATCCAGGCAATTAGCGGTATTGCCCCTAAAAGTGGCGAAACAATTAGAATAATTACGATACCGAAAAAATTAATCATGATTTTCTCATCTAAAATTTAAAATTTGATGACACACTTTAAGTTTGTTGTTAACAAAAATGAATATAGCGGTATGCACTTGAATGAGATATATCATAAGCCCCCTCCTCGCTTGCGGGGAGGGTTGGGGGTGGGGTTCTTGTATCTTACTCAACCGAGAACCGCTATAAATGAACTGGTAAATAAACATAAGACCCTTATATATCAATATTCATAAAGCTATTTAAAGTTGATAATATCAAAATAATAAGCCTTTTTTCCGGTTCAAAATAATTTAAAATTCCTTCTTCCTTTCTGTTCCCTATTCCCTGTTATAGGACACTAGAGAACAAAAAAATCTTGCTTGCTAGTGTCCCAAATTTTATTCCAGGAATTTAGCCTAGTGCATAAGCAGCAGTTAGCGCCCAAATAATCAGGCCTGCAATTGATCCTAAAAGTACCACAGTGGAGATTGTAATCACCTTAGGTGAATCTGCACCTTCAAATTTCATGATTCCGCGATTTAAATCGGACATTGTTTTATAAGCCTCCTTGATTACAGGGCTAATCTGTCCGTTCTGATTCTAGTCTTTCTATTGCCAGATGATATTAAATTCTCATTACGATTTTTATTAAGCTAGGCAACAGGAGGCAAAATCGAACAAAGATCAGTAGCATTTAATACTTAATACTCGGAATATATTACTACCACAGAATTTAAATTCAAAGCCAGACACCAAGCCAGTTTTACTCCTGACTCCTGACTCCTGACTTCTGCTGTATTACCAACAAGATTAATTGTCTCTAATCCAAAGAGCTAAACCACCCCCGCGGCCACGGGCAGCAATCACATCTTCGGTAACTAAAAAGAAAGCAAAAAAAGCTAATTTAGCTATGGGTTGATCATCAAAATCCGCAATTTCGACTTTATTTGTCTGAATCTGTTTATTGATAAACATCCAATTAAATAAACTAATTTGCATTTGGATAAAATCAAAAGCCAATAAATTCTTTTTTCCTAAATATTTTATTGGTCCGGTCAATTTAAATAATATCCCTCCCAGTTGGACTTGATTAGCAATTTCCCCCTTTTCTAAAGTTTGTTCTTCCTTGGTACTAAAGCAAATATGAATGTTCGTGAATTTTGGTACATACCAACCCTTACCTAAAATAATTCCGCCACGACTTCTGACTTTTTTAGTACCAGTAGTACCAGTAGCAAAACAAAGTCGCCATTTACCACCCAGAGATTCAAAAGAATAATTTAACTTTTGCAGCTTGGCAGTTTTTTCTGCTTCTAGCAAAGCATTCACAACTAATGCAGGTGAAGAAACTTGACTTCCTTCTTGATATGCAGTGGCAGTACGGGATAAGAAGGTAATAAAATCACCAGTAGAATTAGATGTTACATTAGCCGTCATAAAAGTATTGTTAATGTAAGTATGGCTATATTTTTTCATAAAACCTCGCGGTAAGTGGTAAACGAGCGTGTCTTTAGACCTGAGAGGGAAGCGACACGAGCGAATTTATTCGCAATGTTCTTTGTCTTTGTGTTATGATGACGTTGTGAGTAAGAATTATTGTCTACGTGTTGAAGCATCCTAGTATCGGAGAAATCCCGGCTCCCATGAAACAACGGTTAGGTTTAAGTCCTAATGGCAGTATGACGAGAAAGAGTAAATAAAGGCAGGTTGCGGAGCAATGGTACGTTCACGCAGTGTGCCGTAAGGCATAACCCAACAAATACGACGGGTTTCTCTTCGCTCAACCCAACCTACACAAAAATGGCTAAGGTATTGTTAATTAGACTATAATAATAGAAATGCGATTCTTGGCTAGAATTTTGGTTGCTATAGGAATCATAAATGATCTTTGAAGAATCTCACATAGTGTAGGGTGGGCAATGCCCACAACAACCAGAATATCGTAGATAATATTACCCTACCTAATAGTTCAAAAATCAAATATTAGCCCTAAAGATACTCAACTAATTGTCTGTGGTTTGGGAAGTGCAAGAATTCACCTGTAGACACGATGAGGTGTAAATATGGACACTAGAAAACTCCTGAAGTTGTATAAATCAGGAGAGAGGAATTTTCAGGGAATAAATCTGCACCAAGCAAAGTTACATCGTGTAGACTTAAGAGGGAGTAATTTAGAAGCAGCAGATTTAAGCGGTGCTGATCTTAGTCAAGCGAATTTGAGTAATTGTAACTTTAATAGAGCAAATTTAACTAATGCTGATTTAAGTAGAGCAAATTTGGAAAATGCAAACTTAAGTGAAGTTAACTTAATTGGCGCTGATTTAACCAGAGTTAATTTGAAAAAAACCAATCTAAATCGTGCTGATTTGCGAACTGCAATTTTAAGTTCAGCAAACTTAGTAGGTGCAAATCTTAGTCAAGCAGAAATCAGTGGTACTGACTTTAGAGGTGCAAATCTCCATAATGCTAATTTAATTGATAGCAATATCAATGAAGCAGAATTTATGGGTGTTGATTTAACAACAACAATCATTACTGAATGTGAAAGAACTGGGGAAATTTTGCACATAGGTTTATCCCATACATGGATAACCTGGGCTGGTAGTTGTTGATATTCTAGTATTTTCGTGATTTTGACAACTTTGCAAAAAAATTAATCACCTAAACATAGTAATATGGGCGGCGACAACTCCGCCCTTTATTTTGTAATAATTAACATGGTCAATATAATATTATTAATTAGGGTTTGCTAAAAGAAAGTGAAAGTGCTGATAGATAAAGGTTTACAGAGTTTTATCAGCAAACAAGTGCAAGATTATTGAGCCAAAATGTTGAAAATCTTTGCATTTTTACTAAAAATAACTTGATAAATTTGAGAACTCATTGGCAAACCCTTCTCTTCCTTCTGAATCCTGACTCCTGACTCCTGACTCCTGCAATTATCAAATACTTTTGAATACAGCAAATTGTCATCAAACCCGGAACAAGAACCCCACCCCCAACCCCCTCCCCGCAAGCGATGAGGGGGCTAAGATGTACCTTATATGATTGGAAATCGCTGTAAGTAAAATGTCCGCAAGAGCGGACACTTTTAGGGCTTCTGTCACTTTTATTGGCTACAATCATGTCTGAAACATGATGCTTTTATTGTTAATGATGAGAATAAAAAAATCAAGTGTTTTTCAGATATAAACTAGACATAATTAAGTGAATTATATCTTGATATTAAATGCGAATTATCAAGGTTTAAAAGATATTTTTATTCAAATAAAAAAACATCATTCCTGAGAGTTATATCGGCGAGAAGTATAAACCCAAACTTGATTATCACCGTGCTGAATTTGTCGAGTGTGAGAAGAACCAATAATAATCACAGTTCGCATATCTGCTAATGCAGGTTCTAATTCTTCTAAAGTAATAACCTTAACTTGTTCTCCTTTTCTGCCTAGATTTCGTCCTAATATAACTGGAGTATGAGGCTTTCGGTGTTCTAATAAAATCTTTTTTGCGGCTGCTAGTTGCCAAGTCCGTTCTTTTGATACAGGATTATAGAAAGCAATGACAAAATCACTTTCCGCAGCAGTATTAATTCTTTGAGCGATAATTTCCCAAGGTTTTAAAATGTCAGACAGAGAAATCACACAGAAATCATGTCCCAAGGGCGCACCAATAGTGGCTGCTGCGGCTTGCATGGCAGAAATACCAGGGGCAACTTGAATATCAATTGTTTGCCATTCTGGTTTGTTATATTGGTCTAAAACCTCAAAAACTGCCGCTGCCATTGCGTAAATACCGGGGTCACCTGAAGATACAACTACTACATTTTTTCCCGCTGCGGCTAAATCTAACGCCTGATATGCCCTTTCTGCTTCTACTCGATTATCTGATTCATGGACGCACTTAGCATCTGCCAGAGAACCAATTAAATTAATATATGTTTTGTAGCCAACTAAATCTGTCGCTGCTGCTAAAATTTCCTTTACTTGTGGTGACATCCATTTAGATGGACCTGGACCCGTACCAATAATAGCTAATTTGCCCTGGGGTTGTCCTATGGTAGTGGGGTTGATAACTTGAGTCGAGATAGCAACGGCAATAGCAGTTGAGGATGATACAATTTGAGCATCTGCACCTGCGGCTGCTAAAATCAATTCTGTTAATTCACTTTTGGGAAAGAAGCGGATAGGAACTTCCAAAGCCTTAGCGACAGAGTGAAGCTGGGAATTATTAGCTAGGTGAAGTGGTGCAAATATTCCCGCGACTGCGGCAGGTGCTAAGTTAGATTTTGTGAGAATTTGCTGAATTTGAGTAATAGTGTGTGGTTCTGGGTTAGTTAGGACAATACCTTCGGTTAGCAAAGCGATACCTTCGGTTAGCAAAGCTATCGCAATTTTAGCAGGATGATAAACTAAACAATTAGAGTTAGGATTGCCCAATTTTTCCGTAATTTGAATAGTTAACTCGCCATTTTCATCAATAGGTAAATTACTTTCACTTAACCAAGGCGCTGTTCCCTCTAACTTAACTTTTTCCCCTGCTAATAAGTCAGCAATAAATTTTTTCCCATGTTCTGGGTTAGCTAAATGATATCCAGGGGGAGGAGATAACAAAGCGGTGTGAAATCGGATATCTCCTGTGGTGGTAATTGCTGGTTTTATATTTAAAGCCTCTGCAATTTGACGCGCTAAATCATTTACACCACTCAGTCCACCTAAAAGCGGGACTACAGCACTTCCATCTTCTGCAACAGCTAAAATAGGTGGTTCTTGTCCTTTGTCAGTTAAAATAGAGGCAATTGTTCTAATAAGAATACCAGCCGCACAAATACCAACTATCGGTGTACCAGCAGCGAATAGTTCTCGCACAGTTTCGCCAAAATTGGTAAAGCTAATATCAACATCTTGAGTACGACTAACTAAACCATACAATTTTGCACCTGGTAAGATATTGGTAATTTTTCGCCCGACGATAACGCTATTTTGACTCAATACCAGAACCGCAGGGGCTACTTTTGTGTTCATAAAAGTGATAGGAAAAAATAATCAGTAATATTTGTTATACTGCAAACGGTTCATAGTTTAACCAAATATGAAACTCCTCTTGTAAACCTCTCCCCGTTGCGGGGAGAGGCTTTGAACTTGGTTCTTTATATGATAAAAAAGTCCAGCTTCTAGCCGTTTTGAGTATAATGAATCAAGATAATCGCCATAATTTTCAGGAATTCACAAGTACAGAAGTAGGGGTTTCGCACCGATACACCATTAGAGGATGTTTAAAAAGTTTTGGGCGAATATAATAGAGACTACGGCACGCTTCGCGAATGCTACTATACAAGCAAAGTCCACCTGCGTGGAGTCACCAAACCTGAAAAATCAAATGGAATTATCCATATATCTACAAAGATAATTCCATTAATTTGTTAAAAGCTAATAACCTAAAACCCGTATTATACCCTACCAAAAATTCTGATGAACTTGTTCTTTGTTATTTACCTAAGCCATCATATCTGTTTGGGTCTTTTTTCTCCTTTTTGTCTTTGGCATCTTTTTTAGGCTTTTTAACTTCTTTGTTACCTTTTTTTTCCTTAGACATCAGTTTCACCCAGCTAATTTTACTTGTAAAAGCTTCCAAATTATGCCATTAGTAAATCAGGGCGTAGCTTACCCAGTATACTTTAAAAGCAGTAAGGAAAGCATTGTACATTTATGCTACTGTTACCATGGTATATTCTTATTTAATTTTGTTATTAATTTCATTAAATATGATACAAAACTTTAGATACTCATTGATTTCTATATTAGGTTTTATTACCTTCATCCATTGTATTAGTATAATTTTATTTTATAAGTTATTAGGTAATAATTAAATGACTTCACCAGTAGATATTCTTATCCTCTCTAATGGACCAGGGGAAATTACAACCTGGGTACGTCCTGTTGTCAAAGCCTTGAGAGCCGAATTAGGTAATGATCGTTCACAAGTGAGAATTTCTGTAATATTATCACCTTGTCCTCATGCTAGTGGTAAAGAATCTGCTATAGCGTTGGGTTATCCAGAGGTTGATAGAGTTCAATCACCTGAGTATTTTTGGCGATTTTTACTGTGGGGAAAAACCGCAGAAAATTGGGAATGGAGAAATAAAGGTGTAGTCGTATTTTTAGGTGGTGATCAAGTTTTTTCGGTGATTCTTGGTAAGAAGTTAAAATATAAAACTGTAGTTTATGCAGAATGGGAAGCACGTTGGCATAATTTTATAGATAAATTTGCAATTATGAAAGCTCAAGTTGCAAAAAATGTCTCTTCTAAATATGCTGATAAATTCACTATTGTTGGTGATTTAATGTTAGAAGCAGCAGAGGATGAAATCATATCTGAAATTGAAAATTCAAAATCTAAAATTATTGGAATACTACCAGGTTCAAAAACAGCAAAATTAACTCAAGGTGTACCTTTAACTTTAGCTATTGCTGAATATATTCACAGTAAATTACCTCAAACAAAGTTTTTTATTCCTGTTGCACCAACTTTAGATTTACCAACTTTAGCCAACTTTGCTAATCCTGACAATAACCCATTTACTAAAGGTTTTAATTTTCAAGGTGCATCTTTAAAGGATAATTATTTAACAACTTTTACAGGTTTAAAAGTAGAATTAATCCAAGAAAATCCTGCTTATCATTTATTATCCCAGTGTTCTCTTTGTTTAACTACGGTTGGTGCAAATACCGCCGAATTAGGGGCGTTAGCTGTACCCATGATTGTCTTATTACCTCTACAACAATTAGATGCCATGCGTTCTTGGGATGGTTTACCAGGTATCTTAGCAAATTTACCGGGAGTAGGTTCTAGTTTTGCAAAACTAATTAATTGGTGGATGGCAAAAAACAAGGGTTTATTAGCTTGGCCAAATATTTGGGCGCAGGAAGAAATTGTACCAGAATTAGTGGGGAATTTGCAACCAGAGGCAGTAGGAAAAATGGTTTTAGATTTGTTAGAAAATCCTCAAAAATTAGCAGAAATAAAAGATAAATTACGCAGTGTTCGGGGTGAAAGTGGTGCTGCGAAGAAATTGGTGATTTTGGTAAAGCAAGAGTTATACTAGATTTATAAAAAAATGAGATTTTAAAAGATATGAAAGCACCCTGAGTCATAAACTCCAAAACATTACGCTTTGGGGACTTGAGAGTTGTTGCCACAGTGAGTATCCGAGCCGCAAAAACACTACCAGCCTGAGTTTGAGAACCAAAGCTAGTCCGTCGCCTTTAGGGTTCACCAGTTAGTCACCTACGGGGGGAAACCCTCCTACAGCGCAGTCCGTTCCGAAATTTTGATAAATTACCGACGTTTTAGTTCCATAATATTTGCCTAACCAGACTGACCATGATCAACTAAAGTTGGATAATTTGCTAGAATTACGCATTGATTTTAGGAGTCTGGTTAATGTCAATCTTCTTAGAAATAAGTAGTATAAATTTACTATCATCACAACTGCTAGAGGTGGGAGTACGGGAAGGAAATCTGATTCAGCTTATCTTTCAGGCGTTTGTTTTGGGTATAGTTCAAGGGATTACAGAGTTTTTACCTATTAGCAGCACCGCTCATTTAGAGGTGTTTACCAAGGCTTTCCACTGGGAAGAATTGGGTTCAAAAGCTTTTTTGGCGACAATTCAATTTGGTAGTGTTATAGCAGTAGTCATTTATTTTTGGAAAGATATTAAACAGATATTAACTGGAGGTTTTCAAGCCTTTCAACAAAAAGACTGGGAACAGGAAGAATGGAAATTGTTGGTAGGGATAGCTATAGGAACTCTGCCAGCGATAATCGGCGGATTTGCTTTAAAAAAGGTACTAAATAGCGAAAATTCGGCTATTAATAGTATGGCTTCCATAGCTATAGTGTCAATTATTATGTCGCTGTTATTGGGTGCATCAGAAAAATTTGGCACTCATAAACGAGATTTCAACAGCTTAACCATTCGCGATGGTTTGTTGATTGGCATAGGACAAATGATAGCTTTAGCACCTGGTGCATCTCGTTCTGGTTCAACTTTAACTACAGCTTTGTTTTTGGGGTTAGAAAGACAGACAGCCGCGAGATTTTCTTTTCTGTTAGGTATTCCTACCTTGACACTTGCCACTTTATATGAGTTCTTTAAAGAAGCACTGGGTAAAATTGACTTGGTTGTGGTCGGAGTGGGGACATTATCAGCGTTTGTGTTTTCTTATATATCTATTGCTTGGTTATTGCGTTATCTGCAAACTAAAAATACTTGGATATTTGTGTGGTACCGGTTGGCATTTGGGGCGACAATATTAAGTGCGATCGCGGCAGGAATGCTAAAAAATAGTTAAAAGAGGGAAATTTTTTCTATAATCCTTGTAGGGACGTTTCCTAAAATGTCTCTACAATCAATAAATAATAATTTATGTCTACCATTCAACCTGCTAAAATTACTAAAGTGCTTCCTGACTCAATTGCGGCTGAAATTGGCTTTGCAGCCGGTGATGCGATTGTGGCTATTAATGGCACAAAACCCCGTGATTTAATTGATTATCAGTTTTTGTGTGCTGATGAAATTTTAGAATTAGAAGTTTTAGATACCACTGGAAAAACCCATCATGTAGAAATTGAAAAAGATGATGATGAGGATTTAGGACTAGAATTTAATACAGCTTTATTTGATGGTTTAATTCAGTGTAATAACCGTTGTCCATTTTGCTTTATTGATCAACAACCACCAGGAAAACGGACTAGTTTATATTTAAAAGATGATGATTATCGGCTAAGTTTTTTATATGGTTCTTATTTAACTTTAACGAATTTAACAGCAAAAGAATGGCAAAGAATCGAACAAATGCGGTTATCACCTTTGTATGTTTCTGTCCATTCTACAGAATCAGAAGTGAGAATTAGACTATTAAAAAATAATCGAGCTGGGGAAATATTATCACAAATTAAATGGTTTCAAGAACGTAGATTACAAATTCATGCTCAAATTGTTGTTTGTCCCGGTATAAATGATGGTGAACATTTAGAAAAAACATTACAGGATTTAACATTTTTTCATGCTGGAGAATTACCAACAGTAGCATCAGTAGCAGTTGTTCCTGTGGGTTTAACGCGGTTCCGTCCCCAGGAAGATGAATTGATTCCAGTAACTAAAGAAAAGGCCCAAGAGGTAATTTCTCAAGTTAAAATCCTCTGTCAGCAATTTAGGAAAAAATTTGGTTCTAGTGGAGTATGGTTAGCTGATGAATGGTTTTTAATTGCTGGGGAAGAATTACCAACAGAAGCTGAATATGAAGAATATCCACAAATTGATAATGGTGTGGGTTCAATTCGTTTATTTATTAAACAGTTTACCGAAATTGCAACTGAGTTATTACCAGCTAAAATTACCAAGCAACGCAAATTAACTTGGGTTGTCGGTAATGCAGTAGAAACAGCATTTCAACCCCTGGTACAACAGTTAAATAATGTCCAAGGTTTAGAAGTGAATATGCAGGCTTTATGTAGTGATTACTGGGGACAAAGTATCAGTGTGACTGGGTTATTAACTGGACATGATTTACTTTTGCACTTGAAAGGGCAAGATTTAGGAGAAGGAATTTTATTACCTAGTGTCATGCTGAAGCATGGGGAATTGGTATTTCTTGATGATATGACAGTAGAGGAAGTATCTCAACAATTAAATGTCAGTATTTTCCCTGTAGCGGGAGTTGAGGAATTAATCAATACTTGTCTTGAATAGGATTGATAATTTACAAAATTCTTTCCTATTCCCTAACAACTGACAACTGACTAATAACTAATGACTAAAAAAATATTCGGATTCGTTATTTTAAATATTAATCTGTTGTTGTTTAATATTTTAGGTGTAAGTAGGTGAGTGTTGAAAATTGTCGTTATGGCAAGGCAAAAGGCAAAAGGCAAGAGGCAAGAGTGAAGAGGGTTTGGGCGATTTTACATTTCTTTACACAGTTTAGTTTTATTGTGTTCACCTACTTATTGCCAGCTAAAGCTATTAAGGATACACCTGTATTTAGTGTGGTTAATAGTCAAGATAATCCTAAACAATGGCAAGGAATTAGCAATCGGTTACAGAAACTCAATGTGGACTATTGTATAATTCCTCTCAGTCAAGTTAAAAATAAAGATGATTGGGGTAAATCACAGGTATTATTTTTGCCCAATGTCGAGGTATTGACAACGGAACAGGCGATCGCTTTAGATCAATGGGTAAGTCAAGGTGGGTATTTAATCGCTAGTGGACCAGTAGGTAATTTATCCACTCCTGGAGTTCGTCAATTATTACGAAAACTCTTAGGAGGTTATTGGGGATTTAGTTTAAATACTACTGAAAATTTACAACCGACAAATACCACTATTCCTGATTGGATAAATCAAAAAGAATTGTTTGGTGCAATTCAAGGAGGGGTAATTATTCCCAATGATTCTACGAGTCAAACTCCTGTAGTTTGGAACGCTAAAGATCGTTTAACAGCAATATTAACAACTGAAAAGTCTACCTTATTAGGTTGGAATTGGGGAATGGATACAGCAGCATCTACAGAATTAGACATTGCTTGGTTAAAAGCATCTTTAAGTCGTTATTTAAAATTACCAGTTAATAGCAAACAGAAAATTGCCACTTCTGCACCAAATTGTCAGCCAAAAATAATTACTGAATCCACAAAACTGCAAACTCCTGAAAAATTAATTATTACTTCCCAATCACAACCTGTTAAAAAAGCAACTGTTAATTCTAAGTTAAAACCTGTTAAAAAGACTTCTAAAAAACCAACTGTTACTTCTAAGTTAAAACCTGTTAAAAAGACTGTTAAAAAAGCAACTGTTACTTCCCAATTACCAGTAAAATCGAAAAATACAGAATTATCAATAGTTTCTAAACTCATCACTGAAAATTTAATTGATCCAATTAATCAACTAGAACAAAATGTCAGTTTGGATGTTATTCCTAATTCTAACGAACCAATTGAGCAAAAAGAAGCAATTTCCTTGCAAAAAGAATTAGAAAATCTCATTGGTAGATTAGAAAGTACCCATGTAGCAGTATCAGCTTATAATGGTTATAAAAATATCAATAATAGTGCCACTACTTTCCCTTTAGAAAAAGCCGAAACGATAAAAATAACATCTTCCAACCAACAAACAGCAAACTTAGCAGAAACCTTAACAAAAGCTAGAGAAACAGCCAAAAATCTCCCCTTATTAATCCAACAAGAAAAGTATGCCTTAGCGCGGCAAACATGGTTACAAGCTAAAGCAAATTTATGGCAGCAATTTCCAATTAATCAACGATTAGCACAACCAGAAATTCGGGCAATTTGGTTAGATAGAGGCACGATTATTAAAGCAGGGAATGAAGCCGAATTAGCCAAAATATTTGATAAACTAGCACGAGCCGGAATTAATACCGTTTTTCTGGAAACTATCAATGCGAGTTATCCTATTTATCCCAGTCAGGTAGCACCTCAACAAAACCCCTTGATTCGTGGTTGGAACCCCCTAGAAAGTGCTGTAAAACTAGCTCACGCACGGGGGATGGAGTTACACGCTTGGGTGTGGGTATTCGCTGCCGGCAATAGCCGTCATAATCAAATTATTAATGTTAGTCCCGATTATTTAGGACCGGTACTAGCAGCAAATCCCGATTGGGCTAATTATGACAATAAAGGTAATATTATTCCTGTTGGTCAAACTAAACCTTTTTTAGATCCTGCTAATCCTCAAGTCCGAGAGTATTTAATCAAACTGTATACAGAAATTGTTACCAACTATCAAGTAGATGGTATCCATTTAGATTATATTCGTTATCCTTTCCAAGACCCCTTTGTTGGTCGCACCTATGGCTATGGTAAAGCAGCAAGGGCGCAATTTAAACAGCAGACAGGGATTGACCCTTTAAATATCTCTCCGACGCAACGGGATTTGTGGCAACAGTGGACAGCATTCCGCACCCAACAGGTTGATAGTTTTGTAGCTGAACTATCGCAGACATTGCGAAAAAAACGCAACACTCTCATTCTCTCAGTAGCTGTTTTTCCCCTACCAGAATATGAACGCATAGAAAAGATTCAACAACACTGGGAAGTATGGGCTAGAAGAGGAGATATAGATTTAATTATGCCCATGACTTATGCTTTAGATACACCTCGGTTTCAAGGATTAGCCCAACCGTGGATTACTTCCACAAAATTAGGTGCTACCTTGTTAGTTCCCGGAATCCGTCTTCTGTCATTACCCACTATGGGTGCATTTGATCAATTACAACTGCTGCGAGACGTGCCAGTTAATGGTTATGCGTTGTTTGCAGCGGAAAATTTTAATCCTGAACTAGAACAAATGTTTAATAGTACCCAAGGAATTAAAAATGAACCTATGCCCCAACGGCAACCTTTTCGCACTGCGGCCTTTCGTTATGCAGCTTTGCAGAGAGAATGGCAAGTGGTAGAAAATAATGGTCAATTGCCTATATCTGCAATCACATCTGCTGAGTTTAAAAAGCTGGATCAGAATTTACAGGATGCGTTAAATCAACTAGCATCTGTACCTTCTGCTATTAATTTAATTACAGTCAGGGAAGCTCTCAATAACGTTCAATCTCAATTTTCACAGATGCAAGCAAAAAATCAACCCCATTCCTATCAAATTAAAGTTTGGAAAAACCGACTTTTAGCTATCGAACGATTAATCCGTTTTGGCGAAAGAAGATTAAATGTGCGGGATTAGAAATAATCAGTTAGTTATTTATCTAACAAAAGTTATAAAATATTTATTTCTTGGGAGGATATTTGATATTTGAAAAGCTTTAAGGGGTCAAAATTTATCAAATCGTTTTATCATGATGCGGATCAAGCTATAATATTAAGCCATAGAGTAAATTTATGATATTAATTTATCAGTTTGGTAACGTTGACCGTCACTGATGACTAACAAATTATGAAAATCCTCCATCTTTCAGATATCCATATTGGTAGCGGTTTTTGTCACGGACGGATTAATCCAGCCACAGGGTTAAATACACGGTTGGAGGATTTTGTTAAAACATTATCTTTGTGTATTGACCGAGCGATCGCCGATAGTGTAGATTTAGTTTTATTTGGTGGTGATGCTTTTCCTACTGCGACACCTGCACCTTATGTCCAAGAAGCCTTTGCTAATCAATTTCGCCGGCTAGTAGATGCAGATATTCCCACAGTTTTATTAGTGGGAAATCATGATCAACATTCCCAAGGTTTGGGAGGCGCTAGTTTAAATATTTATCGGACTTTGGGTGTACCGGGGTTTGTGGTTGGTGATACTTTAACTACTCATTGCATTTCTACCCGCAGCGGAGATGTACAAATAATTACTCTTCCTTGGTTAACTCGTTCAACTTTAATGACTCGTCAAGAAACTCAAGGTTCTTCTTTAGCGGAAGTTAATCAACTGCTCACAGACCGTTTACAGGTGGTTATAGAAGGGGAAATTCGCCGTCTTGACCCTACGATTCCCACAGTGCTTTTAGCTCATTTAATGGCTGATAATGCAACTTTAGGAGCAGAACGTTTATTAGCAGTTGGAAAGGGTTTTACTTTACCTTTGTCTTTATTGACGCGACCCTGTTTTGATTATGTGGCTTTAGGTCATGTTCATAAACATCAAAACTTAAATAAATCCAATGACCCACCAGTGATTTATCCAGGAAGTATTGAACGGGTAGATTTTAGTGAGGAGAAGGAAGACAAAGGTTATGTCATGATTGAGTTGGAACGGGGGAAAGTAAATTGGGAATTTTGTCCCTTACCTGTGCGGACATTTCGGACAATTGAGGTAGATTTATCCAAGCAGGATGATCCGTATAAAGTATTATTGAAAGCGATCGCTAAATATGATATTCAAGATAATGTCGTGCGACTCATTTATAAATTGCGGTCAGAACAATTGGATTTAATTGATAATTCCTCTCTTCACGATGTTTTAAGCACAGCACACACTTACACTATTCAAGCAGAATTAGTTAGTCAGTTAGCAAAACCTCGCATTCCTGAATTAACAGCTAGTAGTAGTATTGACCCAATGGACGCTTTAAAAACTTACTTGAATAATCGGGAAGATTTAAAAGATATCGCTCCATCTATGTTAGAAGCAGCACAGAATTTATTAGCAAATGATGAGGAAATTTTGCTAGTATTGCAGGGAGGACTTAAAAAATAAGTGGCTTTTTTACCTATCTAACTAATCCATTTCGCCAACGAGTAATAGCTCGCAAATATGCGACAATAGGAATCTGATAAAACTCAATAAAAATCCAAACAATAATTCCTAAATGTGACAAAAAAGTTAGCACTGTCCAAATAAATGGAAGCCATGAAAGGGGAACATGAGAATGAGGTGGAAAATAATATGCTGTAACTCCTATTAAGGTTGTCGGTAAAATGATAAAAGCAATTGCGGATAAACCATAACCCCAACCTAATTCTATACCTACCAATCGTGCTTGGGTCCACCTGAATCCATTCCAATTCCAAACTAAAGGCGGTTCTCTAGAAGGCATTTTCACCTGTTGTAATTCTAAGTTGACTGTGAAGATTTCATTGCAAAAATCACAACACATAGCTTCCATCATCAACATTTGAGAAATTTTACCACCACGACATACTGGACATGGATAATTCTCTTGAAAATTTAAAGCTGTTGACAAAATTGGAGATTTGGGCATAATTAAACTAAGTAGGTGAGTGTTGAAAATTGTCGTTATGGCAAGGCAAAAGGCAAAAGG
>JBAXRM010000100.1:0-17514 GCA_037131225.1 Nostocales cyanobacterium ELA583 | reverse complement strand
CGGTCGTTGACCTGACGTCGAATCAAAAGCTTGGAACCAGGTTTCAAGGTCGAACCATAAGCCGCCCCCAACTTCACCGCAAACTCTGGGGTAATATCAATATTGGCTAATCCCTGTACACCCCGTTGTCCAAATAAATTTCGTTGGGCAATATTTCCCCAAATCAAATTAATATTTAAAATAGCCCCAGATTCAATCTTTTTACTCGGCCAAACCCTCACCCCAGGGCTAATTTGCGCCTCTTCTCCTACTGTAGACAACGAACCCACTACAGCCGCTTCTAAGACATGAGCGCGTCTATTTACACGAGTGCCACGGCCAATGATGCAAGCAGATAATTGGGCTTCTTCGCCAATAATTGCCCCATTCCAAATAATTGGCCGCTTTAAATTAGCATCAGCGCCAATTGTCACATTATCACCAATCACCGTGCCATCTTCAATTTGTACTCTTGCACCAATTCGGCAATTATTACCTATGACTGCGGGGGTTTCAATTCTGGCTGTAGGATCAATATAAGTATTTTGTCCTACCCATAATCCCGGAGCAATTTCTGGATAAGCCACCTCTAGCTTGACTTTCCTTTCTAAGCCATCATATTGGGCTTGTCTGTATGCCTCCAAATGACCCACATCACACCAATATCCCTCGGCAATATAACCATAAATCGGCTCGTTTTTATCTAGTAATAAGGGAAATAAATCTTTAGAAAAGTCGCATTCAGTATGTTCTGGTAAATAGTCTAAAACTTCTGGTTCTAAAATATAAGTACCAGTATTGACGGTATCAGAAAAAATTTCACTGGTGGAAGGTTTTTCTAAAAATCGGTTAATGCGTCCTTCTTTATCCGTAATTACTACCCCAAATTCAATGGGGTTAGGCACACGGGTTAAAATTAAAGTAGCTTTTGATTGTTTTTGTTTATGAAATTCAATGGCCGCAGTCAGATCAAAATCTGTGATACTATCACCGCTAATAACTAAAAAAGTTTCATCTAACAGTTCAGTAATATTTTTGACACAGCCTGCCGTTCCTAATGGCTGGTCTTCTTCAACCGCATAGGTCATTTGGATGCCAAAATCACTACCATCTTGGAAGTAATCACGGAGGACATCTGGCAAATAATGTAACGTGGTAATGATTTCATAAATCTGATGTCTTTTGAGAAGATTGATAATATGTTCAGCAATGGGACGATTTAAGATCGGAACCATTGGTTTGGGTAAATCGCAAGTCAAAGGACGTAATCGCGTTCCTGAACCACCTGCCATTAAGACTGCACGCATAAATTCTCCTAAGCTTGACTAAAATCATGATATTTTTCTTTCTTTAGTCTCATACAGATATTGAGGTTTAAGGAACTTCCGCAAGAAATATCTGTTAAAATAATTCAAAATTAATATAATCCAAGATCAATAATTAAGGGAGTTGATAGTAATCATGAATTTACTTATTTTTGGCATAATTGTGGTTTATATTGGTGGTGTGTGGAAATTTTCAACTGGATTTAGCAGAACTAATTTTAATCAAACCTTATTTAATCGGATTGGGTTGGCTGTGCTATGGCCTGCTTTATTTTTAGCTAATCCATCCTATCGGCGCAATTTTCAAAAGGCACTAAAGGGATAATTAATTTTCTGGATTAAAAATCCTTCTGTGCCATTCTTAAGAATAATGATTGATTAAAAAGCCTGAATCCATTCTTTAACAAAATACTCTGTCCAAATGCCGTTTTGCCAATAGGGATCTGATTCTACTAATTGACGAACGGTGTTTTCGTCCTGGGCTTCGTAAATAGCAAAAACCTGAGTTATATCTTTTGTGGGGCCAATGGTAATCAAAATCCCAGATTCTTTCTGTTTGGCTAATCCAGCTAAATGGGCTTGACGGTGGGGTTCACGTTTGCTTAAAACGTCTTCACAATAGCTTCCCCATAGAATGTATTTTGTCATAATTACTTCTTATTGATATTTGTTAATAGAATATAGCAACTTTATCTGAATTTTTGACTATTTCAGGAAAATCTTGCCAGACTTGGTGATTTTTTATTTTGAGTCTTGTCATTGTAACACTTTTAATACATAAAATTTTCAACTTTTATGCTTTTAGAACTGACGCACTGTACTAATTAACCATAGTGGATTATGAATAACGTGATACTAGGAGTTATGACAAATACAGGACAGTATAGTAAGTGAAAATACAAAAAAAATTATTCAAAATCATAAATATGTGATAAATAAATTAATAGGGGTAAATACGTAAGTAAAAATGGTGCAGATATGATTAAATTATTGATTTTTGGTATCCCTCTTTATTTGATGGTTTATATTGGTTATGGTTGGAAGTTTTGGCATGGGTTTAAGTGGACTACTTATCATAAAATTCTGTCTAATCAGATAAAACTTACGTTGCTATGGCCTGTTTTGTTTTGCTTTCATAGAAGATTTCGCCGCAATTTTAAAAGGGCTATGAGACAATATTAGTAGTAATTAAGAATCAACTATCGTGTTAACAAGCCTTGTGCACGATATCTGAGAATCTATACAGATATTTATCATTATATGAGGTAAATCCTAACCTGCTAATCGCTGGCGGGGAGGTGGCTAGGTATGTGGTTATTACACCAATCTTGAGGTATATTTTTATTAAAATAAATTATGATTTTGTATAACAGATCACAGTTTAATAGTTAAATATAGAACTAATATCTCAGTTTAAAAGATAACTAATCAAAAATATGGGTAGGCAATTTAACCGACGTAAGTTTCTGCTTTACAGTGCTGTAGGTGTTGGTAGTAGCATTTTTTTAAAAGCTTGTGCTAATAACTCTCCAAATACTGCGAATAGTCCAGCAGCATCCACCAATACATCTCCCGTAGCTGGTATGGGTGGTAAAACCATCAAGATAGGTATTTTACATTCTCTCAGTGGCACAATGGCTATCAGTGAGAAAAGTGTGGTAGATGCGGAAAAACTAGCAATTAAGGAAATTAACGCTGCTGGGGGTGTTTTAGGTAAACAAATTGAAGCAGTTGTGGAAGATGGCGCTTCTAATTGGGATACCTTTAGAGAAAAAGCTACCAAATTGATTGACCAGGATCAAGTAGCTGTAGTTTTCGGTTGTTGGACTTCTGCTAGTCGTAAAAATGTCAAGCCAGTTTTCGAGAGCAAGGATCATATGCTCTGGTATCCTGTGCAGTATGAAGGTCAAGAATGTTCTAAAAACATTTTTTACACTGGTGCAGCCCCAAATCAACAAATTGAACCTTCTGTTGATTGGTTGTTGAAGAATAAAGGTAAAGAGTTCTTTTTAGTAGGTTCTGACTATGTTTTCCCCCGCACTGCTAATAACATTATTAAGGCTCAATTAGAGGCTTTAGGTGGGAAAACTGTTGGGGAAGATTACTTACCTTTGGGTAATACGGAAGTAACAGCTATTATTACGAAAATTAAGCAGGTTTTACCCAAGGGCGGTGTAATTTATAATACGCTAAATGGTGATAGTAATGTTGCTTTCTTCAAACAGTTGTATGGAGCGGGATTGACACCAGATAAGTATCCTTCCATGTCTGTGAGTATTGCGGAAGAGGAAGTTAAAGCCATTGGGGTGGAGTATCTAAAAGGACATTATGCTGCTTGGAACTATTTTCAAACAGTAGACACACCTGCGAACAAGAAATTTGTGGCGGCTTTTAAGAAAGAATACGGTGAAGACAGGGTAACAAATGACCCAATGGAAGCGGCCTATATCGCCGTGTATTTATGGAAACAATCCGTAGAAAAAGCAACTACAACTGACTTGGCGAAAGTTCGGGCTGCGGCCTATGGTCAAACTATAGATGCACCTGAAGGAAAAGTGACTGTTAATGCCAATCATCACATATCAAAAACTGTACGGATTGGTCAAGTCAGACAGGATGGACTATTTGACATTGTTTATGCTACCCCCGCACCAGTTGAACCAGTTCCTTGGAATCAATTTGTGAAAGAGACTAAGGGATTTGCCTGTGATTGGTCAGATCCTGCAAAAGGTGGTAAATACAAGAAAGGTTAATTTGGTGGTCAGTTGTCAGTGATAAGGACAAAATAGAGGTTGGATAATGGCGTTATCAAGAGACATCTCCAAAAAAGATGGTACAAGGGTTTCAGATCACGCATATTTAATTTTTGGAGATGTCTAATTATCTGGGGCGAAAAGCCGCCAAAACGCCAAAATTTACCAACTTTACAAAATAACTAATAACTGACAACTGACTATTAGGAATAAATTGATAATTGTGGAGATAAAGTGTTAACAGGTTTTTTGGAAGCTGTCTTTAATGGTGTTAGTATTGGCGCTGTTTTATTAATTGCTGCGCTAGGATTAGCTATCATATTTGGCTTAATGGGTGTCATTAATATGGCACATGGTGAGCTAATGATGTTTGGCGCTTATACAACTTTTGTCGTGCAAAATGTTTGTAAGCAATTGGGTGGGGTTTGGTTTGAAGTTTATATATTTTTGGCTTTGATTATTGCTTTTATTTTCACTGCTGGTGTGGGATTAGTTCTGGAAAAAAGTGTAATTTGTTATCTCTATGGACGACCTTTAGAAACTCTGTTAGCAACTTGGGGCGTAAGTTTAATTTTTCAGCAGTTTGTTCGCAGTGTGAATTTATTATTGATTATCGGGATAGCTTTGTTTTCTGTTTTGTTTTTTGGGGGGTTATGGATTTTAAATTCTCGGAATAATTTACAGAAAATTCGTAACTGGGTTGTGGGAGTTTTACTATTTTTGTCTTTAGGATTGACAATCACAATTTGTAACTTATTAAGTAAAACCTATCAGCAAGCGGTAACATTACCTTGGTTTGGCGCTCAAAATGTGGATGTTACAGCCCCTAGTTGGTTACAATCTGGTGTATCTTTAGCTGGTGTACAATTACCTTATGCGCGGTTATTTATTATTATTTTGACGATTATTTGTGTGGGAGGAATTTATCTATTTTTGCAACATTCTCATTGGGGATTAAGAATTAGGGCTGTGACTCAAAATCGCAGTATGAGTGCTTGTTTGGGTATTCCCACTCAAAAAGTTGATGCAATTACTTTTGCGCTGGGTTCAGGGTTAGCTGGTGTGGCTGGATGTGCAATTAGTTTACTCGGTTCTGTTGGACCAAATACTGGACAAAATTACATTATTGACACCTTTATGGTGGTGGTTGTCGGTGGTGTGGGTAATTTAGCTGGTACGATTTTGGCAGCTTTAGGAATTGGGACAATTAATTATTTGATTGGTTCGGGAACTTTGGCTTTGTTGTTGGGTGCAGTTAAGCCTTTGGCTGATTTATTTAGTTTTTTTGCAACTACAAGTATGGCTAAGGTGATGGTTTTTGCGTTAATTATTGTGTTTTTACAGTGGAAGCCGGGCGGAATTTTTCCCCAAAAGGGTCGTCATGTTGATGTTTAAGTTATGGGAAATTAATCGCAGATAAACGTGGATTTTAGAAAATGGATAAAGCAGGAATGATAAAAATTAAAAAGGGGCGAAGTTTAATATTAGTTGAAGTTGGGGTCGTTTGTGCGATCGCTTTAATTTTGATTTTGATGATGCCGGTTTTACTTTCAGATTTTCGTCTGAATTTATTGGGACGGTTTTTATCTCTGGCTATTGTGGCTTTAGGAATTGATTTAATTTGGGGTTATGCTGGTTTATTGAGTTTGGGACATGGGATTTTCTTCGGTTTGGGTGGATATGCGATCGCTATGTACCTAAAATTGCAAGTTCCTACGGGTGAATTACCGGATTTCATGGCGCTTTATGGGGTGGTGGAACTTCCTGGATTTTGGCGGCCTTTTTCTTCTTTTCCCCTGTCTATGGCTGCTGTGGTGATGATTCCGGGTTTGTTAGCAGGATTACTCGGATATTTAGTATTTCGTAATCGCATTAAAGGGGTTTATTTTTCGATTTTAACTCAAGCTGCAATTATTGTATTTTTCAATTTTTTTAATGGACAACAACAATTTTTTAATGGCACAAATGGGTTGATAGATTTTACCACTTTTCCGCCTTTATCTTCAGGAGTTAATGGCAGTGGTGCTATAGTTAGTGATAGCAAAACTCAATTTGTTTTTTATGTCTTGACGGTGGTATTTTTAGCGGCTACTTATGGGCTTTGTCGCTGGTTAACTAGTGGACGTTTTGGCAGATTATTAATAGCTATTCGTGATGATGAAAGTCGGGTGAGATTTTCTGGTTATGATCCTACAGATTTTAAAGTATTAGTATTTGCAGTTTCGGGAGCAATTGCTGGGATAGCTGGGGCATTTTACACCGTTCAAAGTGGTTCTGTATCCCCTAGATCTATGGATATTGCTTTTTCTATTGAAATGGTGATTTGGGTGGCTGTGGGGGGAAGAGGGACATTAATTGGGGCGGTTATTGGCACTTTATTAGTTAATTATGCCCGGACTTTTTTAAGTGAACAATTCGCGGAAATATGGCTATTTTTTCAGGGTATACTATTATTAACTATCGTCATTTTGCTTCCTGACGGCATCATGGGATGGTTAAATAAACAAAATATCCCTTTTGGGAAACGTCAGAAATTAAAACTTTCTCATACCTATCCTAGTTTAGAAGAAGATATGGAGGTGAAACATGAACACCAAAATCTTGGAAACTGAAAATGTCACCGTTAGTTTTGACGGTTTTAAAGCATTAAATTGCCTAAATTTTAGTATGAATGTTGGTGAATTGCGCGTAGTCATTGGTCCAAATGGGGCAGGAAAAACTACTTTTCTGGATGTAATTACAGGTAAGGTTCAACCAACGATAGGCAAAGTATTATTTAAGGGTAAAAATTTACGTTCTTTAGCCGAACATCAAATTGCCCGGATGGGAATTGGGCGCAAATTTCAAACTCCACGCATATATCTTAATTTAACACCTTTCGAGAATTTAGAAATCACTAGTAATCGTCAGAAAAATGTCTTTTCTACCTTGTTTCGTTCTATCAATTCTGTGGAAAAAAATAGTCTTAAAGGCTTATTAGAAACGATTGGTTTAACTGCAAAAGCAAATATTCCAGCGGCTTTATTATCCCACGGCGAAAAGCAACGTTTGGAGATTGGAATGTTAGTAGCGCAATCTCCTGATTTATTACTTGTTGATGAACCAGTGGCTGGTTTAACAGATGAAGAAACCTATAATATTGGTAATTTATTAGCAACATTAGCGGAAAGTCATTCAATTTTAGTCATTGAACATGATATGGAATTTGTGCGACAAATTGCTAAGAAAGTGACAGTATTACATGAGGGTTCAGTATTGTGTGAAGGCGATTTTGAGGAAGTCAGAAATGACCCCCGCGTTATTGAAGTATATTTGGGAAAACAGGAAGAGAATCATACCTCCCTTAATCCCCTTTTGTAACCGCATCACTGACTTCAAAAATAATTACATTTTAGCGATAAAATAACCTTAACTTTATTCCATTTAAGTGGTATGATAGCATTTAGTGATTGGTGCTTTGAGAATTACTTTTAGTTTCTAACTTCCAAATTAGAGTTGCTAAGAGTTATTCTTAATGGCTCCAATTATTCGTAAAAAACAGGTGTGAAGAAAAATGCAAAAGTTCTCAACATATTTACTTGCTAGTTCGACTGTTATCAGTGCTATACTATGGACAAGTTCTGGAGTCTTGGCTGAAGAAATACCAGCAAATAATCAACTCCAGACTAACACTAATTCTGAACAATTAAATATAAATAATCAACAAGAGGTAATATCTCAAGTTACCTCCGTGTCTCAGTTATCCGATATCCAACCTAATGATTGGGCATTTCAGGCATTACAATCATTGGTAGAACGCTATGGATGTGTTGCAGGTTATCCTAACGGGACTTTTCGGGGTAATCGGGCGTTGTCACGATACGAATTTGCGGCTGGTTTGAATGCTTGTTTAGATCGAGTCAATGAATTAATTGCTACTGCTACCGCTGATTTAACGACAAAACAAGATTTAGCAACAATCCAAAAGTTGCAAAATGACTTTTCCGCAGAACTAGCAACCTTAAAAGGGCGTGTAGACACTGTAGAAGCCAAAACCGCTGTTTTAGAAGCCAATCAATTTTCAACTACCACAAAACTGCAAGGACAGGTTGTTGCGGTTGTTAGTGGTGTTGTTTCTGGTGATAAAGTTGGTACTAATAACATTACTAACAAGAATACGACATTAGGTGCTAGAACTAGACTGGAGCTTGTTACCAGTTTTACTGGAAAAGACACATTGTTTACCAGGCTAGAAAGCAACAATATTAACAATTTTGGTAATACTACAGAAGGTAAATTTACAGAAGGTAAATTGTCCTTTGCCAGTGGCACACCTAATAACAATGTTTCCATAGGTGCGCTTTCCTATGGATTCCCCCTTGGTAAAAACACTTATGCCAACATCGTAGCCAATGATGGTATAATTCTCGACCTTGACAGCACATTGAATCTGTTTGATGGGAATGGTGGGTCTGGTGCTGTGTCCGCATTTGCAACCAGAAACCCCATCTATGCCCAATTGGGTGGGGCAGGACTAGGTATAAAACAAAACTTCGGCAAAAATTTAACTCTCAGTTTAGGTTACTTAGCTAGTGGATCCAATAATAACCCTGCTAGTGGACCCAATAACCCTACTCCCGGAAATGGGTTGTTTGATGGTCCCTACGGCGGTTTAGCACAATTAACAGTCAAACCAAGCGATCGCATTTCCCTTGGTTTAACTTACATCAATTCCTATAACAAGTCACTGGCTACAGGTAGTAATAACGCCACATTTACCAATCTTGCCCCTGGTACAAACTTTTCCAGTAATTCCTACGGTGTGGAAGCATCTTTAGGTATTACGAAGAAACTTATTTTAGGTGGTTGGGCTGGATATACCAATAGTCAAGTTTTGACTGGTACCAAAGGAAAAGCGGAAATTTGGAACTATGCTGTTACTTTAGGTTTACCAGATTTGGGTAAAAAAGGTAACTTAGCTGGTATTGTATTTGGTATGGAACCAAAGGTCACGAATTCTAGTGTTACTGGAGTTACGAAAGATCCAAATACCTCCTATCACGTTGAGGGATTTTATCAATACAAGGTCAGCGATAATATCACTATTACCCCCGCTGTAATTTGGCTAACAGCCCCAAATCACGATGATCGCAGTAGCAATTTAGTAATTGGTGCTTTGAGAACTACTTTCAGTTTCTAATCATAAAACCTCGCGGTAAGTGGGAAACTCAGCGGCTAAAGCCGCTGAGAGGGAAGAGTCCCCCAAATTTGGGGGATTTAGGGGGCAAAATACCCGCAAACCCAGACAGATAGGACTTGTGTGTACACCGTAGCTTACAAGGGGACGGTAGGGAGGGGTAAAGTTAGGAAAAATTAAAATAGTTAATCAGGTTAATTTTATAATGCTAAAAATTTCTAATATTAACGTTCATTATGGTGAAAGTCATATTCTGAGAAATGTGGATTTGACTGTATTACCAGGACAAATGGTATGTTTAATTGGCCGCAATGGGGTGGGAAAAACAACCATGCTAAAAACAATTATTGGCTTACTCAAACCCAGCAGCGGAATTATTAATTTTGCAGGGGAGATAATTAACGGTAAACCAACTTATGAAAGGGCGAAAATGGGTATTGGTTATGTGAGTCAAGGAAGGGAAATTATCCCGCGATTAACAGTTAAAGAAAATCTGCTTTTGGGATTAGAAGCTAGACAAAAACCAGTCAAAAAACCAGAAATTCCTCCAGAAATTTTTAGTTTATTTCCAGTATTAAAAACTATGCTTTCTCGTATGGGTGGAGATCTAAGTGGTGGACAACAGCAACAATTAGCGATCGCTCGTGCTTTAATGGGAAAACCACAACTACTCGTATTAGATGAACCGACGGAAGGTATTCAACCCTCAATCATTTTGGAAATTGAAGCCGCAGTCCGTCAGATTATTGAAACTACAGGGATTTCTGTTTTATTGGTAGAACAACACTTGCATTTTGTCCGTCAGGCAGATTACTATTATGCTATGCAAAAAGGGGGGATTGTTGCTTCCGGTCTAACTCAGGAACTTAGTCAAGATGTGATTCAAAAGTTTTTGACGGTTTAGTGATAAATAAAGCCAGGGAATAAATTCCCTGTCTCATAGCAAAAGTCGGTTAAAACCGACTGTTTTGAATTAACTTCTCAAATTCACACCAAATTTTTCAACTAAGGCTGTCCGCACTTGATTATGAACTGGTTCAATTTCATTTTCAGTGAGAGTGCGATCGCTTGCACGATAAACTAGACGAAAGGCTAAACTGCGTTGTCCTGTGGGGACATTTTCACCGCGATATTCATCAAACAATTCCACAGAATTTAATAACCCCTTCCCAGCTTTATTAATCACCTTTTCCAGTTCAGAAACTGTCACCTTTACAGGGGCAAAAAATGCTAAATCTCGATCACTTGCTGGATAGGTAGAATAGGAACTGAATTTGGGAACTAGTAAATCATCATGATCCCAAGCATCCAACAGGGCATCTAAATCTAATTGAAACACATAAACGGCTTCTGGTAAATCTTTCTCTCGACGTAATTGGGGGTGAACTTGTCCGAATGTCCCTAGTCTTTTACCTTTTACCCACAATGAAGCTGTGCGTCCAGGATGTAAGCGAGAATCTCTATTTTCGGGTTGAAATTCTACGACTAATTTTAGTTGTTTAAAGACACTTTCTAAAATGCCTTTGGCTTCAAACCAAGTTGATGGTTCTTCCTTACCACCGCGTGACCATTTACCGGAAGTTATATCACCACCGATAATCCCAGCCAGCATTTCCGCTTCTTCTAAACCATCTTCTTCGCGCCAGAAAACGCGCCCGATTTCAAAACCATTTAATGCTCCATTTCCCTGGGCGATATTGTATTGAAAAACATCAATTAAACCAGAAATTAAATCAGTTCGTAATGCTGAATATTCGGCAAATAAAGGGTTGCTTAAAACAATCTGTTTATCTTCTCCTGGTTTCACCAAAGAATAATGAATTAATTCTGTTAAACCTTCAGCCCGTAAATAACCGCGTAACCTACGAATTAATTCTTGTTCTAAGGATAGATAACCAGCTTCAGATTTTTCTGGTAAAGTATCACAGAATTTATCATAACCATACAAACGCGCAATTTCTTCAATTAAATCAATTTCCCGTTCTAAATCGCGGTAACGATAGGGAGGTACTTTTACTGTCCAATTTCGGTCATTAGTTTTTACCAACTCACATCCTAAAGCAGTAAGAATTTTTTCTACATCTTCTGCTTGTAGTTCTCCTGTTTCCTGTCCTAATTCAATAGGGCCTAGCACTTCATTAACTTTATCTAAACGCAGGTTAATAGAATGTGACCAAGTAGTAATATCAGGACGATAATCGGAAATTTCTTGCTGGACAATTACCCCAGCGGCTAATTCACTAATTAAGGATAAAGCGCGATTACAAGCTATTTCTAATTCTGCGCGATTTACGCCTCTTTCATATCTGCCAGAAGCCTCACTTCTTAACCCCGCACTGCGAGAAGAACGCCGAATAGCGACAGAATCAAATAATGCAGCTTCTAAAACTAAACTTTGTGTACCTTCATGAACTTCTGTTTCTTCACCACCCATAACACCTGCTAAAGCCACTGCTTTATTACCAGCAGTAATTAATAAGTTTTGGGTTGATAAAGTGCGGATATTTCCATCTAAGGTTTTTAAAGTTTCGACCGTTTCCGCAAACCGGACACCAATGATTAAATTTTCTGTTCCAGCTACAGATTGTAAACGCTCTTTGTCGAAAGCATGAAGCGGTTGTCCTCTTTCTAATAAAACGTAGTTTGTGATATCTACGACATTATTAATTGGTCTAACTCCCGCAGCCCGTAACCGCTGTTGTAACCATTCAGGAGAAGCAGCAATTTTGATGTTTTCAACAACTGTACCAATATAAGCCGGACAAGCTTGGGTTTCAGAAATTTTTAAAGTGAGGTTTTTTGCAGTTTTGGTATTTTCTACTTCTGCAACTTGGGGAATTGATAATTTTCCGCCGGTTAAAGCTGCTACTTCCCTGGCTATACCCACCATAGATAAAGCATCAGCCCGGTTAGCAGTAGCGGTGACATCTAAAATTACATCGTCTAAACCCAACAGGAAACGCACGTCACTACCCAGAACCATATTTTCTTCAGGGAAGATATGAATACCGTCAATATCAGTGGGTAAACCTAGTTCTTTTAAAGAACATATCATCCCATTGGAGGGAACACCACGCAGTTTTGCGGGTTTGATTTTTAAATCAATGTTGGGTAAATAAGTTCCTGTAGTGGCTACGGGAACATAGATATCTGCGCGGACGTTCCCAGCACCGCAAACGATATTTACAGTCTCCGCAGTGCCAATATCTACTGTACAAACGCTCAATTTATCTGCGTTGGGGTGTGGTTGACGTTCTAGGACTTTTCCTACTACTACGCCATTTGCCCAAGTGCGACGATCTTCTATATCTTCTACTTCAAACCCTGCCATTGTCAAGGTTTCCGCCAGTTCTTCTGGGGTGAGTTTGATTTCTACGAGTTCTTTTAACCAGTTTAGAGAAATACGCATGGAGTCTGTTGGGATTTGTCTTTTACTTTAATTTTATATATTAAGTGAAAATTATAGCCTTGCATAATAGACATCTCCAGAAAAGAATGTAGAGCCGAGAATCCCTACCCATTACCCATGGAACGTCTCTACAAGGGTTCTACAGCGATTTCCAATCATATAAGGTACATCTTAGCCCCCTCATCGCTTGCGGGGGTTTGATGACAATTTGCTGTAAGAAACGCACATTTAATTTTTACCAGATGTCTAATGGCAATATGAATTATGTTAAGCTTAGGACACACTCAAACACGCAAAGACTCTAAGGAGTAAAGACGCAAAGTTGAAATTTTCTCATTTGGTGAACCAAATTTATTTTGCACGATTACTTATTAATTTCTTTGTGTATCTTGTCGAACTAATTAGCTTTGCTACTTCCTATGTCCTATTACCAATTCCCAGTTATTCAGTTTACCCACGTCCAGGGCGGCGTAGTCAATCACTTGTAATTGCCAGTTGCCTTTTGCGGGTAGGGAAAGTAATTGTTTGAGGGTGGGATGCGATCGCACTGTGTAAGTATTTTGTAATTGATTACGGCGGCCTAAGGTGCGACTTTGTAATAAAATTCGCTGATTATGGGGAGTGATTAAATAAACTTCTAAATCTCCTAAAAAATCATGGATGATATTTACACTAACTTGGATATCTGCAATATTCACAGATTCATTAATAGCGATCGCACTTTTAATTCCCTGTCTATTATTATCAGGAATATTCACTACTTGAGTATTTTTTACCTGTATTTGTTTGTTAGTATTTTTTACCACTGCACTCATTTGCTGGGCTAATCTCACTGCCTTAGCTGCATTGACTTTTCCATAACCAAACCATTGACTATGACCATTACTGTCATAAGTACCCCCACGGATACCCAATTGAGGATCAGGGTTATTATCAACAATTTTATCAGCAGTATCTTGGAGAATCCGTTTCACTTGTTGAGCCGTTAAATCGGGATTAGCTGATAATACCAAAGCAGCTACTCCTGCAACTATGGGAGTAGAAGTAGAAGTTCCACCAAAGTTTTTAGTAAAGTTACCTGCATCATAACCAGCCGCACCTATTTGATCTGTTGTTAATACTCCCAAGCCAAAAAGAGAAGAAACAATTGCCGGTTGTGTATACACAAAACCCGTTTCTTGAAACCACATTCCAGGGGGGGCATTATTACTAGGAGCGCAAACAGAGACATTACCTCCCCAATTACTATAAGCAGCTTTTTTATTCAAACTAGTAGATGCAGATACGGTAATCACATCAGGATGAACTGCAAAACCGCTTAACCAATTTGTATTACCTTGGACAATATTTTTTGGCCAATTCTGTTCACGAATAGTCCCATTAATCGGACGATTGGCATTTCCTGCTGCGAACACAATCACACATCCTTTACCTTTGCGTCCATTGGTAGCAGCCCGATTAATAGCAGCTTTTTGCCGGATAGAAAGGGGAAAATAGACAGCAGAAGCTCCCCAACTACAAGAAATTACACTCGCGCCTTTTTCCACTGCCCAATTAAAGGCATCTTCAATAGATTCATCATCTAAAAAACCAGTGGTGCGAATTGGCATCATGGCACAACCAGGGGCAACTCCGACAATTCCTGAACCATTTTCTTCAGCTACAGCTAGTCCAGCACAGGCAGTACCATGACTCGTTTCTTTTTCTCCAGGCAAGGGTAAAAAGTCATTTTCTTTTAAATCTCTGGGAGCAACAATTTTACCAGTACCTTGAAAATCTGGATGTTTTAAATCAAAGGAATCATCTACTACAGCGAGAACTATAGAACGCACACCACGAGTAGTATCCCAAGCTTGCTCTACAGAAATATGAGAACCAGTTACCGACTGATTTGTACTATTATGATTAAGATACCATTGCTGCGGATAAAGAGGATCTCTGGGTTTATAATGGGGTTCTTGTTGAATAAGAATATTCGGTTCAGCCGCTAAAACTTCTGGCAGTGTTTGTAAATGATTGGTAATTTTAATGGGGTTTTCTGTAGCCTGTTTACTAACAAGAAAAACAAAGGTATTGGGTATGCCAACTACTGGTTGATCTTGAACTAAATTCAATGTATTGGCAATAGTATTAATTTTAGTATTATCTACCCAAGTCGCAAATTGAATTGTAATTTGGTCACTGAGATAAACAAATGTACCAGGATTATTCTGAAGTGTATAAACATGACTCACAAAGTCTATATTTTTATCCGTGCGTAATTGAGACATTACTGCGTCTAATTGGTCAGGAAAAACCGTATATAGTTCTAGCTTTGCTTGGGTAATACTCTGCCGCCATACACCCCAAGGCATTTGGGATATTTTTTCACGGGGAAAACTAGCGTTAGGACGAATAGTGAGCCGATATGGCGTTTTTTCTAGCATTAACTCTTCACCACCGCGTTGTAAAGTCAACGACTGGCTGTTATTTGCTACATTTGCTGTAGGAGAATCCGTGGAATTAATATTATCACTCATAGGAATTGGATTAGTTAAAAATTAAATGGTCTACCACCTCTTCTAACATACCTCTAAGATACAAGGTTGGGTTAAGCCTTACGGCACACTGCGTGAACGTGCCATTACCTCGCAACGCTAACGCTAACAACCCAACCTACGAATCCAGGCTTTTTTCAATTTGGCGAAAGTATTGGTTTAGATATTTGAGAACTTCAAGCAAGAATAGTTCTATAGATTCTACATCATAAATTACCAAATCATCTGCAAATTCAGTTAACTCACCCGTCCTTATCTGCGTTTATCCGCGTTCAATTATTATTATTAAATATTTTGCCCAGGAGGTTGTAGTATCACTAAACGTAAATTATATCTAGTATCTGCTTGCAAATAACGTTGTTGTAGTGGTTGCCATTCTTGCCATAATTGATAACGATTTGCGGCTAACAGCGTCGTGAGTCCAGATAATTGCGTCTGAAGTTCTGATTTGAAGATGTTCTCTAACCATTTATGTAATACCATATTATCTTGGATCAGTCCCAGGATTTCTTGGATAGTTTTGACATTATCAAGATGTGCGGCAAAGGACTCACCATATAATTCAGTAAATAACTCCATTTGATAGCGGATACGTTTGGCTTGTTTCCGCAAACTATGCAGGGTTTCACCTTCTGTTTTCAGATGTTCTTCTAATTGCTTGGGAGTCCATTTTGTTTGTACTACTATTTCTGATTTAACAATTTTAGTCCCAATTAGCCATCCTGGATGTAAGCAAAATTCACTAACTTCTGGTGAGAGTAAATCTGGTAATACGTGACAAATTGGTACAGATGAAAAACTTTGATAACTGGGATGTTTTAACCAATGTTCACATTCATTTTTAAAAGATTGATAAAGTTCATCTTTAAATGTCTTCTGAATATGAGAAAATGCCGTTTCTCTTTGCTGATTTAAGGCTGTAAAAGCTGTTTTTAGATGTTCCTGTTCTTTTTTAACTAAATGGGGGTTATAATTATTTTCCAGAATTTCGGCAAGCACATCTAAATCTCTGAGACTGCCTAAAATCCGGGCAAGTTTACCAATATTTTTATCATTAACTGATTTTGGTAAATCTAAATATTTTTCAAATCTACTAATAGCAGTTCGTAACCTTCGCATTCCTACGCGCATTTGGTGTAGTGGTTCTGGATCTTCGTCTTTTTTAACTGCTTTTTCCCATTTTATGGTTTTTGCAAAGTGTTTTTCAATGGCTTGGTGTGCAGTTTCACCGAGGGTTTTGATTGATGTTTCTGGGGAAGTTTTCATAAGACCTCGCGGTAAGCGGGAAACTCAGTCACAAAGCGTGCTGAGAGGGAAGCGACACGGGCGGTTTTAACCGCCGTAATAATTAGACTTGTTGATTCCTACGGAGCGCTTCGCTATCGTCGAATCAACTTAACTTTTTTAACAGTGCATTGTCCTAATCTTTTCCAATTAGCGTCACTAACAGAGACTGCTTTTTCAGTATCTCCGCTAACCCAACCAAAGAAAGTTTTACTTCCTTGAGTGGCTTCCACAAAGTCACCTTTTCTAAAGCCATGACGAGTTGTAGTGCCTCCATATTTCCGACGATTACCACCTTTACTAAAAGTCATTAAATGGAGTTGTCTACGACTAATTGGAGGACGACGCACAATGGTGAATTGAGACTCTGTGATATCAACCCCTCCTATCCAAGATGCGCCATGATTTTTAGCACCTTCCCACATCTGGTATTTAACAAATTCAGAACTTGCTAAGGCAACCGCATCAACTGCGTGTGTTTCTGGTATTTGCAAAGATTTATCGGATTTTTCTTTATGCAATCCCAGGTAATTACGAAGGTTTGAGGTTTCCCAGCCCTTCTTTAAAACGACATTTGTAAGTTTTGATAGTCGGCTAATTTGGTATCTCTGTCCAACCATGACGGGACTAAAGCCTTTGTTACCTCGTGCTTCAACCTCTTCAATAACAACTATTTTTATTGGGTAAAGTTGGAGGAGTAAACTAATTACTCGATATTCCAAGTCTTTGTTTGCTCTAATACTTGGAGGCAACTTTGAGCCACGACGATTATCAAATCTTGCTTGACGATGATTGCGTTTGTTGAAAGATAGCTTTCTATTAATTCGCCTTCCTCGCCTATTACGCCGCATCATTGATCGTTGATCCATTCGGTCTTTGACCGTTTTGAAAGGCAAAACTAAATGCAACATTTGCAAGGTGAACTTTTTAGACTGAACCGCTATACCTGAAAAGAGTTTACCAGGGTCTAAACCAAGAACTATTTCTTGCGTTTCAGTATTACTTGATTCGGCTAATAACTGGACATAGAAAATGCCAAGTTTATCGAATT
>JBAXRM010000099.1:0-17524 GCA_037131225.1 Nostocales cyanobacterium ELA583 | reverse complement strand
ACACGTAAAGTTTGTTCTTTACAAGCTCAGTGGCTTTAGCCCTGAGTTATTGACACCTTCTATAACTACCATTGCTAAGTCATAAGTAAGTAGGCACAATTAAATATAATATGGGCTGGCATCCTTCTAGCCCTAATTAAAAATATTATTTTAATATTTATTTCAGCCCATTTACTTACGACCATCTACATTAAATATCAATAAAGCGTAATTATAATGACTATGGATCAAATTCCCCATCACACCCATTCTAATAATCCTTTACTCACCCTCAACTATGAATCAGCCCTAGAATCTCTAGGTAATGATTACTATGATCAAGTTGTCGCTGAGGCATTCCCCCAACACATTCTTAGGTGGCGTAATGATGCACTATTACCATGCTTAGGACTTGATCCTCAAGTTGTTAAAAACGAAGATTTTATTAACGCTTTTGGTAAATTTGAGGGACGAGAACCCATGTTAGCCCTACGTTATCATGGTTATCAATTTGGACAGTATAACGCGCAATTAGGTGACGGTAGAGGCTTTCTCTATGGACAAGTGCGGGGTATTGATGGGGAATTATACGATTTTGGCACAAAAGGTTCTGGCAGAACTCCCTACTCTCGCGGTGGTGATGGGATGCTGACACTTAAAGGCGGAGTACGGGAAGTTCTCGCCGCTGAAGCACTTCATCGTTTAGGTGTTCGCACTTCTCGCTGTTTAAGTATGATTGAAACGGGTTTGGGTCTGTGGCGCGGTGATGAACCTTCTCCTACTCGTTCTTCTGTGATGATCCGCATGAGTAAATCTCATATTCGGTTTGGAACTTTTGAACGATTAAACTATTTTAAACGTCCTGATTTGACTCAAAAACTGTTAGATCACGTCATTGGACAGTATTATCCCCATTTACAGGCTGAAAATGATAAATATGCCTTATTTTATGCGGAATTAGTGCAACGAGTAGCGGAATTAGTAGCCCAATGGATGGCAGCAGGTTTTTGTCACGCAGTATTAAATACTGATAATATGTCAATTACTGGAGAAAGTTTTGACTATGGCCCTTATGCTTTTATTCCTACTTATGATCTCCAGTTTACGGCAGCATATTTCGATCATTATAAACGTTATTGTTATAGTCAGCAACCAGGAATTTGTAAGTTGAATTTAGAGCTTTTGCAAGAACCGTTAAAAGCGATAATTCCTCAAAGTGATTTAGATGTGGCTTTATCTAAGTTTGCTGAATATTATCAAGCTGAATATCGGGCTTTGATGTTGAAAAAATTGGGTTTTGAAGATTTACAATTAGCAGAAACTGACGAATTTTTGCGGTTAACCATCACTTTTTTACATGATAGTCAAGTTGGCTATCATCAATTCTTTTCAGATTTGGCTGCTACTTTTTCTAGTAAATGGCGAGATGAACCAGCTTTAGTTATGGAAGGTTCAGAAATTATCCCAGCATTAGGAACATCAGCAACTTTCGACAATTGGTGTTTTCTCTATCATAAAATCCTCAATCATTTTGATCTTGATCAAATAGATAAAATTGCTAAAACCCTAACTGAATCAAATCCCAAAACAGCATTATTAAGACCTGTAATTGAGTCAACCTGGGAATCAATTACTGAAAATGATAATTGGCAACCTTTTTATGATTTAATAGAAACACTAAAAGCTGGAAAGTAGTTTATCAGGAGTCACCGAGTCAGAATATTGGTTTATATGAAGAAAGTAGAGATGTAATTTTTTCCAGAAATTATCAAATTTGACGCAAAACCCCTGATTAATGCTGTATCCTTAGGCGAGATTTAACATTAAGTGGCTGGCTATTTTGACTTCTGAATTATGCTGTATAAATAATTTTCCCAAAACTATGATCAGCATGAATTTCAATGACTAAATCAACTGCTGATGATTGAATTAAAGGATTAATGAATAATTCTGGATGTAAAGAACGCCAAAAATAATTGACAAATTCTTCTATTTCTGCGTCACTCATTCCTGTTTTACCAGTAGCAATCATTTGTCTTTCTGCTTGCTTGCGCCATGCTAAGGAATAACGGTAATCTGTAGGACGGAGAACTATTAAACTATCTAATCTTTCCCAGAGTGGTAAATAATTTGTAAGTTGACTATTCATATCAGAAGCAAATTGTCTATCTGCATCTGTCAGAATGGGTGGTGGTGCAGTCAGGAAGGCTATGGGATCAATTGGTTTTACACCCACAAACCAACCTTCAAATAGAACAATGTCTATATTATTTATGATAACTTCTGGAGTAGTGCGATCGCCAATACCTCCATAGGCAGATTTATCAAATCTAGGAACTATCACAGGACTCTTGCTTTGATGAATCTGATCGAGTAAACTTGTAGCTAGATGAATATCGTGGGTTCCGGGCGGTCCACGCCAGAGCAACCGGGAATCTTGCTGCATTAAGTCCAAGCGATCGCTATAAGTTTTGTACAAATCATCCAAAGACAAACTTAAAGTCCGATATCCCAAGTGCCGAAGAATCAAACCCAGTATCATGGACATTGTGGTTTTACCAGTGCCTTGTGGACCTAAAATCCCCTGGATAAAAGGTTTTCCTAACTGTTGATGCTGTGCGGCAATTTTGATCCCCAATGGTAGCCATACATCCCACAATATCTGTAACACTTCGACAAGCTCAGTGCATTGCATTCCTTGGGGTTGAGTTTTTAGAGTAGTTTGACAAAATTGACTAAAATCTGGGAAAACTAATTTCAGTAGATCCCCTCTCCTTTGTATAACTTCAGTCACATTATCAGAGGTGATATTAAAAACTTTGGCTCGCAAAGGATCTGTCATTGCTGCGGATTGCGCTAATACTTGCCAAGATGTGTCCGTCGTCAAAATTTTACTCAACCATTCGTTATTCATAAAATCACGAACCCAGTTTCAGAGCTTCTAAAAATAGACTGTAGATAAAACCAACCTTGAGATAGTTAAGTGTTTCTACCCAAAATACCTGTCTAGCAAAAAAACTACGGCTGTAAAATATCTTACTGGTAATTTCAGTGAGGAGAACTAAAAATGCAGCTACTACAATGTCTAATTCTGCCTTTTGTCCAGCAGTTGTTGATACTGCTGATCCTAAAAAGAAACCAAACAAAAAGCTAATTAGTATCAGTGATAATCGCCGCCAAGGATTAAGAAACCATTCACTCAAGCTTGTTGAAATTGTGTCTAACAGGTTGTTCAGACGGGTATTTTGCATAGTAAGAGGAAACAGGGCGAGGAGAAGTGGTTTTGATTTCGTGAACTTGGATAAGTTGTTTTCGAGAACCTAAATCAATTTTTTTAATTCCTATTGGGGATCATTGGCAACCATTAGGTTTGGCATACAAAAAATCTTATTTCTAAATCTATCTCACTATGAAATATTGTATGTATCAGCATCGTCAGTTAATTGTCGCTTTTTCTGGATTGGGATTGATCGGGATCATGGCAGGATGTTTAGACATGAGCATATCCCTTGAATCTACGAATCCAGAGAAAAACCCACCTGTAGTTACAAACACGGTGAATAATAGAGATGAAATCAATTTAGATGGTACACCAAGTGACTCAGTGGAATCAAGTTACAAAAAAAATCAACCCATGACTGTAACCTATCAGGTTGACTCCCATAGCAAAACCAAGGCTGTGGGATCACTTCGCATGAGCAACAAAACTACTCAACCTGTACGTCTAGCATTATTAGCTAGACAATTATCTCAAAAAAGTGCCACTGCCAATAAAACTAAACCTGATATTCCTGCTCATTGGGATTTTGCACCTGAAGAAGGTAGCGTAAAAGGATTAGTTTTATCCTTACCTCAAGGTAATTTAAGACTAGATAAGGGTGACATATTGGTAGCATTTGCTCAAGATGGTTCACGGCGCTACTGGGGTCCTTATATCGTTGGAGAAACTTCCTCTCCCCAATGGAATCCTCAAACTCAAGAATGGCAATTGGTGTTAGAAAATAGGTAATGGGTAATAGGAATAGTATTTTTGAATTGTAAAGTATGAAATTGGGTGTTTTTGATCAAGTGGTTAATAAGTGGTTGCATAATTTAGAACAGCGTCCAGTGATGGCTGTGGCTGTTTCTTCCCTATTTTTATTGGTGATTGGCTGGATAGCTTTTGGCTGGAATTTGGGTAATGTGGGCTTAATTGATGAAACTGAGCCACTTTTTGCCGAAGCTTCCCGACAAATGTTTATCACCGGTGATTGGATTACGCCGTTTTTTAATGGGGAAACTCGCTTTGATAAACCTGCGTTAATTTATTGGTGTCAAGCGATCGCCTACGCTATTGTAGGGGTAAATGAATGGGCAGTCCGTATTCCTTCAGCATTAACAGCACTGGGTGTAATTGCTTTGGCATTTTATACTGTGCAGTGGTCTTTTGCTAAAAAAGATGAATTAGAGCAAGTTAGCAACTTACCCAGACGTTACTTTACAGCCGCCATAGCCGCAGCTTTAATGGCACTCAATCCAGAAATGATTGTTTGGGGGAGAGCCGGCGTTTCTGATATGTTGCTTAATGGCTGCATAGGTTCAACTTTGTTATGTTTCTTTCTGGGATATGCTCAGAATAATCCCCCAATTGTCGTTGCTAATTTTCAATTTCCTAATAAATGGTATTTAACTTGTTATGTGTTAATTGCGGGAGCAATTTTAACTAAAGGTCCTGTGGGTATTGTTTTACCAGGACTAATTATGATTGCTTTTGCCTTATATGTAGGAAAATTTGGGGAACTGTGGCGAGAAATGCGCCCTATTTTAGGAATGGGGATCGTTTTAGCGTTATCACTTCCCTGGTACATTTTAGTAACTTGGCGTAATGGCTGGAATTTTATTAATGCCTTTTTCATCTATCACAATTTAGAACGATTTACCGAAGTTGTGAATGGTCACTCAGCCCCGTGGTATTTTTACTTTTTAGTCGTATTGCTAGGCTTTGCACCATATTCAGTATACATTCCTGCGTCCTTAGCAAGAGTAAAATTTTGGCAGCGATCGCACTGGTTAAACCAAGAACGTTCTCAACAGTTAGGTTTATTTGCCTGTTTATGGTTTTTGAGTGTATTTAGCTTTTTCACAATTTCCGTAACTAAATTGCCCAGTTATGTATTACCCTTAATGCCAGCAGCGGCGATTCTTGTAGCATTATTCTGGAGTGATATTTTTCCTAGTTCCCAAACTCCTACAACTCTCAAATCTTTTCGGATTAGTGCTTGGGTAAATATAGCCTTTTTGACAATAATTTCTGTGGCACTATTTCATCTTACCCAAATTGTAGGAATTGATCCTGCTGCTCCTGAATTATATGCAAACATGGAGAAATCAGGAATACTCAAATTTGCGGGAATAATTTGGTTATTGTCTGCATTTACCTCAGCTATCCTAATATTAACTCACCGTTACCGACAGATAATCACAATTAATTTAGTAGGATTTATAGCTTTTGTTGCTATTGCTTTAATACCTGCTGTTTCGATTATGGATCAACAGCGTCAACTGCCTTTAAGAGAATTATCAGCCCTTATTGTGGAAGTAAAACAACCTAATGAAGAATTAATTATGGTGGGGTTTAAAAAACCTACGGTGACTTTCTACACCCAACAGAAGATTAACTACATTAAATTTTCTCAACAAGCTTTAGAATATATTCAAAAGCAAGCATCCCAACTAACTAAACCACTATCATTATTAATGATAGTTGAAAATGGGAAATTTCAAGAAATGGACTTACCACCGGATAATTACAAAAACATTGCTACTAAAGGTGCTTATCATCTGATTCGCATTCCTTTGAAAACAGTTAAATCAAACATTTCTTAAGAGGTTCAGATCCCCGACTTCTTGAAGAAGTTGAGGATCTAATTGACAGAAAATTAGGTAAATAATCAAATGACTCGTCAATCTCATGATCAATTTGCTAAAGAATATCTGGAGGAATTATTAACACCTCTAGGAACAATTAAAAAAAGCGAAAAAGTTAAAAGTGAAGTTCAAGAAATAGATGTATGGTTTGAACCCTTTACTTCTGAAACTCAAGAGGAACTACCTTTAGGTTTATTAGGAAAAATGGCAAAAACCTCCTGTTTATTTGAGCCTTTTCGCAACCCACCCTCTGAAGTAGAAATTCGTAGTTGCTTACTCAAGCTATATGCTGTACATGGAGGTATTGTCAGGAAATCAAAACGGGAAAATAGGACTATCTCTGAATCTGAATTACCAGTATTATGGATTTTAACACCAACATTTTCATCTCGGATGCTTCAAGGATTAGGAGCAAATGAACCTGAAGAAAACTGGTGTAAGGGAATTTATTTTCTTCCAAATATTCTCAAAACAGTAATAGTAGTTATTCATCAATTACCAATCAA
This sequence comes from Nostocales cyanobacterium ELA583, assembly GCA_037131225.1. Taxonomy (GTDB): domain Bacteria; phylum Cyanobacteriota; class Cyanobacteriia; order Cyanobacteriales; family Nostocaceae; genus Dolichospermum. Next base: position 11,132 of record JBAXRM010000099.1, on the reverse strand, counting down.
TGAAGAAACCCTATGGTTGAGAGTATTAGGGAAAGGAGGAACACAAAAAAGAGCAGTAGAAGAATTAACTGAACTACCAGAACAAAACCCTTTTAGAGAGAATTTGCTAGTAATTTTAGCTAACTGGCGCAAAAATCTAGAATTGAGAGATAATTTAAGTACAGATGAAGAGGAAGTGATTATGAACTTATCACCAGCTTATTTACAACAAATAGAAGAGTGGAAGCAAGAAGGTAAGCAACTAGGAAGACAGGAAGGAAGACAGGAAGGAAGACAGGAAGGAAGACAGGAAGGAAGACAGGAAGGAGAACACTCATTGATAACTTGTCTTTTGGAAGCTAGATTTGGTACTTTAGATGCTGAATTATCTAATTTAGTGGAAAAAATTGCTGAAATTTCCATTTCTGAACGTACCCAATTACTTCTTTCTTTAACCAATTTATCTCGTCAAGAATTGATAGAAAGATTGAGAAAATAACGTTTATTTCTATATCCCTGACTTCTTTAATCAATTCATAAATTATTTACCATATTAATAAGTCGGGGATCTTATGGTACAAGATTAAATCCTATCACCCTTATTTCCTAAACCTTTGGGAATGTCTATGTGTGTTCATTAAATATGAAAAGTGCTGTAGTTTAATTTGCTAAAGCGTGATTTATTTGAGTTAATAGTTCTTCCATAGAAATAGAACGGGGTAATATCTGGGTAGCAATTCCCCGGACAGCCGTTTCTACAGAAGATGTATATTGTTGTTTCTCAGATTTTGTTCCATTTCCATAATTCGGCTCATTTAATTTTTGGTCAAGTACCAAAATTGGTGGCAAATCAAAAGGTACATTACTTAATGATTTAATAGCTTCTTGTACTTCTTTATTAATTGCTGTTTCGTGCAAGCAAATCAAAAGTAAATCAACGCTTTTATGACTGACTTGTTGTACAACTTCCGACCAACAACTGGCAATAGAAGCTCTAAAACCAGCAGTTTGTAAATATTGAATTAAAGATTGAAACCACTCATATCCACGATTAATTTGCTCATCTTCAAAATTGAGAAAAGAATTTTTAGCTAACTGAACATCTTTAAGTGGCTTACATTTTGCTTTGGGTAAATCACTCAGCATATTTATATCCACGACTAGAATATTTATTGGACAACAAATACCAGCAGCAATTTGCAATACAGATGATAAAGCATCTTGTTGATAATTATGACTATTATTTTCCCCAGTTAAAGGACTTAAACAAGGAAATACAGACAATCCTGGTATTTGGGAAGCAGCTAAAGTAGTGGCAATATCACAAGTTACCAATGGTAGAGTTGCCAATCTTTGGTGTTTAGTTAATTGTTCTAAATAAGTGCGAGCAGTAGAAATTTTCATATCTAGTAATATCACATCAAACTGCCAAACTCGCGCTAATAAATCTGCTTGATCTAAATCATCTACTTCAATAACCCGATGTTCTCTCAGAGAAGGATAGAGATTAATCATCTCTAATTCTAGATTTACCAACCTGAGAATTCGCAAAGGAACATTCTTAGAATTGAGAGAATTATTTTCCGTCACTGAATGTGGAAATTTAGTTGTTGTTGATATCTTACCTAACAATAATGCCAATGCCTGATGCTTGATTGGTAAACTTAAAAAATCATCAGCTTGTTTAATAAATGCTTGTTCTTTTTCCGCTGCTGTGGCTGTGACAATGACATGAATATGACGAGTTAAAATATCAGATTTCAGTAAAGTCATCACATCCCAACCAGAAAGTAAAGGCAGTAAAGGATTTAAAAATATCGCCTTTGGTTGCAAGCGTCGAGCTTTTTCTAGAGCCTCTGTTCCTGATCTAGCAATAACTACACGATAACCTAAACCTTTGAGTTGTTCGGTTAATTCTTCAATATATTGAGCTACTGCTTCCACCACCAACACCAATCTTTGGGAGGAATTATTGAGACTTTGAGGGGAAGAATTGATGATATTGGCTATTTCCCTCTTTGGAGCTATATCATCAGAGTCACTAAAACTGGCTTTTGGGGGACTGGGAGGTAAAAGCAGAGTAAACTGACTACCTTTACCCTCACGAGATAAGAAACTAACATCTCCACCATGCAAGCGAGCCAAAGCCCTAGTTAATACCAATCCTAAACCCGTTCCTTCAAACTGACGCGTCAGAGGATTTTCTAATTGCTGAAATTTTTGAAAAATTAAATGTTGTTGTTGTTCAGGAATTCCAATCCCTGTGTCCCAAACAGTAAAGGCAATCCAGCCTTCCCAACGGCTCACTCTTAACCCAATGTCCCCAGATACTTCTGTGAATTTAAAAGCATTGGAAAGTAAATGGACTAGCATCTGTCGTAAGCGTAATTCATCTGCCACTATCTGTTCTAAACCTGGTTCAATAGCTAGGCTAAATTGGTGATTAGATAAATTTTGATGTTCGGACTGGGATAATTGCTTAGTTTTGTGAGTTTGATGATGAATGTTTTTAGCGTCTGAGAAAGCCCGTTCACATACTACCTGAATTTGTACTGGGGTGAAGGTGAGTTCCATCTGTCCCGTTTCCATCCGAGTCAAATCTAAAATATCATTAACCACACTCATCAAATGTCTACCACTTTGATGAATTAATCCAGCATAACGAGCTTGACGCTCATTCAGTTGTCCCAATTGTTGATCTACCAGAAGACGAGATAGTCCTAAAACTGCTGTTAGCGGTGTTTTTAATTCATGACTAATGCAAGCTAAAAATTCATCTTTTAAGCGATTGAGTTGGATCAAATCGGCATTTTTCGCTGCCAATTCTTTACAAAGCTGTTGTTGTTCAGTTACGTCTGTGGCTAATATTAGCCATAGTTCTTCTGAATTTGATGGTATTTCTGACTCAGAAACCCAAATTTTTAACTCGTTACTATCTAAGGGGATTTTTGTAAACTGCCAAACCCGTTCTTGACCAGTTTTGATTTCAACTACACAAGTACAAATACCCAATTGCGTATCTAAAACACAATGGTTAGAACCACTATTTACACTTAGGGGTGGTTCTTGTAGAAATGGTAAAGCTGAGGGTGAGTGAAGTGAAAAAACTGTCGGTGAGATCCTTTGTCTTGGCTTTGTGCAAGTATCTAGTTTCTCATTTTCTTGAGCATTGGCATAAATAGATTTTGGGGTAAGTATAGTCTCTACCTGTTTCCTAATGCCTTCAGGATCTTTTAATGCTCCTAGTTGTTGCCACCAAGCGAGATTTTGCGTTACTACTTCGCCTTGACTAGTTTGTAACATCATTGGCCAGGGTAATCGAGCCAATAAATGGACTATGGATTTGTGTATTTGAGACTGGTGTTTATTGGTTGTATGTCCGATGCTTTTTTGGAGTGCGGAAGTTTTGGTATCTGCTACATACTTGCGACTTACTTCGTTATTGGTTAAGCCGATAGGAATTTTATGCCTAGCTAACAATTGTACTAGGCGTGAAGTATCCAGGATTCCCAAATATTTACCATCTGAGTCAACTAACGCCCAATCTAAGTTTTTTTGTTGTTTTGTTTTTTGGTATTTGAGCAATAAACTCAATTTTTCCAGATTTTCCGCGGCTGGTATGGTTTGTATTGATTCTATTAGGGATTTATCCACTCTCACGAGTGGTTGTTGTAAATTTAAAAGGTAGTCATCAGTAGACACTGCCAATAATTGTGGCAGTAACCGAGCCGAGTATAATAAACCAATTGGGTGTTGTTGTGAATTGACTATGATCAAGCGATCGCAATGCTCCTGAACAAAAATATCCAGCGCCACTGCTAGAGTATTTGTTTCTAAGCACATTGGTGCATCTACTAGAAGTTCATAAAGTGGGTAATGTAGCATTTAAATAAGTCCTCGGTGGTCTTTCTTATTGTGATCAACTCCGGCATCACCATCAGCACTTGGTTTAGATGGTCTTCAAGCCTGAAGCAATATCTTCCAAGAATATTTAGAATGGCTACGCTATCAGCGATTTTGGTGACAATTGACAGACCTCTTCAAACTAGGCGTTTAGCTATGGCTGAATGCCCACACTCCTCTCTTGGACATCCATTGTCTTGAAGCCAATCACCAATAATTTTTACCCTTGTGGTGCAAGATGTGAGTTTCTATCCTGAGTGAGCAACCATCTTCACCAGCCTTGCTACTGGTATTAAAAGTCATCATTTTTTATAGTGACAACTACAACAATAATTATGGCTCCAAAGATTCGGTTTAGAACCTTGAGGAATTATAATGATTTAAAATGCGACAATTCTTTAAGTTCGTTTAAGTATCTTATCAATAAGTGAAATAATGTAATCTATCTTCCGCTAGATATGCTAAAACACATTATCCATAAGCTATTACTCTCCCAGGGTTGAATGCAATATTAAAGAACTGACAAGTTATTGCACTTAGTTCTTTTAACTACATTCCGATATATCTCGCTCTCAAAAATTCATGATCTATAAACATTAAATGTTATTAACTATATTGCTGTTACAAACAAATATAAAACAAATTCTCAATAGACCATTTATAAAAGAGAAACACAACTTTTTATTTGTTCAAATATGGAATCTTATTGAGGGAATAATAACTCAATTGTATGGGCAGCCAGTGGTGACTATACCCTGTCAAATATATTGTTTACCACACTGTCAGCCACAAAACACTGATCAAAAATTAGATAATCAAGTCTTTGCCTTTGGCAACCAGAAAAAGTCTCAAACTTTTCAGAATATGACAGCTACGGAAAAACAGGAACTTTTAAAAGGACTTAAATCAGATTACCGTGAAATTATTATAAATTATTTTATCAGCGACAAAACATTACCAGAAACAATTGATAAGTTTATTAATACCTTATTTTATACCAATATTCCTGTACCACAAATTATAGAAATGCACATGGAAGTCATTGATGAATTTGCGAAGCAATTAAGAATAGAAGGTAGAAGCGATGAAGTATTGCTCGATTGCCGTTTAACCTTAATAGATATTTTGGCACATCTTTGCGAAGTTTATCGCTGTTCTGTTGCTAAAATCAGTTAAGTGCCACACAGTAAAATTTGCATTTGCATTCATGGTTAACCAATACCTGAGTGTGTATATAAGGAATATGCTTTTTAATCATTTACCTCTATGTTTTTAGGAGTTTATATTGTATGAGTGAAGACAAAAAAACCTATGTTCTCAAGCTATATGTAGCAGGAAATACCCCTAATTCAATGCGGGCTTTAAAAACCCTCAAAAATATCTTAGAGGAAGAATTTAAAGGAGTTTATGCCTTAAAAGTAATTGATGTCCTGAAAAACCCCCAGTTGGCTGAAGAAGATAAAATACTCGCCACACCAACACTATCAAAAATTCTGCCCCCTCCTGTACGGAAAATTATTGGTGATTTAACAGATAGAGAAAGAGTATTAATTGGGTTGGATCTTCTTTATGAAGAATTAAATGAAGAATATGAGAAAGAATAAGACAAAATGCAGGAATCAGGATGTAAAAGGCAAAACTAAAGTCCGCAACCCTAGCTTTAGCCATTTTTTAGGAGAAATTTTGGATTTATTTACCTCTGATTTGCTATATTTATTTAGTTAATAAAAAATAATTAGAAACCTTCTTGATTTTAAAAACCTCGGTTGAATATCAATGTTAGATAAGCCATGAAAAAGAAAGAGCAAATTGAACAAAAAAAAATACCTATTGGTGTCGAAAAAATTCGCACAATGATCGAAGGCTTTGACGATATTAGTCATGGCGGTTTACCTATTGGTAGGACTACCTTAGTTAGTGGAACTTCGGGAACAGGCAAAACTTTATTATCACTGCAATTCCTTTATAATGGCATCACTTACTTTGATGAGCCAGGAGTATTTGTCACCTTTGAGGAATCACCCAGTGATATTATCAAAAATGCCCATATTTTTGATTGGAATTTACAACATTTAATTGATGAAGGTAAATTATTTATTCTCGACGCATCTCCTGATCCTGAAGGTCAAGACATCGTAGGTAATTTCGATTTATCTGCTCTGATTGAACGTTTACAATATGCCATTCGTAAATATAAAGCTAAAAGGGTTTCTATTGATTCAATGACAGCCATATTTCAACAATATGAAGCTATAGGCGTAGTGCGGCGGGAAATTTTCCGGTTGGTAGCACGCCTCAAACAATTGAATGTCACTACCATCATTACAACTGAACGGGGTGAAGAATATGGACCTGTTGCATCTTTTGGCGTTGAAGAATTTGTTTCCGATAATGTCGTAATTTCTCGCAACGTTTTAGAAGGAGAACGCCGCCGCCGAACTATGGAAATTCTCAAATTGCGCGGAACAACTCACATGAAAGGTGAATATCCCTTCACCATTACCAATGAAGGAATTAATATATTCCCCTTGGGAGCAATGCGTTTGACACAGCGATCTTCTAATGTGCGCGTATCTTCTGGAGTGAAAATTCTTGATAAAATGTGTGGTGGTGGTTTCTTTAAAGATTCGATTATTTTAGCTACAGGAGCAACAGGTACTGGTAAAACTTTATTAGTTAGTAAGTTTATTCAAGATGGCTGCATCAATGGTGAACGAGCAATATTATTTGCCTATGAAGAATCTCGCGCCCAACTTTCCCGGAATGCTCATTCCTGGGGGATTGATTTTGAGGAATTAGAACATCAGGGATTATTGAAAATCATTTGTACTTATCCTGAATCAACTGGTTTAGAAGATCACTTACAAATTATTAAATCAGAAATATCCCATTTTAAACCTGCCCGGATTGCTATTGATTCTCTGTCAGCAATGGCTAGAGGTGTTAGTAATAATGCTTTTCGTCAGTTTGTAATTGGCGTGACAGGTTATGCTAAACAAGAAGAAATTACTGGTTTCTTTACCAATACTACAGACCAATTTCTGGGTTCTAATTCCATTACTGAATCCCATATTTCCACGATTACAGATACAATTTTGATGTTACAATACGTGGAAATTCGGGGGGAAATGTCAAGGGCAATTAACGTATTTAAAATGCGTGGCTCGTGGCACGATAAGGGGATTCGTGAATACAATATTACGGCAGATGGTCCCGATATTAAAGATTCATTCCGTAATTATGAGCGAATTATTAGTGGTGCGCCTACCCGCGTTAGTATAGATGAAAAAGCAGAACTTTCTCGAATTATCAAACGTTTTGAAGACAAACCAGGTTCTGATGTTTAAAATAGGGTATGGCGCGATATTCCTGCTTAAATCTGAGAATCGTGCTATATTTTTATGGTGAAGACAAGTATTCTACCGCTAAATTAATATTTTTTTGTGTGAGGGGATGCGGTGAAAGGACAGCAATTATTCCATTGTTTCTTACCTGGTGTAACAGCAGCAGTATTAACAACTCAGCCCGCCTGGGCTACTGTTATTAAAGTAAGTGAGTTACAGCTAACGTCTTCTCCTAGTGTGTTGATTTCTACCGATAGTAGAAATTTATTCACGGACAATAGCTTACTACTCAAAAGTAAAATTAAAAGTAACTCAGCATTATTACCTGCTAATTATTTGAGTCAAGGTAGTATTAAGCCTTTTGGCGATCGCCGTCTACCTTTAATTATGGCTGACAATGATCTCAGTATTGAGGGGGAAAACATTCCTAAACAATATGCGAGTAAAGTTGTAAGTTTTTCTGATTTATCAAATTCACATAATAATTTACTGTTGACCAGTAATTCTACATCAAGTAATTTAAGTAACTCTGAACAGCAATTTGCTAATGGTGATGTTCATGTGACAAAGTTACTAGAATTTAGTAATTGTCCACAGTCCAAGAGTCAAGCTGCGTTACTACTGGCTGCTCACAACTGCTTACCTCAAAATACTAGTGGTTGGATAGCCCAAACAACTGTTCCTACCACTTCAGAAACCACTACACCTCCTCCAGCAGAGAATGTCCAACCGGCACCTAGTCAGCCCGTAGATTTCCCTAATGTTCCTAATGAGTTGAATCCTAGTCCTAATCCGTTGTTCTATCCAACAAAGGCAGAGGAAGTAAAAGTTCAAGGAACTCAGCCAATTAGTTTGTTACAGGCTTTGGAACTGGCTAAACGCAATAACAATGATTTACAGGTGTCTGTATTAAAGTTGGAACAGAGTAAATCGGTTTTACGCGAAGCACAAGCAGCTTTTATGCCTAGTGTAGATTTGAGTGGTGATATCACAAATAGTCGCAGTGCTAGTCAGACACTTGGGGTTGACCAATCTAGGAAAAATAATCCCTTAGCAATTATAGATGATCCTGCCTCCACTACGACATTCAGCGGTACTGCACAAATCAGATATGACTTGTACACATCCGGTAGACGTAAAGCAAGCACTCAGGAGGCTGAAGAACGGATACGTGTGCAAGAGTTAGATGTAGAAAGGCAATCTGAGGAAATTCGCCTAAATGTGTCCACGGCATACTACAACTTGCAACAAGCTGATGAAAATGTGAGAATTTCTCAGTCAGCGGTAGAAAATGCTCAGGCTAGTTTGAAAGATGCTGTGGCTTTAGAACGGGCTGGTGTGGGTACTCGTTTTGATGTGTTGCGATCGCAGGTGAATTTAGCCAATTCTCAGCAGGATTTAACTAATGCTACGTCTCAACAGCAAATTGCCCGCCGTAAGTTAGCGCCGCTGTTGAATTTGTCCCAAACTACCACTGTCACCGCCAGTGATCCTGTTAAACTAGCGGGTTTATGGCAACAACCACTAGAACAAAGCATCGTTTTAGCTTATCAAAACCGTCCTGAACTACAACAGAACTTAGCACAGCGCAATATTAGTGAAGCTCAAAGAAAACAGGCATTAGCCTCTTTAGGTCCTCAGGTGAGCTTGGTAGGCCGGTATAACTTGTTAGATCAGTTTGATGATGGTGTCAGCGTGAGCGATGGTTATTCTGTGGGAGTGCAAGCCACCCTAAGTTTATATGATGGGGGAGCAGCAAAAGCCAAAGCAGCCCAGTCTAAAACCAATATAGCGATCGCTGAAACCCAATTTTCTGAACAGCGCAACCAAATCCGCTTTCAAGTAGAACAAGCATACTCCACCCAGGCATCAAACTTAGAGAATGTGCAAACCTCTAATGTGGCCTTAGAACAAGCTAAAGAGTCTCTGCGGTTAGCGCGGTTAAGATTCCAAGCTGGTGTCGGAACTCAAACTGATGTAATTAACGCATTAAATGATCTTACTCGCTCTGAGGGTAATCGCGTCAAAGCAATCCTAGATTATAACCGCGCTTTAACAGAATTACAAAGATATGTTACCTCTAGAGGTTTAAATCAGTTAAAGGAGTCAGGAGTAAAATAATAGGTAATGGGTGATAGGTGATAGGTAATAGACATCTAGTGGGAATTAATGTAGAGACGTTCCATGGAACGTCTCTACAAGGGTTTCGGGTCACGCATATTTAATTTCTAGAGATTTCTAATGGGCAACTAATAACTAACAACTGACAACTGACAACTGACCAATGACTAAAGTTACATCACAAGAGATTGCAAAATTTCGTTCTCACTTGGTAGATGATTCTCAAGCAATGGAAGCATTAGACTTGATAGAGGATTGCGATGGAGATTTAGAAGATGCGGTAATGATTCTGGCCATTCGGGCTGGACAAGAACCAGAACAAACTAATTCCGAATGGTTGGATGCCTTAGCAAAAAAATGGCGGGCTGTGATTTGTGAACAAGAACATCGAGAAGACTTGTTAAATGGATCAATTCAAGGGATGATAGTACATCTAAGGACAATACCGAGTTTTCCCAAAAGTCTGGCTACACCCGTTTTAATTTATATTCTTAAACAAGGTGTGAATAATTTTTGTGAGTCTTTGGATTTGCTAAAGTCCCATGAATTCTGAGTTTTAAAATTGATGAATTATCTTGTTGCTGTATTATCAGACCGCATCCAGGCCGAAGCCGCTGATTTAGCTTTAGAAAGAGAAGGCATAAATGGCACTATTCTTGGTAGAGGATACAAAAGTGCTGATGAGTTTGGTTTAATTGATCCCAAAGAAAAAGCCAAAAAACAAGTTAAACTCATGGCGATTTGGTTAGTACCATTTGGCTTTTTTGCTGGTTTTACCTTCAGCCTTATCACTGGGTTAGATACTTTTGCATGGGCTGGAGAAATTGGTAATCATGTGGTTGGCGGAATTTTGGGGGCTGGTAGCGGTGCAATGGGCAGCGTATTTGTGGGCGGTGGCGTTGGTTTATTTGAGGGTGGTGGTGATGATTTACTCTATCGTAATCGCTTAGATGCTGGTAAGTATTTAATTGTGGTGCAGGGTTCAGAAACTCTCACCCGTCAAGCTACTCGCATTTTACGCCAGTTTGAACCAGAAAACATTCAAGGTTATGCTGAAACTAATTAACTGGTAATTGGTAATTGGTAATTGGTAATTTCCTTCTTTATTTCTCCTGACTCCTGACTCCTGACTCCTATAATTTCATGCTACCTAGAGAAGAACTTTTAAAAGGTGTTGAAAACCGCGATACTGTTGCCCGTGCAATTGATCAAGCAGATCAAGCTATAAAGACGTGGGAAGTGGTATTTACAGATTTTTTGTCTCCGCCGGAGTTGGCGGAAATTCAACGGGTATTTAGTCGCTTAACAGAGGTGGATTTGGTAGCGTGGGGTGGATATCCGCAAGCCGAAAGACAAAGGCTGGCGATCGCTCGTTCTGAGATACCCTTAGATCAGTCTCAAGTTGCGATTGTGGCTTTAGAAATTGCCGGAAATTTCTTGTTTGATACAGCAAATCACCGGGATTTCTTGGGTGCAATGTTGGGAACGGGAATTGTGCGGGAAAAAACCGGAGATGTGATTGTTTTAGGGGAAAGAGGGGCGCAGGTGATTGTTGTGCCTGAATTGGTAGAGTTTTTAGAGATGAGTTTGCAACAGGTGCGTTCTGTACCAGTGAAAACTCGACGCATTGATATTAATGAGTTAAAAATCCGCGAACCTAAAAAGAAGGAAATGACGACTGTGGAGGCTTCTTTACGGTTAGATGCAGTGGCTTCCGCTGGGTTTGGGATGTCCCGCAGTAAAATGGTCGATTTAATTGACTCTAATGATGTGCGTGTGAATTGG
>JBAXRM010000098.1:0-17636 GCA_037131225.1 Nostocales cyanobacterium ELA583 | reverse complement strand
CAGGGAACAGAGTTGAAAGTCGTTTGGTGTATGGTTTTTTAGGTAAATTATGTATTTATCCTATATCTGACACAAAATGATATAGAAAACAACATATTTATTCATGAATCTTAACAAAGAATGTAGGTTCTCTCACCTGGTTTTAAATTTTGTTTACATAAAAGTGTAGAAAAGTATAAATATGTAAAAAAATTTTAATCAAGTATTGACACTGACAGTATTGTGATATTTTGGTTTCGGATTGGGCGAGTCGCTTGCAAAACAATAACGGATTCCCTGAATCTAATCAATAAGATGAATATAAAAGTACCATCTCAAAAAATCACATTTTCTTCTGATGATAAAGCTGACATCCTTCAGCGAATAGAGCAAAGCCTTTCTACAGGTCAAGTAGCTCAAGGTCAAAATGTTCAGGAGTTTGAGAACTCTTTTGCAAAGTATGTAAATACCAAATATGCAATTGCTGTAAGCTCTGGTGGTGCAGCAATTGGTATTGGAATGCGATTGCTGGGAGTTCAAGATAAAGAAGTTCTTGTTCCTGTTAATACTTTTGTAGCAACTGCAACAGAAGTTATATTAGCTGGTGGCTCTGTCCGATTTGTTGATACTGATCCCACTACATTTTCAGTTTCCCTTGCTGAATTACAAGCTGCTAAAACTTCTAAAACCGTAGGCGTGATTATTGTTCATATTGGAGGTATCATTACTCCAGAAATTGAAGCAATCCAAGCTTGGTGTAAAGATCAGGGAATATGGCTTTTTGAAGATGCTGCCCATGCTCATGGAAGTGAATTTAATGGTAAAAAAGCAGGCAAGTTTGGCTGTATGGCAGCATATTCTTTTTTTGCCACAAAAGTTATGACAAGTGGTGAGGGGGGAATGCTGGTAACAGATGATGATGAACTGGCAGAAAGAGCGCGATGTTTTCGAGATTATGGCAAACCCCAGCCTTGGGTTAGCTATCATGTGGAGATTGGCTCTAACTGGCGATTGTCTGAGTTTTCTGCTTCTGTTGGAGTGGTTCAGTTAAAGCGCCTAGAAGAATTTATTAATTGGCGAAACAAAATAGCCAAACTATATACATTGGCTCTTCAAGACAATAAACATTTAACTCTTGTTCTACCTATAAGTAGAAGTAGTTGGTACAAATACATTATTCTATTACCATCAACGGTTAACAGGTCAGATTTTAAATCAATTATGCGAGAAAAAGGAGTTGGTTTACCTGGAGGAGTGTATGAAATCCCTTTACACCAGCAGCCAGTATTTAAAGATGTTGTGGGAGAATTTCCTGTAGCAAATGATGTTTGTAATCGTCATATTTGCTTGCCTATCTATTTTGGTTTAACAGAGGATGATGGACAGTTTGTGATTGATGCTTTATGTCAAACTTTATCCGAGATGGGAGTTGATTTATGAATAATAGATGCATTGTTACTGGAGGCAGTGGATACATTGGCAGTCATGTTATGGAAGCTATCAAAGTTTCTGGATATGATGTAATAAGCATTGATGTTGCAGCAGAATCCCTGAATACTGATATCTGTAATGCTGAATCTGTAATCAATACATTCTGTGAATTGAAGCCAGATTTTGTTTTTCACCTTGCAGCGATTAGTAATGCGCGTATAGCTCTTGAAAATCCTGTTAAAGCAGTTGAGGTTAATATTCTGGGAACGGCAAATGTACTAGAAGCATCTCGTCAAGCTAATGTAAAAAGAGTTGTTTTAGCTAGTACCTGTTGGGTCGCAAATGCTATGGCTTCAGGAATTTTAGATGAGAATACACCTTTTTTAGCTGAAGGTGGTGGGCATATCTATACAACTACAAAAATCACATCAGAATACCTAGCTCATGACTATCAAAAGCTTTATGGACTTCCATTTACTATTTTGCGCTATGGAATTCCGTATGGTCCAAGAATGTGGGCTGGTCTTGTGCTACGAAACTTTTTAGATCGTGCGTTTTCTAATCAGCCACTTATTATCTATGGAGATGGTAGTTCTTCCAGACGATTTGTATTTATTGAGGATTTAGCAAAGGCTCATACACTGTGTCTACAAGATGTAGCAAGCAATCAGACTTATAATTTAGAAGGAATGCGTTTCGTTACTTTGAAAGAATTAGCGGAGCTAGTTTCAAAGTTATTAGGTGGTGTAGAAATTCTTTATCAAGAAGAGCCTTCTAGAGTTGGCGAACTCCAATATTCTAGAAAGATTATTTCTAATAGTAAAGCCTATATAGATTTGGGTTGGGAACCTCAAGTAGATATTGAGGAAGGCGTTCGCCGAACTATTGAATGGTACAAGAAAGACATTTTACCTTGATTATGGAGGGACTGCTAAAATGAAAATATCTCTTGATGCAGATCAAATTCAATGTCTTCCCAAATTTATAATTGGTGGTGGCATGAAATGTGGTACGACATCTCTTCATTTTATTTTGAATCAACATCCTGAAATATTTATCCCACAAGAAGAATCACATTTTTTTACAATTGATGATATTGAGCAAAACCCAGACTTTTTTCTGAGAAAGCCCAATGAATGGCGTTGCTGGAACTTTGAGGAGAATTTTCAAGAGTATTTACTTTGGTATCTAGATTTTTTTAAACCTTCTCATCCCAATCAAGTTATAGGCGAAGATTGTGTTTCTTATTTATCCTCCTCTAAAGCACCAGCTAGAATAGCTTCAATTTTACCAAACGTAAAACTAATTTTTATGTTGCGAGATCCAGTTGCTCGTACTTATTCACAATATTGGCATTGGGTAAAAACTTACCGAGCTATATATAGTTTTGAAGATACTTTACAGTTTGTACCAGGTCATATTATTCAAAGAAGTTTGTATCAACAACACATAGAAAGATACTTAAAATATTTTGATCTAAGTCAGATAAAGATTATTATTTTTGAAGAGTTCGTTCAAAATACTCAATCAGTTATTGATGAAGTTTGTGAGTTTATAGGACTTCAGGATAGTATTGATGTCAGTAAACTTAATACTCATACTAATAAAGCGCTTGTACCTAGAAATATTTTACTTCAATTAGCTATTAATAGATTGCTGAAAACAACTATTTCTGGACATAAGTATCTGAGCTATCATTTACCCAACCCAGATCCAAGCTTTCACCCTAAATTTTTCACAAGTCTTAATTCATTTTTTCAAAGGCTTAATTTAAGTCAAAATCTAGATTATCCTTTAATGGATTTAGAAACTCAGATATTTCTCGAAAAATATTTTTTTAAAGAAAATAAAGGTTTATCTGATCTTATTGGTATCCCAGTAGAAAATTATTGGAGATAGATTACTGGTATTTTAAAAAAAAATTGTCATCTAAGTAACATTAAGGAAAAAATCTATGTTTATGTCTAGTGATATGCAAGAAGATTCTTATAATACATACTTTGAAATTGTCAAAGAAAATCACAATAGCCTTTTTGCGGAAGCTGAAGAAATAGTTTTATCAGAGTTTTTGAGTGCATTAATTAATGAGTGCGGTATTAATACAATTATTTCATCTGTTTCTATTACAGATTTACAAGATTTTAGTGTTTATTCACCGTCACTTTCTCCACTAGGTACTAGATCAGGTAATTGGGTAAGTATAAAAACTACAGTAAATTACTTTAGCGAAACTAATAAATACATTACTTTTACTGCTATTGGAGAGAAAGACTATTTTCTTGGAAAAATTTTATTTGTTAATCCCTCTTCCATAAAAATTATTGCTGATTCTGATCATGATACTTTATCAATTAGCAAAATTTCAGATTTAGTAGCTTTTGGATTAGACACAGAACAGTTAAACAAGTTACGAAATACGCTGAAGGGAACAATAGTATTAGCATTAAATCTTATTGATATAAAAAATAGCCAATACCAGACAACTTACATAAATCTATTACAAGAAAAATACAAACTAACTTATAGAGAAAATATTACAGAAATTATAATTGCATTGTCACCGACTATTGCATTGGCTTTATTGGAAGAATGTTGTGGTTTTGATGGAGCAGCTAATAATCCCTTAAGAAATGGAATGGGTGATCCTAATAGCACTTCGACTAGCTGCTTTCAATATCATCCGATTATCCTATCCAATACTTCAGCTTACTTGTCAATTCCGTTAATAGATTTCGGAGAAGGATGTACAAAGCTAACCTTTGGCGAACTTCCTAGCTCTTCAGATCCAGTAATTTCAAGTATCAATCAAGGATTAATTCCTATCCATCCTTACAACCTTCCTTATTTGAAAGAAAAATATTCATATATCAAACAGTGTGACACCATACAAGCAACAGTTACAGCTTCTCGAAGAACTGTCATGCCAGTGAATTCTGATTTTATTTTAAAACTTTCATTGCGAATGCAATTAGGATCTAGGCAAAGAGTTCTTTATATGCCAGAAATTCAAAATGCAGTCATTCATTCTAAACTCTTAGTTGGTTTAGCAAAATCAGGTAATCTTCCAGACTCAACTTGGATTATGTCTGATATTTTTGGTATGAGCATTAATAAGGATGAAGCAACTACTTTTATGGTGAGAGGCGGAATTGATGCCGTGATATCGAATAACGGGCGAGGTTTGCCAAATCACTTAAGAGCAATACCGGGATTTGCTTTCTTTACAAGAAATGTTCTCTCTGAACGCACGCTATTTCAGGATTTAGTTGACAATGGGAATTTTGAACCGTGGAAGCTTTTTGCAGCCATCGCAAAGTCTCTTATTTATATGCAATTAGATTGGATTCGCATGGGAATAATTCCAGAGTCGCATGGTCAAAACACTCTTTATGTTTTAGATTTAGAAAAAAAATCTGTAGAAGGATTAGTAATAAGAGATTGTGAAGGTTTAGACTTTACACAAGCAGGATTAAATTATATTCAAGATGTTACAGGCTTAAATCATGAAGGTATTAATGATGCTAGTGTACACGCTAGTTATCTTTGCGCCCCAGAAGAAGAACTAGAACAAGCAATGTATGACTATAGTGGCAGCATTTTAGACAAACAGTTAATTCCTTTTGGCTATCATTTATCACAGTCTTATGGAATTAGAATTCAAAACATAAGTGCTTTTTTGAAGGCAACATACATACAGTATTGGCAAGAAAAAAATGTTTCGTTTGATGAGTACATTCAGATATTACCAGATGCTCAAGTTCAGAGAAATTTACTTAGGCTTGGTTTGAAACTAGATAAACCAAGAATTAGGAATAGGATCACGGCTTTAAATGATGGTACAGTAATTCCTACTTACCAAGAAATGAGAAGTGTTTTGTAATTCCATTAAGATATTAAAAATCATGCTAACAAATAAACCATTTATTCTCGTTACAGGTGGGGCTGGCTATATTGGATCTCATACAGTTTTTGCCTTACAACAAGCAGGTTATGAACCTATTGTTCTCGATAATTTATCTTCAGGAAATCGAGATATTGTAGAAGATGTTCTAAAAGCCAAACTCTTTATTGGAGATATTAGCGATCAGCGTTTACTTAATCAACTTTTTACGACTTATAACTTCGCGGCTATAATGCACTTTGCGGCTTATATTGAGGTTGGTGAATCTGTATTATTTCCTGAAAAATACTACCGTAATAATGTTGCAGGAACATTGACTCTTTTAGAATCAGCCCTTTCAGCTAACGTTAAGAATTTTGTATTTTCTTCAACAAGTGCAATTTATGGTGTTCCTAACCGTACTCCTATATGCGAAGAAGATTCTCCTAATCCAATTAGCCCATATGCAAAGAGTAAGTTGATGGTAGAGGAAATACTCGCAGATTTCGACATATCTCATCAATTCAAATCAGTTTGTTTTCGCTATTTTAATGCAGCAGGTGCAGAGCCTAATGGATTATTAGGTGAAGATCGTCCAGTAGAAACCCATCTTATTCCTCTCTTGCTATTAACAGCAATGAAGAAGCATGAATCAATATCTTTATTTGGAACAGATTATCAAACTCATGATGGTACTTGTATTCGTGACTATATTCATGTTGCTGACCTAGCTTCAGCACACGTATTAGGTATGGAATATTTACTGAGAGATGGTAAAAGCCAAATGTTTAATTTAGGCAATGGCAAAGGGTTTTCAGTTAGAGAAGTTATTGAAACAGTCAAAAAAGTAACCCAACGGGAAATTATCGTGAATGAAACTGATCGTCGTCAAGGAGATCCCCCTGTTTTAGTCGGTAGTAGTACCAAAGCTAAAGAGATTCTTGGGTGGAATCCTAAGTATGTCAATATAGAAGATATTGTTATCCATTCATGGAACTGGCATCAAAAGCGTTTTAGTTCTAAATCTATTTAAGATAAATCATCATGAGTTTTAAGCCTCAAGCAAATCTAATTGGCTGGCACTTAATAGAATCGAATTATATTCATCAGAGTCAGTGGTTTAACCTTCGACAAGATCGGCTACAAATACAAAATGATCAAGAGTTAACCTATACTTATGTTGAGCATCCTGGTTCTGTTTTTGTAGTGCCAGTTACGGAAAACTCGGAAATTATACTAATCCATTCTTATCGTTATACAATTGACAGTTGGTGCTGGGAAGTTCCAGCAGGAAGCTTAGGAGATAAAGATGTAGTAGATCCTGTTAATGTCGCTCATCAAGAGTTAGCTGAAGAAATTGGCGGTGAAACAGAAAGTATGGAAGACTTGGGTTGTTATTATATGGCAAATGGTTTTGCGAGCTTACAAAATCACTTTTTTATTGCACACGGTACAAAAATTACACAGCCACATCGGAGAGAAGATACTGAAATTATTAAACAGGTTGTTTTCTTTCCTATAGAAAAAACTTTAAAAATGGTTCAAAGTGGTGAGATCAATGATGGAGAAAGTGCATTTGCAATCCTACTTGCTTCTATGTCCCTTAGATTGAGATCAGCAATAAATTCTACTATCTAAAATTAGGGTAGTTGTGAGCGATAGCGAAGCACTCCGTAGGAATCGTTTAAAAAACTTTATTGTCAGGATTATTTCTGATTCTGTCAGCTATCGCTTCCCATAAATCTGCAATTTCATCTTTACTGTTAAGATTGAATTGGTAAACTGTATTAGCATGAACCTGAGAATTTCTCATTGTGATGGTGAAACTATTATCATCTTTGATAGGTAATAATTTCTTAACTAAATTGGCTTTTTCATCTATGCTTAAATGTTCCATTGCACTTTCTAAAAATGCTAGTTTTTGTTCACCACTTCTTCCATTGTGCTTGTGTAACTTGATATTTACCCAGACAAAAGGCTTTGATGGTGACTTGGTGCTGAGGACGTTCATTATCCCTGCTACCTTCCTCTGTTTCTGGTGAACCCATAATAAAAGTGCCATTAGGAATCATCACCATTTCTAATTGAATACCATTACCTAAATCTTCAATAAAATACTGTGCTGTTCTTTCATACTCATGAATAATAATTTTTGGCATTTTTTATCACCGGTTTGTTGATATTTTCAGGACTTACACACAGAGTACGAAAAGTATAGTTTTGAGATTGCTTCCCTGCGATTGCAATGACGGAATGTGGGTTAATCTTGCGTAAGTCCTAATTTTGATTAAAAATCGCATTAACCATTTTTCAGTCTAGCCTTTTTCAAAAAAAATTTTCTCGCTGTGCGAGAGGGATAAGACAAGAAAAGAGCAAAAGGGCATGGTGCTATTAAGTCCTCGCCGCACCACTACATACAACCCGAAAACCAAAAGTGTGGTAGCTGCCATCGAGGATGCTGAGGTCGCGATAAACAGAACGGCAATCGTCAGGACCGTAGAACCACGAACCACCGCGCAGCAGTTTCAGTGTATTATCACTACTCTCTTCGTTGTCTAACCATGCACTTCCATCTATAGGCGCACCTTCATAGTTACTATGCCAACTATCTTGACACCACTCCCGAACGTTACCGTGCATATCGTATAATCCAAAGTTATTAGCTACTCCAAAACTGCCTACTTCTGTTGTTTCTTCTCTGTAAACTCCTTCAACCCCATTACCATAAGTGTAATTACCGTTATAATTAGCCAAATCCGTTGTTATCGTCTCTCCAAAGTAAAACGGTGTCGTTGTCCCTGCTCGACAGGCATATTCCCATTCAGCTTCACTGGGTAAACGGTAGGTTCTACCTGTATATTGTGAAAGGCGATCGCAAAACTCAACCGCATCTTCCCAAGAAACAGACTCTACAGGGCGATTATCACCTTTAAAATGAGACGGATCTTGCTCTAACTCACGGTTTACTTGGGGTAACTGAGCTACAAATCGCCATTGTGCTTGGGTGACTTGATATTTACCCATAAAGAAGGGTTGGACTGTGACAGAATGTTGGGGACTTTCATATTTTTGGTGTTCCAATTCTTCTGGAGCAGAACCCATGATAAAAGTGCCACCGGGGATTAACATCATTTCTAGTTGAGTGTCATTAGCTAAGTCTTGAATAAAACCTGTGGCTTGTTGAGGATAACGGTTGATAGTTAGGTTAGACTGCTCAATATCAGTTAAATCTTCTTCTGTTTGATCAGATACTGCTTCCTCTGGTTTAGGTAATTTAATATTATTCCATATTTCTTTTGTTCCTATAGCAAATTTTTGTGCTGCTGTCTCCTTATTACCAAAAATATTTTTGAAATGAGAAGGTATAGCCCGCATGACATCACTTAATTCACCAGTTAACCAATCAATACTCGGTTCAATCGAAACTTCACCAATTAAATCAATAGATTCCCATCCTTTAGGAACTTTGAAAATAATGCCAAATTTTATGGTAGATTGTTCCTGTATTTCTGGTCTTTGCATTTTCCAATAACATTGAGAATCACCTACACCTTGAGCAACAAAGCTAAATTCACCACATTTATAATTTAAACTATCTAATATAATAAACCCTTTAAATTTATCCTTAGTCCTAACACTAGCTTTTAACTTATCATAATCAGGAAGATTAACAATTTTAGTTAATTCAGCAGCATCAATTCCCACTGCTATATCTAAATTGGTATCCAATCCTAGATTTAGATTTACTCCCGCATTAACTAAACTTTGCCATTTACTATCAGGAATAATATTATGAATTAGAGGAGAATTTTGTTCCTTTTCGCTAAATTTTAAGTTACATTTTAAGCTAGAAACTAAAACACTTGGTTGAAGTTGAAAATTAACACTTATAACCATTGAATAAAAATCAAACCGCTTCATTAATTCCTGAATTTTATAGTTTAATTGTACATTTTTAGCTTTAAAGCCCTCTACTGTTAGAGGAATTAATCTACTATCAGGATTAGCAAATGTAACTTTTGTTTGCTGTAATTTTTTAACTGCGATCGCTCCTTGAGTTAATTCTTCCTCACTGCCTCCAGATAAGTGACTTTCCTGGCTTTTTACTTCTTGAAATAATTCATTAAGCAAATCTTCTGTATCATTAAAATAATGTTCTTCTGCTTGTTCAAATACTGCTTCCTGAATAATTTCTAGGGTATTATTACTATTAGATTGATTAACTTTTATAACTGCGACTTCAAAATCAAAAGTTTGTAGTTTGATTGAATCATCTATCAGAATAATGGTTTTAACTTTAAAAGTTGTAGTAAAAACCGGAAAATGTTCTACTCGTGGGTGAATAACATCAATTTCTTGGCTATTAATATTTTCTTTAGTAACAGAT
Organism: Nostocales cyanobacterium ELA583; assembly: GCA_037131225.1. Taxonomy (GTDB): domain Bacteria; phylum Cyanobacteriota; class Cyanobacteriia; order Cyanobacteriales; family Nostocaceae; genus Dolichospermum. Next base: position 7,959 of record JBAXRM010000098.1, on the reverse strand, counting down.
ACATCCTGCAAACGCAACATTTTCAGGGATACACCCCAAGCACTGACTAAAGTTACTCTAATCTCACCTTTCATTTCTTTATCTGCGGCGGTTAACAAAAACTTTGCAGCACCATAAGTTCCACCAAAACGATGTAGAACAACTGCGGGTTCACCTATAGGTTGATTCTTAAATAATGGAGTAGTATCCACTCTAAAATAAATGGGATATTCCTCTTCTTCATAATTCCATTCCTCACAATTACCTGTTTGTATTAAATCAATTGTCATCAAATAGGTTTTACCTACCTCTGCTTGCTGAGGATAGCTAATTGTGGGTTGAATTGATATGGGTAATTGTTGAGTATCAGTCATTTAATTTTCCTCATGGGGGATAATGTTAAGTGTAGCCATAGGGTTGCCATAATAGATATACATAAAGGTAAAAATCAGTGATAATTTATTATCATCATTTTTTTCAGATTGATATTTTTGAATTGCTTTTAGTCTAAGATTTTTTAAAATTGTAGCTACAGAAAGATGAGGATTTTCTTCATATTCTTCAAAAAAATTGCGGGAAACTATAGCTGCATATTTATCTGCAACTTTACATAGTGTTCCTATTACTCCTGCTGCTCCTTTTTCTAAGAAAAATGTTGAAAATCCCATAGGATAATCTTGATCAAGAATATGTGAACTATCATGATACTGCAAACGTCCTGAATGACAACTGTTAATAAAAACAATACTAGGACTCTTTTTTAAAAAATCAAAATTATACTCATACAGTTGTATTAGTGATATTTGTTGTTTAGTATCTTCTTCTCCCAACTTACTCTTAGATAAATCATCTCCAAAAAAACCATGACTCGCAATAAAAATCAAACTAATATGTAATTGTAAATTATCTAGAAATTGAAAAAAATTATGAATATTTTCTTGAAAGAAAGGCTTCAATTTATCAATATTTTTCTTTTCTTCTTGTACTTCTGGTAAATCTTTAGTGTTTAAATAAGCTACCATCTTTCCAGAACAAGAATTTTCTGCAACTTCTAAATTAATTAAACTATTACCATCAACTAAATCATCGGTATTAGTAATATCTTGCCAGCGGACTGTGACTATTGAAGCCCCTAAAAGATTATTATTTTCAAGTGTTAACATTTCCCAAGGAATCTCAAATTTTGTCCTGTCATTAATAATTAAATAGGATAATTCATCTGGGTAGGTTGTTTTGAGTTTTTCTTGTAATGTAAGTAACCATCCTCTAAGTCTCTTCGCTTGAATATTTTTTTGAGAAAACATTTGCATTGTGCCAATAATTTCTCCCATTCTTGCAACAAATGATATTGCAGGAGCTTTAATTGTTTTAGTATCAAGCTGTTCAGCAATAGTTAATAATCCGTGACGACCGCGAATGATTATTGAATCTGTATCTTTTGATTCTATTTCTAGAATAACGATTTTATTTTGAAACTTTTGATCTATTTGAATATTCAAATTAGTTTGAAAATCTTTATTATTTTCTTTGCTTAATCTCTCTATTTCATCAATTTCTGAAATTTTATTATTCTCTAATAATTTATTTGCTAATTCTGCTTGAGATTGCAGTTGATAATTAACAGAACTTTGGTTATTTTTTAGTTGTTGAATTGGATTTATTCCCATTCTGCCACCTCCCAAGTTTCTAAAGGTGGAATAGCAACAACTTTTGCCTCTAATGCTTGTGCTAATAATAATGGTAAATGAGGATATTGTTTTGGTTGGGGATTGAGAAATACCACTTCTACATTGTCTAAATTGCCAATTTTTTGAGCAATTTCTAAAGCATCTTCAAATCCTTTTCGTCCCACAGGTGGTTTGATTTCTCCTAAATGACTTGCTTCTAAAGGAACATTTCCTCGTCCATCACTAATCACAACTAAAACCGCTTTTTGGATGGCATTTCTGCCATGTTGTAGAGCATGACAAAGAGTTTGTAGGGTTAAATCAAAACCATGTGCTAAAGGTGTAGCTTGACCTTTTTTAGTTTTTTCTAAATCAAGGGCGATATTAATAGAAGGAACGAGAACATTTTGAGCAGATATTTTTTTAGCTCGCAATTCTTCAGCATTAATGCTAAGTTTTAATTCTTCCTCTTTTAATATTGCTGAATCTGTAGCAATACCCACTTGCATGATACCAATACTTGCTCTTTGTGTATAAGCCCAACTGATATAGGGAAATAATTGTTCTTCCCATTGGCAAGATTCTAAACAAGTATAATCTAGTAACATCATTAACATCTGTTCAGCAACAGGCGCGCGACGATGGCGATATATATCTGTAGGTGATATTTTTAGTTTTCGATGACTATTAAGATGATTATTTTGACGAATATTCTGAAATTTAGCTGCTTCTAATAATGTTCTGACAATGGCTAAATCTTGTACCGTGCTACTTTTTTCCACTCCAATAATTGTGCCACGAGCGAGCGCTTTTGATTTAAACCGACGAGTAGGAAATTTTAGAGAAGCCATTTCTCTTTCCAGAGGTGTAATATCCTCTATATAAGGATTTTCTAAAGGCTCAATATTTGATAAAGATATATCTGGAAAAGATTGAGGTTTATCTCCTTGATAAATAGTTAATTCATTCTCTTTTTTTGGATCATTATCACCTAAGTTTGGTTTTAATTTATCCTTTAATTCTAAACTGGGTTCAGACTTGAATTCATTTTCAGGTGAGTCAATTCCTGGTATCGGTATGATATTTATATTTTGGTTATTGGGATTATTTATCTCTTGCTCTAATTTTAACCCAATCATTTTCGCTACTCTATCCACATGAGCAACTGTTACTTGCTTTTCTGCCTCTAATTGAGCCAAAGTGCTAGAAAACCGAGCTAAAGCAAGTTCTCGACGATGATACACTGTTGAGATGGAAGTATAGTCTAAAATCCTCTCTAAAGCCTTTAGTGTCATCTTTGGTTGTGAGATGCCAACCTGTTTTAACCATTGTTGCAATTCCGGTTCAATTTCCCTTTCCTGAAACAATAACTTTTGTTCTAATCTTTCATCATTTAATAATTGTTTAATTTGATTTACCCTATCTATATTGTTATGGAGTTTTCCATTAAGACGGATTGCAAACCTATCTAATAAATGAGGAGAAATCTTACCTATTTCTTCTGGCTGACTTGAACAACCCACTAACCAGCAAAGATTAGGTTGCCAATATAGATTTTGTCCATGACGCTCTAAATGTACAACATCTGCTCCCATGAGTACAACACAAGCTCTCATTGCTGCTAAACTTAACTTTGTTAAATCAGGAATAATTACTAATCGAATTTCCTGATCATTTTCTGTCTTACCCAGTAACCAGATTGCCATTTAAAAGCTTGGTTTTCTAATTCACCCCATAACCCTATTTGTCCCCACAAATCATCATCTGATTCAAATGTTCCCAATTTAATTGGCACAATTCCACATTCTGTAACTGCTTTGAGTAAAGAAATTAAAACCCCTGCAATCTGCTGTAAATCCACAGGAGAAATATCAAATAGCAAAATACTCCGCAATCCTCGATTAAGTGCCACACAGCAAAGGGATTTCATTAAAGGATTTTGGAATTTAGCTTTTAAAGATGGATTTAATTTCATTCTGAACCAGTTTTAAGTTTCAGAATTTCCTTAACTTTGTTATCATCTTCCTGAGTCCAAGGAAGTTGACTACTTTGGAGAAATTCAGGACGACGATGTTGCAGCACTAATTGAGTGACAGCTTGAATATGTTGGGCAGTTACTTGTTTATCAATATTTTTGGCATTCTTTTTAGCACTATTTTTGTTAGCATCCTGTTTAGCATTTTCCAAAGCAGCATAAGCACAAGAAGTTAGGGCAATTATATAATCTCCCCGATTTCCCTCTGTTTTAAAGGCTTCTGTCAACTGTACACAATATTCAATCATATTGTCCGATATTTCTATATTACGAAATTTGCTTTTTGCTTGTTCCAAAATTTCTTTATATTGCTTATCTTTTTGATCAGCTTTGTTAATATATTCAGAAGAATCATTTTGAGATTGATCAAATAGTGCTTTATCCCAATTCATCACTGTTTGTAAAATCTCAATCCGTTCTTTTGTCCCCGTTTGGGCTGTTACATCTACCATCAACCCAAACCTATCTAATAATTGAGGACGCAAGCCACCCTCTTCAGGATTCATGGTACTAACTAAAGTAAAAGATACTGCTTCTTCTATGGGTTTACCATCTCGCTGTACTACCAAAATTCCGGTAGAAGTAACATCCAGAATAATATTTACAATATGATCATCAAGAAGATTCACTTCGTCAATATAAAGTAATTTATCCTTTGCTTCTTCAAGTAAACCATGTTGCCATTCGGCCTCACTCTTCATCAATTTATCAATTTTCCAACCACCCAATATGCGATCTTCTGTAGCATTAATAGGTAAGGTGACAGGAAGTTTTTGTTCCATCATTAGCGAAAATGCTCTGACCGCAGTGGACTTACCTGTTCCTCGCTGTCCACTTAACAATACACCTCCAATACGAGGGGCAATATAAGCTAATTCTAATGCTAGTTTTAGTTTTTCCTGACCGACAAGCAAGGAGTAGGGTAGTATTTTTATGTTTGGTTTTTCTTGTTCTGAAATTTCATTCATTATACTGGGGGAGTTAAATTTAATTGAGGTTGTGAGGATGAATCCCCTTTTAATTTCCATTTCATAGTTACTTCCATTTGTACCTCTGCACCTGCTTTTGCCAACATGGGTACACCTGCTTCAGAATCTAGCTTAATGCCTAATTTCATTTCAAATTCATTGGGTTTAATATTCTCACCCATTTTATTGACACTTTCTATAACTTTAGCTGCACAATTACGGGTTAATTTTAAACCCGCCCCAAATAAGTCACTTGTTGCCGTAAGAATTTTTTTTCCTGAATCATCTCTAAATAACATATCTTCATCTTGGGGTTGAAACTTATCATCAACTTGGATGTAAATTTCAATTTCCTGATCCCCAATTGTGCTACTGCTTTTTACAATCTTCATAGATTAGATACTCTTAAAGTAATTTGTAGTTTAGATTCTAATTCCGTAAGTCTTTTTTCTAACTCACCCACTCTCTGATTCAACGGTACATTGTCAGCACAACCAAGATACTGACTAATTGCACTCACAACCACATCAGTTTTCGACGTACCAGTTAGCTCAACATAGTTGTTGAGTTCTTGCAGTAGAGATGGAGATAATCTGATGGCGATTTGTGGTTTGCTCATAGCTTAGATTCCGTAACTATACGGCATACTACCAACTGTACAACAAAGTATTGCTAGTTGTAAACAATTCTTAACTCAAGTAGCGTCTTTCGCACAGGCTATACAGATAGTCATAGTAGTCTGTCAACCAGGGAACAGAGTTGAAAGTCGTTTGGTGTATGGTTTTTTAGGTAAATTATGTATCTCATTCATTCAGGTGCATACCGCTATATAATTATTTAACTTTTAAATCTATTCACAAGCTTTAAAACCAATTAATTATGAAGCCATTACCACAGGCCACACTTAAACCACAAGGTAAGGTAATTGAGAAAGAAAAATCGCACTCTGGCATATTCTTAGGAGATAAATGCTATTGGAATCCTGCTAATTTACGAAATGGTCATGCAGTGGTTTTAGGGACATCTGGAAGTGGCAAGACTCAAACCTTAAAATCAATGGCTTATGAACTACCGTCACTGTTCCCAGAAATTAAAATTGTTTTAATAGACTTGCATGGGGATTTGGGATTACCTAATGAAGTTTGTTATAGATTAGATGCAGAATCACCACATGGTTTAAATCCACTGGTTTTAGATTTAGATCCTAGAGGTGGTGGTCCCGATTTGCAAGCGATCGCAGTTTCATCAATCCTGAGAAAATCCTTAAAAATGGGAGATAATCAACAGGGGTTACTTCTCAACTGTTTTATAACTTGCTACGAAAATAGAGGAATATTTCAGAAGCAACAATCAACATGGACAAATCAACCGCCCACATTTGCTGATTTAGAAGCTGAATTAGAAAGCCGTGTAGAGGATGGTTGTAAAGATTCAGAAAAACTATTGTTAAAAATGGCTGCTACATTTAAGTATGGTATATTTAGCAAACCGCAGCCGTCCTTAAATTTCCCATTGATTAGATTTGATTTATCGGCATTAGCTAAAGTACCTGGATTATCAGCGATCGCCGCAGAAACTCTTTTAAAACAATTATTGGATTCTCATAAATTACAGGGTGAAATTAAAGATAAAACGCCTCGTTGTTACGTCATTTTGGATGAATGTAAAGAAGTTAAATCATCAGAAACACTTGCCAGAATATCAGCAGAAGCCCGTAAATTTGGATTATGTGCAGTTGTCGCTAGTCAACGAGATGCCCACATATCAGGAGAAGTTTTGGCTAATTCTTCACTGAAGCTGGTTCTTGCTGTAGATGAGACTGAAATTGCTAGTGTTAAAAAGCGGTTTAGATTCTCTGAATCACTGATTGCTTCTTTACAACCATTAGAGGCGTTAGTTAGAATGGATGGTGATGGCATTAAAACAAAAATTATTCCCTACTATGAAAAAGTTAAATAGTAATCAACTATTAATAAATATGGGAATTGGTTTAGCGATAGCAAAGCGCTCTACAGGAATCGCAAAGCGCTCTATAGAAATCGCTACAATTAGTTTTTAGCCCTCTAAGTAATCCCTTAATAATTTTTTCTTGGTTTGAGCTAAATCTTCCTTCTCTGCTTCTGTCAATTCGAGTCTAAATTTTTCTACTTCCAATTGTTGCTTCAATTTTTGTTCTGCATTTAAATTAATTGGTAATTTTTTGATGTCGTTATCACCGGGAATAAATTGATGTTGACGGTACATAAACCTAAAATGCCGTTTGTCCTGTGATGGTAGTGCATCCCACACTTTAGATTCCCAACCTGGTGGCATAAACTCAAGTTGCAACTGCTGAGAGTTTTGCAGTTGATTTTCTTCAAGCTGCTGTATTCGTATTTCCATTTTAGGAATCTTTTTGCAAGCTTCTTTGGCTATCGCCTCACACTGAAGAAAATAGCTTCTAATTTTTTTTCCTTGCTCAGTCCCAGCCATCATGCCCATTGACTTAAAACAATCAACGGTTAAAATAATCTTCTCACATCGGCTAGAACCCTTGCCATCAGCGCACTTAACCACTTGGTTAAATGAAGTAAAATCTACTTCTACCTCAAAATTTCTTTGAAGTTTTAACTTAGCTTTTTGCTTGGTAGAATACCCCAACCACTGCCATGCGTCGTCAAAATCTATGGGAAATTGATCATCAGAAAAATAAAGAGACAATGCAAAATCTTGGTCAAATGTTATGCTAGTCATAGTTCATTGTCTATAAATGGACTACCAGTGAAACAGCCAATGGAGAATTTACGACGTTCTCCTTTGGTTCTGGTACTACAATTTTACAATATTTTAATATGAATAATAATATAAATACCTCTTTTTATATAGCGATCGCAAAGCGCTCCAAAGGAATCGCAAAACCCTCTATAGCGTAAGAATCGCTCTTTAATTATAGTGAGAAATAAAATGTTATATTATTGATGATTCACGGTGTTTTAGTTTTGGTGAATTGTATGAAAAATAATAATTTGGCAATAAATATCTTTTTTGCAATTGCGATCGCTCTATCAATAATTCTAGTGGGAAAACTCAAACCACAGGATAAACCAGCAATTGCGGAAACTGCGCCCAAAGTAGAAACTGTTACAGAACAGGAAGAACTACCAAATAATCCACAGCAAAAAGACCGTCCCTTGAGAATGAGTATTTCTGTTGATAACCCGTCATTTTTGAAAGTGCAGGTAAATGACGAGATTAAAACAGGTGATGTCATATCTGATAACTCCCGGTTCGCCCATTTTTTAGGGAGTTAGGAAAAATGTGCAGATAAAAG
>JBAXRM010000097.1:0-17714 GCA_037131225.1 Nostocales cyanobacterium ELA583 | reverse complement strand
AATCAAAGTGAGCCGCTATTTTTTCCACATACCAACCATCTGCATTTAATCTGATTACTTCAGCTCTATCTTTTACTTTCTGCGGTACTTTCGCTGTTCTCAGGTCAAACAACTCTCTATCTTGTTTTTTTGTCAGGAATATCCTTAACCTTGACCCCATATTTACATCACCCTAATATATGTTTTTCCGTATTTACTTATCTTTACACACCTTTATTTTTTTTTTGTTTACCTACTTAAACTCAGTTTCTGGTTTTCTTGCAGCCCATTCTACACCACCACGAATAGAAGAAAGTGTTTTATCTCCTGCTAAAGCAGTTTCAATATTTTCACCATTAGCGATTCTTTGCAAAAATTCCAAAGCTTCAACCACATTCGACTTACCACTTGCATTAGTTCCAATCAGTACAGTTAAAGGATCAAGTGGAAGTTCTGCATAACGGAAACTTTTCCAATTTTCGAGAATGAGTTTTTTTAACATAATCAATTCCCAATTTTACTAAATCAATAACTCACTTAATAACACAAAACAGTGATTATATCCAATGGTAGCTTGATAAAGTATAACTTAAAATTTAATCATTTCTTGATGATTTTGACAGAATCACTATCTTTTTTGGTCAAAATAGCATTATGATCAATAGCAAGTAATTTGTGTAAACTGGAGATAAAAACCACAATAATGCAAAAAATCGCTCAAGCTATAGATTTTATGTCACAAGCAAAATTTTCTACTGTGAGATTATTTCAGTGGGGATTATCTTTTTCCCTGATAATGGGACTTCATGCTTGTGGTAAAGAGGGAAATTCTGGTATCAGTCTGAAAAATTTCCATATTGGTGCTAATGTCACACCGATTCAAAAAATTACCCAAAAAAATCAGGATAATACAGTTTACATTCAAGGTAAAGTAGAAAAAATTGCTCCTTTAATTCAGAAAAAAGCATATCAAATTAATGACTCAACTGGAAAAATCTGGGTTATCACAAATCAAGGCAATTTCCAAGTTGGAGAAGAAGTGGTATTAAAGGGTAATGTGCAGTACAAAAGCGTTCCTTTGGCTGGGAAAGAATACGGAGAAATTTATTTAGAGGAAAAGTAATTTATGAATAATCAATTAGTTCATGTAGCCGTTGCTATTCTCTATCGAGAAAATAAATTTTTGATGCAATTACGGGATAACATTCCTAATATTATCGCTCCTGGTTGCTGGGCTTTGTTTGGTGGACATATTGAACCGGGAGAAACTCCAGAAATAGCAGTTCAGCGAGAAGTTATGGAAGAAATTGGTTATGAGTTAACTGATTTTACTCAATTTGGCATTTATAGCGATGAAAAAGCTGTGCGTTATGTCTTTCAAGCACCATTGATAGTACCAGTAAATGAACTTGTCCTGTCTGAAGGTTGGGATTTGGATTTATTAACAGCAGCAGATATTGAAAAAGGTGAATGTTATTCTGCAAAAGCAGGAGAAATAAGACCTTTAGCAACTTTACCTCAAAAAATTATGCTGGATTTTATCAAAACCACATAGTCGCATTATTCGATTTACAAGCTTTGAAAATTTTCCAGCGATTTTGCAAAAATTAGATTATTAAGAAATTCCATGCAGCCAGTTACCAATCTACCAAATTTACCTAAATGGTTAAACATAGGATTAGCCTTTCCTGTGATTCTTCTTAATGGGTGGTTATTAATTCAATTTATTAACTATTTTCAACCTTTAGTTAGTGTTGTTTCTATCGCTATTCTCTTAGCTTTTGTCCTAGATTATCCGATTAAACTTCTCCAAAAACGTGGAGTCCCTCGCATTTTAGCAGTAATACTAGTATTACTATTATCTATTATTATTTTAGGTGCTGTAGGTGTTATTTTAGTACCGCTAATTCTCGAACAATTGAATGAGTTAGCTAATCTTCTTCCCTATTGGATTGAATCGGGAACTCAACAAATAGAAGCTTTACAAAATTGGGCATCTACCCAGCAGTTACCAGTAAATTTAAGTGGACTAGCTGGTGAAATATTAGGAAAAATATCTAGTCAACTGCAATCTTTTACTGGAAAATTTTTAGGCTTTGCTTTCGATACTATTGGCAATTTATTGAACTTACTAATCACCATAGTTTTAACTATTTATTTAGTATTGAATGGTGAAGTTTTATGGGATGGAATTTATTTGTGGTTTCCTGCTCAAACAGCTAAAAAAGTTAGGCAATTACTGCGAGAAGATTTTAATAATTATTTCATTGGTCAAGTTACATTAGGAGCTATTTTAGCTGTGTCTATAACATTGGCATTTGTAGTTTTACGAGTGCCTTTATCACTACTTTTTGGGCTGGTAATTGGCTTCTTTTCTCTCTTTCCTTTTGGGACTGGAATTGGTATTGGTATTGTGAGTTTATTAGTAGCTTTAAAAGATTTTGGATTAGGAATAGAAGTTGCAGCTATAGGTGTAGCTATTGACCAAATTAATTCTAATATAATTGCCCCACGGATTTTAGGAAATTTAACGGGATTAAATCCTGTATGGGTGGTAATTTCTTTATTAATAGGAGCAAAATTAGGAGGTGTATTGGGTTTATTAGTTGCTATTCCTCTGGCTAGTTTTATTAAAGATACTGCTGATAGTTGGCGTAATGGTGAATTTAATAAAACCTCTGTTGATAGTGAGTCTCTACAAAAATCTTAACTAGCATGGCAATTTTTACAGATTAAAAGCACTAAAATATTCATATCACCCACAGGAGGCAATATGAGCCAGATATATGAGGGCGTACGCTGGACAAGCACAGACCTAGAATTATTGCCAGATAACGGCAATCGGTATGAAATAATCAATGGAGAATTATTTGTGACAAGAGCGCCGCACTGGAAACATCAAACAGCTTGTAACAATATTTGCACAGAACTCACAATTTGGTCGAGGAAAACAGGGCTAGGTAAAGCTGCAACTGCTCCTGGTATTATTTTTACTAATGCTGATAATGTGATTCCTGATGTAGTTTGGGCGAGTAATCAAAGATTAGCAACCTTATTAGATGATTCTGGACATTTAACAGGTGCGCCAGAATTAGTAATTGAAGTGCTTTCTGCGGGTGGAGATAATGAACGCCGCGATAAAGAAGTTAAATTAAAACTTTATGCTTCTAGAGGTGTACAGGAATATTGGATTATTGATTGGCGATTACAACAAATAGAAGTTTATCGGCGAGAAAGAGCAAATTTAATATTAGTAGAAACTTTGTTTGCTCATGATGAATTAACATCTCCTTTATTACCTGGTTTTAGTTGTGTTGTTGAAAGTGTATTTAGTTAGATTGATCAAAATTATCTAAATAATCTTCTCTAGGTATAGGCAAAAAATTAAAAACCTGATTACAATACTCAAGGTGAAATCTAATTCTTTTGTGTAATTAATCATGGAAAATTTTGTTTTTTACAATCCTGTTAAAATCTTGTTTGGTAAGGGTCAAATCGCTAATATTGCTCCAGAAATTCCCGCAGATGCTAAAATCCTCATTACCTACGGTGGTGGTAGTATTAAAGCCAATGGCGTATATGATCAAGTAAAATCAGCATTAGCTGGTAGGAATGTCTTTGAGTTTGGTGGAATTGAACCTAACCCCCATTTTGAAACTTTGATGAAAGCGGTGGAATTAATCCGCAAAGAGGGTATTGATTTTCTCTTAGCTGTGGGTGGTGGTTCAGTTGCTGACGGGACTAAATTTATCGCGGCTGCTGTTCCTTTCGTTGGCGACCCTTGGGATATTTTAGCAAAAGCTGCTCCAGTAACTGCGGCTTTACCAATGGGGGTGGTTTTGACTTTACCAGCGACTGGTTCGGAAATGAATACAAACTCTGTTGTTACCAAATGGGAAACTCAAGAAAAGTTATTTTTCGCTAGTCCATTCGTATTTCCTAAATTTTCTGTTCTTGACCCAGAAACAACTTTCTCCCTACCTCCTCGGCAAATTAGCAATGGGATTGTTGATGCTTTTACTCATGTGATGGAACAGTATTTAACCTATCCAGTAGATGCACCATTACAAGACCGCATGGCTGAATCAATTTTAAAAACTCTGATTTCTGAAGGACCAAAAACTTTAGCAAATCCTACAGATTATGATGCCAGAGCGAACTTAGTTTGGTCGGCAACAATGGCATTAAATGGGTTAATTGGTGCTGGTGTTCCCCAAGATTGGACTACTCACATGATTGGTCATGAGTTAACAGCTTTACATGGTTTAGATCATGCTCAAACTTTAGCAATTGTCTTACCCAATACTTTAACAATTAGACGCGATCGCAAATGGCAAAAACTTCTACAATATGCAGATAGAGTTTGGGAAATTGTGGGTGGTTCGGAAGCAGAACGGGTGAATGCAGCAATTACTAAAACTCGTGATTTCTTTGAATCAGTTGGTGTTCGCACTCACTTATCTGATTATGGTGTGGGAGTAGACACTTTTCCCGCAGTCATCAAGAATTTAGAAAAGCATGGAATGACATCTTTGGGGGAAAATCAAGATGTGAATCCGCAAGTTGTTGAGCAAATTTTAGCTCTTTGTGCTTAGGAATTAAAGGCAGAACACGGATTTAAGAGATTACGCGGATTACACTGATTTCGTAGGGTGGGCAATGCCCACCAAGATGCCGCTTTGCCCATTAACCAAATGTTAAATTAATTAAGTTTCATGACTCGTTTTATCTATGACCAATTTGCCAAACAATATCTGATAGAACTATTAACTATTAACACCTTATGGTCAAGTAGAAATCAGTCAAGATGCTATCTCAGAAGTTAGACAAATTGATATCCTATTTACTCCTGCATCACCATCTCCAGATAGAATAGATAGGTTTTTCAGCACTATCTGGCATGAATATGCCATCAAATCGAAAGGCTTTCTCTTTGACTTCCACAGAGGTAAACTGATAATCTTCAGCATTTTCTATGGGTTGTCCCAGTAGTTCAAATAATAGACTGTGGAAGGTAAGAAAGATTTGATAAAATATGGTATCTGTGTGTATTATTGATGATTTAATCCCGTTTCTGCTAAATGCTTAATTAGTGTAGACTGTGGTAAGGGTCCTTGCAAATGATTCCAAGGTAAAATTTTCTCAGTTGACCAATTGCTGTGAACGTAAAAATCTAAGTCGGGAATTTGTCCTTTCAGTTGTTTAAAGGCACGTTTATAACTTCCCAAAGAGTCACCAAAATCACGGGTTAATTCTAATAATGGGGAAAGTCGGCGATCGCCTCTAGACAACAAAGCCTGTATAATTGACCAATTATAACTTTCTGGTCGAAACTCTATTCCTTGAGGCTTAATATATTTTTGTAATAATTGTAACCTCTTTTCTGCTTGTTTATTAACCCCAAACCATTGAAAAGGTGTATGCGACTTAGGGACAAAGGTACTGCAACCCAACGTTAACCGCAAACCAGGAGCAGCTTTTTTGACACTTTGCATCATTTTTACAGTTGCGTCCACATCTTCGGCTTCTTCCCCAGGAATTCCCACCATTCCATAAAGTTTTAAACTAGATAAACCACCAGCTTTTGCATTGATAGCTGCTTGAATAATTTCATTATTATCCAATTTTTTATTGACAATTTTCCGGATTTTTTCTGAACCACTTTCGACCGCAATTGTCAATGATCTTGTATCTCGTTTCGCCAAAGTTTGGGCTAATTTAACTGTAACTGTATTGGTTCTCACCGAAGCCACACTCAAACGCACATCATCATATTTTGGCTGACTAATATAATCTAATAATTCTGTAAATTCTGGATGTTGGGTAACAGAAGCACCCAATAAACCCAAGCGATTTGTAACTTTTAATCCCCGTTCAATTCCGGGAATTAAAGAATCTTCTAAATTGGCAGTTCTAAAAGGTAAAGTTAAATAACTGGCTAAACAAAAGCGGCACATTTCAGGACAACTCCGCACCACTTCTACCATATAAATATTTTCCCAAGCGGCTTTTTCGGTAACGACAGTAGAAGCAGAAAGAGTATTGCCTCGATAAGTTTGCTTTTGGATAATTGGCGGAATTTCCGATGAAATAGGATTAATTGCTTTTATTTCTCCATCTGGTGTGATATATTCTATTACATATAAACTAGGAATATAAATTCCGGGAACTTGGGCTAATGTTTTTAATTGAGTTTCCCTATCAGCATTTCTAACTTTTTTATAAGTATCTATAAAATCACCAAGGAGATTTTCACCGTCTCCCAATAGAACCACATCAAAAAATTCCGCATAAGGTTCAGGGTTAGCCGTGAGAACAGGTCCACCGCCAAAAATTAAAGGATGATTTTGATTACGAGAATTAGCGCGAATGGGAATTTCTAAAGATTCCAACAGGTTAAAAATATTCACATAATCTAATTCCCAAGACATCGAAAAACCTAATAATTCTGGATGTCTGGGAAGTTGTTCCCGAATATCAGTAAATAAGCGACTTACCTGCAAATCCTCACGCATAGCCAAAGTTGCCCATACCACCTGATAACCCAGACTCGTTATCCCCACTGTGTACTCATTGGGAAAGGCAAAAATTACGGGAATAGCGTCGTTGTTAGGGGTTGCGGGAGTAAATAGAAGGCGTTCTAAGTCAAATACAGATGAGGTCACAGCTTTTTTGGTAGAGTTATCTATATTTAATTTTAAGCCATAGAATAATCAAGTTAAAAAATAATGTCACCCCATTAGCGAGAATAACTGGTAAAGCACCGAGAATAATCCCATAGATTAACCACAGAAATAAGCCACTCATGAAGACAATTAGCATCACATAGGACACATCTCTCGCTGATTTTGTGCGCCATATTTGGAACATTTGCGGTAAAAAGGCGATAGTGGTTAATGCCCCGGCAACTAATCCTAAAATGGTGATAAAATTCATATTAAACAATATATCCTGAATTTAAAGATTATACCCCATTAATTAAAGTTTTTTCGCTAAACAGGGGAAATTGACTCTTCAATAAGTTTTGATAGATGATGTTATTTGAATATTAGATGCAGATAAAAATATAATTTTTAAGTTATTGTTTTGCTGCTAATTTGGGCATTATATAAACATAGTTATCAATTACCATCTCTAATTAGTGAGAAATCGAATATGAAACGATATATGCCCTTTTTGATTATTGCCTTTATGTTCTTTATAACCCTGGGAGATAAGGTATTACCAGGTGAGTTAGGAAAATCTAGTAGTCAAACCCGCATAGCTTTAAATGACTTTGCTCTTAACTTGTTTCCTACTGTTAAGCCTCCCAAAAACCCCTATGGACGAACAGAGAAGCAGCTAGAAGAAACAGAGCAAAAAAGGTAAAATATCAATCAACTTGAGGACAATTATCCCACAAAGTGGTAATTTCTCGTAAACTCTGATGAGTGCCATTACCTAAGATTAAATGATCTAAAATGGGAATGGCTAAAAGTTCCGCGCCGGCTAATAATTGACGAGTCAATTCTATATCGGCTTCACTCGGTTCTAAACTACCAGAAGGGTGATTATGGGCAACTATTACCCGTGTAGCACCTTGACGAATCACTTCTCTAAAAATATCACGAGGTGAGGCTAGAGTTTCCGTTGCAGTACCAATAGTAATTACCCTTGTTCCTAATAACTTATTTTTCACATCTAATAACAACACAGCAAATCTTTCTTGATTTTGCCACATCAAGTCTTGACTAAGCACAGCAGCCGCAGCAATGGGACTATCAATGACTGTCCCGTCAGAGGGACGGGATAAAAAAGTCCGTTTACCTAATTCAATTGCAGCCAAGATAGTTGTCGCTTTTGCCGGTCCTACACCAGGAATTTCCATTAACTCAGCGGGGGAAACATCTCGTAAAGCGGCTAATGGATCACACTGACCTTTACCTAATATTTGTAATATATATTGCCCTAATCCCACCGCTGATAGTTTACCAGGTCCTTGACCAGTACCCAGCAAAATAGCGATTAATTCCGCTGTGGCTAAAATTTTCGGGCCGTGAGTTATTAATCTTTCACGGGGGCGTTCATTTTCGGGTAAGTCGGCTATTCTCAGGCAATAAGTCATACCAAGCGGGGATTTTGAATTGGGAATAATTGGGTAGAGCCATCCTTATTTATCCCTTATTTCCGGTGACAATTATTCTCCATTGACAAAATCTTTATTTTTCGTAGAGATCACCTGAGTGATACTGAGATGAGAAATGTGAATTAATTACTGGTAAATTTGCGTAGCTTTGAGCATATGGTAAGTAATAATTAACTGAGTGAGGGCAAGAGGATAACTTTGCAGTGTTTCTCCAGTTGTCCCCGCAATTTTACCCAATTCTGGATTGCTTTCGCGATCGCACACATTATTCAAATGCGGCATATCGTTACACATAATCCGTTCGATTTTATTCACCTGTTCCAAAGTTGCATGACCGTCAACTTCTAAAACATCCACTGGTTTTCCCATATCTCTATCTAGTCCCAAGCGGATAGCTGACTGGGAATCACCATGACCAGCGTGAATAATTTCCGTAAAATCAGGATGAGGAATCGAAGGACGCAGCACCAAGCGCACATTTAAACGTCCATTAGTTTCATCTATTTCATCATTGGGAGGATAGAAACTGACCACAATATCTGACCATTGCCGCTGAGGACGGATATACTGTTCCGAATCTGGTTCGCGCTTATCTAACTCCGCTAATACCTGTTCTGGAGTATAACCGCGTTTTTGAGTATCCCGTTTCACCTTCCAATCAGCGCGCAGTGGTTCAGGAGGGGCAAGATAAACCTTGACATCATAAGCATCACGGGCTGCACGGGTAGAATAACCTAGTAACCCTTCAATAATCACAAATTTACTGGGTTTGATATATTGCGGTGGTTCAAAAGTCCCTGTGGAGTGGCTGTAAACCGGCTTGAGAATCGCCTGTCCTGTCCGTAACAGCGATAAATGCTGCTGCATGATATCTAGATAGTTACAATCAGGATGCAGCGCCGTAATGCCGATTTCTGCCCGTTGTGTGC
Source organism: Nostocales cyanobacterium ELA583 (assembly GCA_037131225.1). Classification (GTDB taxonomy): domain Bacteria; phylum Cyanobacteriota; class Cyanobacteriia; order Cyanobacteriales; family Nostocaceae; genus Dolichospermum. Next base: position 8,681 of record JBAXRM010000097.1, on the reverse strand, counting down.
GATCGTAACGATGGTAATCGTCCGTACAGATAATAGTCACATTTTCTGGACCTAGTACCTGAGCAATCCCTCTAGTCAGAGTTGTTTTCCCAGCAGCACTATCACCAACAATACCCAGAATAATTGGACGGCTCATGAATACCCCCTCTGACGCGAGTAAGTTTATAGAATAATCTTCAATTTTAGAAGGCAAATAACCACTTTATTCAGAAAATCCTCTGTTTGCAACATCTCTACATAAACTAACTGGATTTGGTGTTGCTGATTAATGGGATGATTTTTTCACGCAGAGGCGCTCCAGACTCAGAGATTGAGAAACGCCATAGATTTTAAGTAATGAGACGGAATTAATTACACAACTGATTTTCCTGTTCTTTTCAACCACCAACATAATTATTTTCCTCTTATCCTGTAAATCCTCAAATCCCGGACATCCTGATTCTGACAATCAAGACTTGACAAATCTCAAAGACTAAGCTATATTTATGTTATAAGTGGGAAAGTGTGCGCCCATATATATAGACTTTTCAACCACCAATATAATTATTTTCCTCTTTATCCTGTCAATCCTTAAATCCTGGACATCCTGATTCAGACAAAAAAAATCCCCACTTCCCAAAAACAATCTTTAAATCACATCCTGTCAATCCTCAAATCCTGGACATCCTGATTCAGACAATCAAGACTTGACAAATCTCAAAGCCTGTATTATATTTATGTTATGAGTGGAAAAGTGTGCGCCCATATATAGACTTTTCAACCACCAATATAATTATTTTCCTCTTTATCCTGTAAATCCTCAAATCCTGGACATCCTGATTCTGACAAATTAAATTTATTATGGCTTATTTTACCCCAGGGCAACTACTCAAAAGAGGACAATACGAAATTATTGATACTCTAGGACAGGGAGGATTTGGTATTACCTATTTAGCGCAAGATCATAAACGTAAAAAAGAAGTAGCTATCAAATGCCTCAACGTCTCCTTTTTGAAACAACGTTATCGAGATAAATATGGAAATACAGAAGATTTTGGAGAATTTCTAGCCCAAGAACAGGACAAGTTTAACACCGAAGCGATGGTGTTAGCTACCTTTGATCATCCTCACATTGTCAAAGTGTATCCTGAACTGTTTCAAGAAAATGGTTTATCTTGTATGGTGATGGAATATGTCAAAGGCAAAAATTTAGAACAATATTTATACGCGAATGGTGTTTTTAGTGAAAGTGCAGGTTTAGAAATTATTAAAGGAATTGGAGAGGCTTTAAGTTATATTCATAGTCGTAATTATCTGCACCGAGATATTAAACCTGCGAATATTTTACTGCGAGAATCTGACAATAAAGCCATATTAATTGATTTTGGTTTAGCCAGAGAAGTCAATTTTGCCGAATTGATGAGTTTAACAAATGCCAAAACTCCGGTTTTTGCACCACCAGAACAATTTGAAAATAGAAGTAATTTCACTCCGGCTTTAGATATTTATGCTTTAGCAGCCACATTATATGTAATTATCGCTGTTCATGAACCTCCTTTCATTCCTCTGCCTAGTCCTTATCTGAATGCTAAGATTATGCTAGATATGAAAATGGTGATTGAAGCACCGCAAAAATACAATTCTCAAATTAGTCAAAAGGTAAATGATGCTATTCTCAAGGGAATGGAGTTAGATTATCAAAACCGTCCTCAGTCTATTACAGAATGGTTTAGGTTTTTAGGTATTCAAACAGAAGAACCTAACCCCCCTAACCCCCCTAACCTACAAGGGAAGGGGGATATTAAAGCCTCTCTCCTTGTAGGAGAGAGGTTTTTAACTAACCTGAAAACTTTCACTTTTGAAGTTGTCACAACGAACGCAAAAGGAAGCATTATCAACCGACGCAACCACTCAGCAAATTACTTTGTGGAAGATTTGGGAAATGGGGTGAAGTTGGAAATGGTGGAAATACCCGCAGGAACATTTTACATGGGTTCACCGGAAGATGAAGCGACAAGAAGAGATAGTGAAAGTCCCCAACATCAAGTTACTGTTCCCAGCTTCTTTATCGGTAAATATCCTTTGACTCAAGCACAATATCAAGCTATCATGGGAAACAACCCTGCTCGCTTCAAAGGTAATAATCGTCCTGTTGAAAAAGTGAATTGGGATGATGCAATTGCATTTTGTCAAAAGTTAAGCCAAAAAACAGGTAAAAACTATAAATTGCCCAGTGAGGCACAATGGGAGTATGCTTGTAGGGCGGGAACAACTACACCTTTTTATTTTGGTGAAAATATTACCTCGGATTTGGTAAACTATAATGGTAACTACCCCTACGCTGCTGCACCAAAAGGACAATATCGAAAACAAACCACAGATGTAGGAACTTTTCCCCCTAATGCTTTTGGTTTGTATGATATGCACGGTAATGTCTGGGAATGGTGTGAAGATGACTGTCAAAAAAACTATATAAATGCGCCTACAGATGGCAGTGCTTTAATTAATCCAAGCCGCATAAAGCTGATGCGCGGTGGTTCGTGGAACTTCAATACTGTACATTGCCGTTCTGCTTGTCGCGGCATCTACAACCTCGTCGACGTTGTCAACTTTATTGGTTTTCGGGTTGTGTGTTGTGGTGCGGTGAGGACTTAGTAGCCCTTTATACTCTTGCTCTTTTGCCCTCTGCTCTTTTTTCTTTTCTCTTGACTCACGGCTAGGCGGAATTCTTTTTGGATAAATACTGGATGTGGAAACCTTATATATATGGACGCATACTTTTCCACTTATAACCTAAGCATAGTCGAAACTGAGAACTTTGTCAATGTCTGAATCAGGATATCCAGGATTTGAGGATTTTCAGGATGTTGCTGGATGATTGTTTGTGGGGATTTTGGAGATGATTTTGTCTGAATCAGGATTTTCAGGATTTTCAGGATGTTGTTGGATGATTGTTTGTGGGAAGTTGGGATTTTTCAGGATGTTGTTTAATGGTTGTTTGTAGGGATTTTGGAGATGATTTTGTCTGATAGCGTAGCGTGGCGCAAGCCATATTAGGATTTAAGGATTTTTAGGATGGGTAATTGGTAATTGCGAAAATAAGCTAACCATCTAAAGAAGAGCATAAAACAACTTCTTTAAAATATCCCAACTTCCAAAAATCACCACTTCCTCAAAAACAATCATTAAACAACATCCTGAAAATCCTCAAATCCTGGATATCCTGATTCAGACTAAAAAAATCACCACTTCCTCAAAAATAATCATTAAACAACATCCTGAAAATCCTCAAATCCTGGATATCCTGATTCAGACTAAAAAAATCACCACTTCCTCAAAAATAATCATTAAACAACATCCTGAAAATCCTCAAATCCTGGATATCCTGATTCAGACAAAATCATCTCCAAAATCTCAACAAACAATCTTTCAATCACATCCTGAAAATCCTCAAATTCTGGATATCCTGATTCAGACTAAAAAAATCACCACTTCCTCAAAAACAATCTTTAAATCACATCCTGTAAATCCTCAAATCCTGGATATCCTGATTCAGGATTAAAAGAGGATTTGGGGGTTGACATTTGATTTTAAATCTGTTATCATAGACTTGATAAGGAAGAACTATCATAAAATAATAAATATAAATCATGTCAAAACAAACCCTGGGTTTAGAACAAAACCTATATGATTACTTACTTTCAGTTTCCCTACGTGAACCCATCTCTTTAACCCAACTGCGTCAAGAAACCGCGCAAATGCCAAGGTCTATAATGCAAATATCTCCTGAACAGGGGCAATTCATGGCATTATTAATTAAGTTAATAGGAGCAAAAAAAACCTTAGAAGTTGGTGTATTTACTGGCTATAGTTCCTTGGTAGTGGCTTTGGCTTTACCCGCAGATGGTAAAATAGTTGCCTGTGATGTTAGTGAAGAGTATACCAGTGTAGCTCGTCGTTATTGGCAAGAAGCAGGAGTCGCTGATAAAATTGATTTACATATTGCCCCAGCTTTGGAAACTTTAGATAAGTTATTGACAGCAGGGGAAGCAGGAACTTTTGATTTTGCGTTTATTGATGCTGACAAGGGTAACTATGAGAATTATTATGAGCGATCGCTAGAATTAATTCGTCCAGGTGGACTAATTACTATTGATAATGTGCTGTGGTCTGGTAAAGTTGCAGATACAGAAATACAGGATAATCAAACTAACAAAATTCGGGATTTGAATCGTAAATTACATCAAGACTCCCGAATTACCCTGAGTTTAGTACCCATAGCAGACGGTTTAACCCTAGCTATAAAAAATTAAGAATTAACGAACCACGTTCGCGGAGCGTCCCGGAGGGATATAGGAGCGTTCGCGGAGCGTTCCGAAGGAATAGGACACGAAGGAGGAGGAAGAGGAGTTAATGCGTTTAATGCCTTAGAACAGAGACAATTGAGTTTATATTCTTAAATAAGATAACACAAAAAACGCATCCGTAATTTAAGAAAACAATTGTTTTAAAAATTCGTTACCTGCATCTTCAAGATTATTGTTCAAAGAAAAAGTCAGACTACGAACTCTAATTTTAATTTCTCCAATATATTGATTAAAAGGATTATTTAATTCAGTGGGATAGACTAACACTGCTTCAGGAGAATTTTTAGAAGCTGCATAGGCTAATACTTGACCTACATCATCAGAGGAAGGATTTTGGTGATTTTTATATTTAGTATCCAGAATATATTTAGGACTAAAATTTGTAGTTTCGTATAAAATTAAGTCAGTTTGGAAATATATATTTTCTCCTAAATTGATTCTCTCTTGAATTTTTAAAGTCAAATTTTGAGGTAAATTTGCTTTTAACCATTGTGCAACAAATATTTCATAAAGACGCGCCATATTTACTAAAAAAGGTAAACTTGTATTTTGCCCTTTTTCATGACTAGGAATAGTATTATCTAAAAAGAATCGGCAAAATTGATGTAAAATATAATAATCTTCATTTAATCTATGATAAATTCGCTCCATACAATCTTTGGAAGTACAAGGTTGTAAAGATACCATTCCTTCCATAGCATGATAGGCTTTTCTAACTATTTGTGATACTTTTTCTGAACAAAAACCGCTATGGCCAATATGAAAAAGCGTCCAAAATAAAATTTGATTATCTATAATATCAGCCGTGTGTTCTTGATATGCACATTGTAATTTTATATCCCAAGGTTTTTTAATGACCTGTTGAACATTTAACCTTCCCCGCACATAAGCCAATTTTTCAGTTTTGGTTATATAACTACGATATAAACCTTTACGACAGCGTTCTATAATTTTTTCAGCAAAAATAGCAGCTAGATGATTGTAAAAATCTTCTACAGATTCACAATTCATTAGGCCCTGAAGAAACTTAAAACTTTTTGAATCATGTAAATTATAAGCATATTCCAACATTCCAAATAAATTTTTAATTGGGACTTTGGGATTTATTTTTAAAGCTAAATCAGAATTTATAGGAATATAACCAACCCAACCCTTAGCAGTTAATTTCCATTGATAACGAGTTTTAGGACTAGGAAAATCTACATCTACTTGGTTTTTATATTTCTCATATAATATAATTCCCACTTCTTCAGAAATTTCATCACGAGAAAAAGATTTATTTTGATATTCAGTTATTTCAATAACTCTTAAATTTGCTGGCTTCATATTTTTAACCGTTTCTCGATTTTATTCCAGCGAAACTGTTCTACTTTTTCGAGGTTGTTAAAAAAGTATTCTTCTAAATAAGGTTCAATTTCCATTTTCCAAATATCTTCTATATCTTCTCGAAGATTAGGAGTCAAAAAGAAGGAAATACCAATTTCATAATTTTTATCATTAATTGCCTGATTTAATTGTTTTAAAACCTTAATTAAATCCTCAATTACAAAATCTGTATTTAGGTGATATTTAATTAAAATATCATAATTAGGACGCAATTCAATAAATGCAAAACGACGACGTAAAGCGTGATCAATTTGTGCAATAGACCTATCTGCTGTGTTCATTGTGCCGATAATCCGCACATTTTTAGGAATACGCAATCTATTACCTCCAGCAAGAGGAATTTCTTGATCACGATATTCTAGTAAATACATTAATTCACCAAAAACCTGCGATAAATTTGCGCGGTTTATTTCATCAATAATGAGAACACAAACATCTTGACAAATTTCTGCTTTTTGGCAAAATTCTAAAAATCTACCGGGAACAAGTGGATATGTTAATTTACCATCTTCACTTTGAGGACGAATACCTTGAATGAAGTCTTCATAAGTGTATGCTGGATGAAATTGGACAAGTTCGATAAACCCATATTGACCAATTAATTTTTGTGCTAATTGTTGTGCAATAAATGTTTTACCCGTTCCTGGAGCACCATATATAATTGCTTGTCCTTTTCTATGGATAGCACGTAACCAACATTCTAATTCTTTTCTAATAAAATCCGTTTCTGTGAAATAAAAGTATTGAGACGCAGGAGTAAATGATAAATCTTTAATAAATGGTATATACTCATTCTTAAGAGTTAGTAATACTAAAGGTAGATGTTGTTCAAACCAATATTTTATGTCATATATTGCCGGATTCCCTCCATTCATCTTTAAAATGTCTTCTGCGGCAAAATAAACAGGGTCTTTATGGATAAAAAAACTAGAATTAGTAGCAAGTAAATCTATAAATTCTTGCGGATTATCTTTACAAAAATCTTGTATTATCTGTTGATAATTTTCATGATTAATACCTGTGTTAATACCCCATTGGGTAATCTCCACAAAAAGTAATTTATTTATTGTAAAATAAGCTCTTAAACAAAAATCACTGCCATAATTATAAGGAGTTTCTTGAATTTTATCTTTTTCAATCGAAAATTTCTTTAAATGAGGATGTAAAAGCACATCTAATTCTTGACAAAATATGTGGAAAGGTTTTTCCACATATTCTCGAAAAAAATTATATTCCGGTAATTCTTCTCTCTTTTCTATATTGTCATAGTTAGTAATATGTTCTGAAAACTTTGACATTAATTCAAAAGTTTTTTCAGAAAAAATACTATTTTTAATTCTTTCGCTGGACATTATTTTTTACTATTTAATTATCAATACTTTAGCCATTTTTTGTAGGTTGGGTTAAGCGACAGCGCAACCCAACGCATTTGTTGGGTTATGCCTTACGGTACACTCCGTAAATGTGATTCATTTCCTCTTCCTCCTATATTCTAAATTTCCAACTTATCACCGCGAATAGCATAATCTAATAACTCCATTGGGTGCATAACAGAAATAGTTTTACCCTGTAAATACTTACTAATCTGTAAACTACAACCAGGATTAGGAGAAGCAATTAAATCAGCACCAGTATTGATTAAATTCTCAGCTTTTTGTTTACCTAACTCTTCTGCAACTTCCGGCTGCAACATATTATAAACACCCGCACTACCACAGCACAAGGCCGCGTCTATGGGTTCTTTTAAAATCACACCCGGAATTTGTTTTAACAGTTGACGGGGTTGGACACTAATTTTTTGACCATGTAATAAATGACAAGCATCTTGATAAACTAAAGTGAGATTTTTATCAGTTAATGGTGAAAGTTTTGCAGTTAAACCTACATTAGCTAAAAACTCCTGTGAGTCTTTAACTTTTGCGGCAAATGCTTTCGCTTTTTCGGCATATTCTGGATCATCAGCTAAAATATGTCCATATTCCTTTAAAGTATGACCACAACCAGCAGCATTGATAATCACAAAATCCACATTAGTATCAGCAAAACTATCAATCATTTGTCTGGCTAATGTTTTTGCTTGTTCAGTTTGTCCTTGGTGTTCAGGAAGCGCAGCACAACAACCTTGAGATTTAGGAATTACTACTTCACAACCATTTGCAGTTAAAACCCTCACAGTCGCTTCATTGACACCAGAGAAAAACAGCCTTTGCACACATCCTAAAATTACACCTACCCGATATCTTTTTTCACCCTTGGCTGGGATGATATCTGGTAAATTATCCTGAAAAGATTTAAGAGTAATTTCCGGTAAAATAGATTCCATAGCTGCTAACCGGGGAGATATGGCTTTAATTAATCCAGTTGCTTGTAATACCTTAGAAATTCCTAACTTTTGATAAACTAATAATGGAAAAAGTAAAATTCTTAAAAGATCAGGATTAGGAAACAGAGAAAAAATCAATTGTCGAACTAACTTATCAGGTAAACTACGATTATAATTTCTTTCTACCTGATGACGAGTAGCCGAAATCAACTTATCATACTGCACACCAGAAGGACAAGTAGACACACAAGCCAGACAACCCAAACAAGAATCAAAATGTTCAACAGTAGCCGGATTGAGAGCAATTTCACCCTCATTAATAGCATCCATTAAATATATCCGTCCCCTGGGAGAATCCATCTCTTTTCCTAATATCCGATAACTAGGACAAGTAGCCAAACAAAAACCACAATGAACACAACTATCAATTAACTTTGGATCAGGTGGATTGCTGTTATCAAAACCCTTCAAACTCTTAATACTAGCAACATTATTAACCAAACCTTTCGAAACTTGCATTTTCTTCTTCCCTCTTTCTTCGTTTCTTCGTCCCTTCGTGGTTCATTCTCTTAGAGGATGTTTTAAAAGTTTTCAAGGTATAAATTAACCCCTCTTGTAAACCTCTC
>JBAXRM010000096.1:0-17765 GCA_037131225.1 Nostocales cyanobacterium ELA583 | reverse complement strand
GATACAAGATTACAACCAAGCTCTCAAAATTAATCCTAACTATGCCGATGCCTACTATAACCGGGGACTTACCCGTGATGATTTAGGAGATAAACAAGCGGCGATACAAGATTACAACCAAGCTCTCAAAATTAATCCTAACTATGCCGATGCCTACAACAACCGGGGAATTCTTCGTGCTAAATTAGGAGATAAGCAAGGAGCAATACAAGATTACAACCAAGCTCTCAAAATTAATCCTAACGATGCCTATGCCTACCTCAATCGGGGACTTACCCGTTATGATTTAGGAGATAAGCAAGGAGCAATAGATGATTTCAACCAAGCTCTCAAAATTAATCCTAACTATGCCAAAGCCTACTATAACCGGGGAAACGCATACGCTACTTTAGGAGACAAATTTCAAGCGAGATCTGATTTTCAACAAGCAGCAAAAATATATCAACAACAGGGCAAAAATGAAAATTATCAGGATGCTTTGAATAAAGAACAATTCCAAATCTATGACGATTTAACTCAAACTCGCGCTGAACTCAATAGCACTTGCACTAGTACCATTAAACTTTGTACTTTTACCATTGAGAATCAGAAGATTAGTGTCCGCTTGACTCCAGAGTATGACCGATTATTCCAAGCTAATAATCCACAAATACAAAGTCACTTCCAAAGCTTGAAAGATGCTCTCAAAGTCATTAGTCAAAATTCTCAACTTCCCGTATTTATCTATAATTCCCAAGGACAGGAAAGGTATATGCGGCTGCCGCAGTAAGAGGTAGGGGGTAGGGAACAGGGAAGGGAGCATCCTAATTTTGCACTCTCCTTCTGCTGTTTGTGTTAACTAATCTGTTAACTAAAAGGTTATTAGGATTAAGTTATCTTTGGGTAGGTCACATAGTAACTGGTTTTGAGGATTAGTAATTGGCAAAATTAACCTTCATAATTCATTGCTCCCAAATATTTAGTTAAAAACGGTGAAAAAACCTCATAAATCAAAGTTAGCGGTTGTCCATGATGCCAAAACAAATAATGGCGACCCCAAAAAGGTCCTTTTTCCTGAAAACCCGACTCTAACGCCTCTGAGTTCCCATAATAAATACCTTGAACATCTCTATATAATTCAGTCCGTAACCGCGCTAAACTCGCCCAAATTGGTAAAGACTTGTTTTGTAAATACTCATCTACATGACTTGCTTCCCACCAAGAAGCAGCATAATATAACCGCTGACCGGAAGCAGTTCGCACCCATACCTGTCGGCGCACTCTTGGACCAGGTAGCATCTGCATCATAGTCGGTGCATGATCTGAACTCATGCCAATTGCTGACATATCAATTACATCTACCTCCGTTGGTTCACCCGTCAATAGTTGGACGTGTCGAGTCGGAGAACCATCACCCAAAAGTAATAATTGCCAAGTAGGTGCTAACTGACTGTGAGGTAAACCGCGTTTAACAACTTCCTCCCCACCTTGCCAAATGGGAGTTAGACAATGCCAAGCACTGGGTAAGATTAAGTCATTTGTGGAATTAAAAGTAGTAGTCAATGTTCTTTACAAAAGTTTATATATATTTCTATCAATAACACAAAAACCAGCATCACTAGAGAAGCTGGCAAAGAATCAAAAATATGGATTTTGATCAAAAAATGTAAACCCGCTGCTATAATCATTTTTCTGACATAACAGCGGGTTATTTACATTCAAAAATGCGGATGGCGAGACTCGAACTCGCAAGGGCTATGCCCACACGCACCTCAAGCGTGCGCGTATACCAATTCCGCCACATCCGCGCGGTTTTGAACACAGATTGCAGTATAACATAAAAAAATCTTTCAAATACAATATTTTTTGAATATTTCCCAAATATTTTTTGAATAGGTATGAGACTAACAGAAATATAGTTACAGCACAAGTCATATTAAAAGGTCTAGCAAAGATGCCACATAATCTAAATAGTCTGCTAAAAATTATGTTTGGGGATCTCCTGTCACGATTTACAGCAATGCAACCGCTTTATGTCAACAGGATGGGAGAAAATGTGAATCTACTGGTACTGATATCGTAACTAGAAAATGAAATTTGATAAAATATTAATTGCCAATCGAGGAGAAATAGCCCTTCGCATTCTCCGCGCCTGTGAAGAAATGGGAATTGCCACAGTAGCCGTTCACTCCACTGTTGACAGAAACGCGCTCCACGTCCAACTTGCAGATGAGGCCGTTTGCATTGGTGAACCTGCCAGCAGTAAAAGTTATTTGAATATTCCCAATATTATTGCTGCTGCATTAACGACCCATACCAGTGCCATCCATCCTGGGTATGGTTTTTTATCAGAAAATGCCAGATTTGCAGAAATTTGTGCGGATCATCACATTGCTTTTATTGGTCCTAGTCCCGAATCTATTAGATTAATGGGAGACAAGTCCACCGCTAAAGAAACAATGCAAAAGGCTGGTGTCCCCACAGTTCCCGGTAGTGAAGGGTTAGTAGAATCACCAGAAGAAGGATTAGCGATCGCTCAAAAAATTGGTTATCCTGTGATGATTAAAGCTACCGCTGGTGGTGGTGGTAGAGGAATGCGGCTTGTGCGCTCCGCAGACGAATTTGTGAGATTATTTCTTGCCGCTCAAGGGGAAGCAGGAGCAGCTTTTGGCAACGCAGGCGTTTATATAGAAAAATTTATTGAACGTCCCCGGCATATTGAATTTCAGATTTTAGCGGATAACTACGGTAACGTTATCCATTTGGGTGAAAGAGATTGTTCAATTCAGCGTCGTAACCAAAAACTCCTAGAAGAAGCTCCTAGTCCTGCCCTTGACCCAGACTTACGGCAAAAAATGGGAAAAGCTGCCGTTAAGGCCGCCCAGCATATCAACTACAGCGGCGCAGGAACTATCGAGTTTCTCCTAGATAAATTCGGTAAATTCTATTTCATGGAAATGAACACCCGGATACAAGTTGAGCATCCAGTTACAGAGATGATTACTGGTATAGATTTAGTAGTTGAACAAATTCGCATTGCTCAAGGCGAAAGACTCAATCTTACACAAAAAGAAGTGGTTCTCAGAGGACATTCCATTGAATGTCGCATTAATGCCGAAGATCCAGATCATGATTTTCGCCCAGCCCCCGGCAAAATTACTGGTTATCTGCCACCAGGAGGACCAGGCGTGCGGATTGATTCCCACGTATACACAGATTACAACATTCCCCCTTACTACGACTCTCTGATTGGTAAATTAATTGTGTGGGGACCAGACCGAGCTACCGCCATTAACCGCATGAAACGGGCATTGCGAGAATGTGCCATTACTGGACTCCCGACAACTATCCCCTTCCATCAAAAAATTATGGAAAACTCACAATTTTTAGCGGGTAATATTTACACCAGCTTTGTCCAGGACATGAAAATGCAGTAATTGGTTATTAGTCATTAGTCATTAGGTTAGCGTTTTTCCTTCTTCCTCCTGACTCCTGACTCCTAACTAGTCCGAGATAACATGGTCAGTAAGCCTTGCTGACCTAGTAAAATTTCTCGGATAAAACTGAAAATCGCTACCAAAATAATCGGGGTAATATCTACACCACCAATAGGTTGGACTAACTTCCGCAACGGGATTAAAAACGGTTCGGTAGGCCAGGCTATTAGACTAAAAGGCAGACGATTGAGATTGATTTGGGGATACCACGTCAGAATAATGCGGAAAATAAATAAAAACGTCATCACTCCCAAAACTGGACCAAGAATCCAAGCCGTCAAATTAACACCAGTCATGTTTTTTAGTTACTATTTGTGAGAAAATCCAAAACTTTTAAGCTTTGTAACAGATTCTTTCTTTAATTTTAACGAAATGGTGTCATTTTCTTGTGAGAATAGAAAAACAAAGTTATTGACTTGGGATCATCAATCAAGTAGATCCCAGGTTAGATAGATAATCCTGCGCTACTTTTCAAGAAAGTAATCCAAGATTAAAATTAAAATGAGAATAAACTGTGTAAAAAAAGGTTGAGAACTATGACACCCTCTTTAGCAAATTTTCTTTGGAGTCTTGTTTGGGGAACTGCGATTGTCGTTATCCCTGCTACTATTGGTCTGATTTTCATTAGCCAAAAAGATAAAATCCAACGGTTTTAATTTTTGAGGGCTGGGGGCTAGTACCGCTTCGCGGAAGTCAAAAGTCAAAAGTCAAAAGTAATATGGAATCAGCTTTTGGACGATTGAGAATGGTTCATTAACTTACGCCGCAGTGGACTAGGGGTTAGGAACTGGGGAAGAATTTTCTTCTCCTTTCTCCTGGACTTCTAGACTCCAGTATTCTTTTTCGGCAATATTATGACTGGTTTAAAATAGTGATAGTAAGTGTAACTCGTTAATATAGATTTGATATTAGGAAAACACCAATGGTTAATTTTGGGCTGAACTCAGCCAGTGTTCTGGCTCAGGTAAATTTTGGAGCGAACTCCGCCAGTATTCTGGGGATTTTTCTGGCTGTAGCGGGAGCAGCATTGTATTTTCTTCGTTCTGTCCGTCCAGAACTGTCAAGAGATCAAGATATCTTCTTTGCAGCGGTTGGCTTATTGTGCGGCTTTATTCTTGTCTTCCAAGGGTGGCGACTTGACCCTATTTTGCAATTTGGTCAATTGTTATTGGTAGGTTCTACGGTATTTTTTGCGGTTGAAAGTATTCGTCTGCGGAGTATTGCTACTCAACAAGCAAAACGCAATACTCCCATTGTGGACGATGAGAGAGAAGTCAGCAGAAAATATTCCTATTCTGAGCGGCGCAATTATCAAGCGGAGATGGATGCGGATTTAGAACCGCTACCTTATGAAGAAGAAGAAGAAGCTCCTCAACGTGCCAGAATTCGCGGTAGTCGAGATGAACGTTCTACACGTGATGACTATTACGGAGCGCAACGTGGCGAAGACATAGAGCAACCACCACGCCGTTCTGAACGCCGAACTAAGGAAAAACCAGATACAGGAGAAAGAAACCGTCGTCCTAATTCTGGGCGTTCAGCGAGTCGTCCAAGCAACAGTTATGACGATGAAAGTTGGGGTTCTGCTCCTAGACAAGTTGATGATTGGGAAGGTTCCAGTCCTCAAGATGAAGTAAGAAAACCACCACGTCGGAATAATAGCGGTAATAATCGTCCTCAACCTCCAGAAACCCGTCAGGATGATGTTGCTCCTAATCCTAGACCGAGAAAACGTCGTCCACCTAGAGATTCTGTTCCTCCCAGAAGACAAGATGATGATGAGGCTATACCAACCGACTATGTTCCATACAATCCCATTAACAAGCCTAATAACGAGCCAGATAATTCTGATTTTGATGATGATATTTAAAACATTTGGGGTGGACGAACAGTAATGTGAAAACACTTACACCTAGATTCTGGCTCCAAAAGTCAATTTATTGGAGCCTAATTTTTGGACTAACAAGCTTACTGATATCTTGTGCTGCTGATAACATCCCTATGGGAGTAACTTCTCTTAATAGCCGATATACTGAAGAACAACCTGCAATCAGTGGAAATGGACGTTTTTTAGCGTTTATATCCAATCGTTCTCGCTATCAGCAGTTGTTACTATACGATTTAGAAAATCAAAATTTTATGCCGACACCGGGTTTAAACCGACAATCGGTAGTTGCAGAAAGTCCTAGTTTAAGTTATACAGGACGCTATATTTGTTACATTACCAGTGAACAGGGACGACCTGTAGTTGCACTTTATGATCGTGCTTCCCAACAGTCACAAATTCTCACCCCTACCTATCGTGGCTGGGTAAGAAATCCTAGCATTAGTCCTGATGGGCGTTATATTGCTTTTGAATCCTCTAGCCGTGGACAATGGGATATTGAGGTTCTTGATAGAGGTCCGACTGTAGAGTTGGATATTCCTAATGGTGCAAGGGTGAATACCAATTAAAAATTAAAAATTAATTTTATGCCAATGTTTACTATCAGTACAAATTAATTTTATGCTCCCTAGTCTGAGACAATTTGGTATCTCATCTTTGTTCATGGTTTTTGTGCTGACGACAAGATACCTTCTTGTATCTTCGCTTCTCTATTGGTTACTCTGGGTTCGTCGTCCTCAGTCTTGGGAGATTCGTCGTCTTCATGATATGAACAAACGGAAAAGTAAAATGAAGAGCGAAATCAAATGGTCATTGTTTTCCTGTTTGATTTTTGCATTACCAAGTGCTTTCATGATGGAAATGATCAGTTTGGGACATACTAAAGTTTATTTAAATTTTCTGGACTATGGCTGGCTGTATTTACCTTTGAGTCTATTTATATATTTGTTTCTACACGATACTTACTTTTATTGGACTCATCGCTGGTTGCACATTCCCAGTATATATCGCCGCTTTCATCAAGTCCATCACGAATCTATCAACCCTACACCCTGGACTTCTTTTTCTTTTGATCCAGTTGAGAGTATGATTCAGGCAATTATTATTCCTCTTCTGGTTTTTATTATTCCTATTCACATTAGTATGGTGGGTTTATTGCTCACATTAATGACTATATTTGGCGTTGTTAATCACACAGGTTATGAAGTTTATCCACATTCCTGGATGCGTGGTTTTTGGAGTAAAAATTGGATTACCCCAACCCACCATACTCTTCATCATCATAAGTTTAATTGCAATTATGGTCTTTATTTTCGGTTTTGGGACAAGTTGATGAATACAGATGTGATGCTAAAAACACCATTTATGATTCAGGAAAATAAAAGTAAGTAGAACAAGTTGAAAAAGATTTACATAACATAAAATATGTCAACTGTCAATAGCTAATTTTCTAGCTATCAAAAAACATCATCTAATTTTCCCCAAAATAGTTTCAGTAAGTCATTGTAAATCAATTAAGTTTTATATTATTTTTCTGTAACTATTCCTGAAATAGCTATAAATAAAGGCTTTTTATAATTCTTATTTTGCCAAAGTTGAAAAATGCACAAAACAACGGCATTATGAATTTTGAAGGAATTATAACAAATCGCTGAAAGTATGTCAATACCGTTGATCATTAAGAATAATTCTCAATTAATTATTAAGAAAATATAAAGAGGAATTTTAAATAGTTATAAATTTTAAAACTATTTTCAATTTATGATAATTTTTACTTATGTAATATCATCATTCCGCAATTAAAGTAGGGGTTCAGCATTAATTAATCTTCTACCTAGATATACATTGCATAAAAGCATTTACATCGTCATATTGATTCAGACGTGAATAAAACTCTAGCGATCGCAAATCTAATTCTGGTAACAATTCACTTTTAGAACGCTAACAGTAAACCAAAATTACAGCATTCTCCACTGTTAAACTAGCAACTTGTTTATCTGCGTTCATTTCCAGGTAATTTAAAATTACCTGGAAATGAGAAAATAGGTTAAAATTAGTCATTGACCAAAAAATAAACCAAAACGATAGCTAAACCCCGCCAATTCAGGTACACAAAGAGGGGGATTAAATTTCTAGCTTTGTCTGAGTTTTATAAAGTAGTATCAAAAAAAATTCAGGTTAAGCTAGAGAAGAGAGTCAGATTCAGGTTCATACCCCACCAGGTAAAAAGCCCAACTGGTTCTTATCTAAGATTATTGTAAAATTTGGTATTATCATTACTCCATGCTGCGAATTATTACTCAGCAGGCAGACGTTAGATCAGAACTTCAACGGATCTGCGATCGCACCCAAGATGATCAGGTACTTCACAAAGAAGCAACAGTGCGCGAAGTGTTGCAAGCGGTGAAGCGCCAAGGTGACAAAGCTGTATTACATTATACGGAAGAATTTGATCACCAAACTCTCAAAGCAGAAGAACTCAAGGTAACAGGATCAGAACTGGATGCAGCCTACCAACAGGTTTCTAAGGATTTGCTTCAGTCTATTCGTCTAGCTTGTCAAAAAATAGAAGCTTTTCACCGTCAACGAGTTCCCAAAAGCTGGGTCCAGTTTGGTGATGATGAAGTAGTTTTAGGCAAACGGTATACACCTGTAGACCGCGCAGGTTTATATATACCAGGTGGTCGGGCTTGTTATCCCAGTACAGTGCTAATGAACGCCATTCCGGCGAAGGTGGCAGGTGTCCCTCGTGTAGTGATGGTAACACCAGCTAGAGGCGGGAAAATGGTCAATCCGGCGGTTTTGGTAGCCGCTCAAGAAGCCGGAGTTCAGGAAATTTACCGCATTGGTGGCGCTCAAGCGATCGCGGCTTTAGCCTATGGGACAGAAACAATTCCCAAAGTCAATGTCATTACAGGACCGGGTAATATTTATGTCACCTTGGCTAAGAAATTAGTTTACGGAACTGTGGGGATTGATTCTTTAGCTGGCCCGAGCGAAGTGCTGGTAATTGCTGATGAAACAGCTAATCCTAATTATGTGGCGGCTGATTTGTTAGCCCAAGCAGAACATGACCCCATGGCCGCAGCGATTTTGCTAACAACGGATGCGGGGTTGGCGAAAAAAGTGCAAATAGCGGTAGAAAGACAATTGGTAGATCATCCCCGCCGGATAGATACGGAAAAAGCGATCGCCCATTATGGTTTAATCGTAGTGGTGGACTCCCTGGAAGCCGCAGCCGAACTTTCTAACGAGTTTGCACCCGAACACCTAGAATTGGAAGTTGCCGATCCTTGGGCTTTAATTAATCATATTCGTCATGCAGGAGCAATCTTCCTGGGAAGTTCCACACCAGAAGCAGTAGGAGACTATTTAGCTGGTCCCAACCATACTTTACCTACTTCCGGTGCAGCCCGTTATGCTTCAGCTTTAGGGGTAGAAACATTTTTAAAACACTCAAGTATTATTCAATACTCACAAACTGCCTTAGAAAAAGTGGCATTTGCCATTGATATCTTAGCAACTACAGAGGGTTTACCTTCTCATGCTGATTCCGTTAAACTCAGGGTAGAAGATTGAGCAGGAATTTTAGATTTTAGATTTTAGATTTTAGATTAAAAAAATTTGGTACAATCCCCGTCCTGAAGGATGGAAAAATGGTAAGTCCCAAAATCATAAATCTAAAATCGAGTAATAGTCCTTTAGATTAAAAATGCGAACAATTGCGGAAATTAATCAGAAAATTAGCCAAAAACAGGCGGTAGTCTGGACTGCTGAAGAGTTAAAAGCGCGAGTTGCGGAAATTGGTGTCAATAAAGCTGCTAAAGAAGTAGATGTAATCACTACTGGCACATTTGAGCCAATGGAATCAAGTGGTGCAATTATTAATTTGGGGCATACTGACCCACCGATTAAAATTCGCCGTTGCTGGTTGGATGGAGTTCCTGCTTATGCTGGGTTTGGGGCTGTAGATTTATATTTGGGTGCTAGTTGTCCCGTTGACTCCCTAGATGGGGAAGACGTGCGAGAACGGGGTGGTGGTCATGTAATTGAGGATTTAATTGCCGGAAAATCTATCCAAGTTCGTGCTGTTGGCCAAGTTACCGATTGCTACCCTAGAGCCACATTTGAAACCACTATCACCCGTGACACTATCAATCAGTTTTATTTATTTAATCCGCGCAATCTTTATCAAAATTTTATTGTCGGTGTGAATGGAGGCGATCGCCCACTACATACATATTTGGGACCATTACAGCCGCGCTTAGGAAATGCGGTTTATTCTAACCCTGGTTCGCTTTCACCCTTACTGAATGATCCTGATTTACAACTTGTGGGGATTGGGACAAGGATTTTTTTAGCTGGGGGTATTGGTTATGTAGCTTGGGAAGGGACACAACATTTTCCCTTACAAAAGCGGTTAGAAAATCGTACACCTATTGGACCATCAGCAACTTTAGCCTTAATTGGTGATGCTAAACAAATGGATGCGCGATGGATACGAGGCTGTTATTTTAAAAGCTATGGAGCCTCTTTAATGATGGGTGTGGGTGTACCCTTGCCAGTATTAAATGCTGGTGTGGTAGAACGCTGTGCTGTTCAAGATAAAGACTTGGTAGCACCAATAGTAGATTTTTCTATTCCTCGTCGTGTCCGTCCTACCTTCGGTTTAGTGAGTTACGCTCAACTTAAATCTGGACGCGTCACTATTGAAGGGAGAACGGTACGAGTAGCATCCTTAGCCAGTTTATTTCTGTCCCGAAAAGTAGCCCAGGAATTGAAGCAATGGATCTCTGAAGGGATATTTACCCTCACCGAACCAGTAGCCCCAATTCCTATGGAGCGTTCTTTTTTACCCCAAGACCGTTGGACAGAGTTTTAAAATTCAGGAGTCAGAATTCAGGAGTCAACTGACAACTGAAAACTATACTGCAAACGGCTTAAAACTTTACCCCTCTCCAAACCTCTCCCCGTAAACGGGGAGAGGCTTTGAAATAATTTTTTTGTCAAGAAAAAGTAAAGTTCCTAACCGTTTTTAGTATAACCTAATCCCCAGTTGCTTTTGGCTTGATAACTGGCTTAGGAGTGGGGGTTTTGGGAATGGGTTTGGTGATGACGGTGGGATCACCTCCTGCCTTTCTAATAGGAGGTGGGGCTTCTCCATTGCGTCTGGGAATGAATGGCCTTCTACTACTACTACCACCACCACCACTGGCACTACGAGGCGCTCCTTTAAAAGGTGGTCTGCGTTTTTTGGGTAAATCGGCGATCGCCTCCGCATTAATTATTACTAATCCGTCGGCTTCACGTTTAGCATTGAAGTCCCAGAACTTACCTACAGCTTTTGTGGTTAATATGCCCTTGAGTTTCAACTTAAAATATTTAGCTTTATCAGTAGGCTTACGGGGAGCTTGTTTGATTTTTACCACCAAACTCTTCTCGTCAAAAGACTGATAAACTACCTCACCACGCACTGAAAAACCACCATCAGAGACTGCTGAGGAGGGTTTTGGGTGAATAGCTAACGCCGCGCTACTACTATCAGAAACTACTGTGGAATCTGGGTTGTCTTCATCTAGTTCATATTTGGCTAGATTTTCGGGTTCCCAAACGCCGACAATTTGCAGGTGCAATGCGTCATTTTCTTGTCTAGTGCGGGGATAAACTACCCATAGATGTTCTTTTTCTAGGTCTAAGTGATTTTTAACCAAACTCATAATCCGACCCAAAAGGACGGCATTGAGTTCAACCCCATCGTTAGTGATCAGCATTCCTTGGGTAAACTGTTCATCACTGGCATGGTAACATCCCCGAATCAAACCGATAGCTCGGTACTGAGTCGGTTCGCTAGGAGGTGGAATTGGTTGTTCTCGATTAGCCAAATGCCCATTAGATTCAGGCTTGCTAGAGTCGGTAGAGTGAGTGAGAGAATTTTCCAGTTTAGAGGATTGGTCTGCTAATGTATTACCATTAACAGCGGGTTCAATCTCTTTTATGCCTTGGTTAGAGGCTGTGAAATTCGAGGATTCAGAGGACGGCATCAGGTCGGAATTCATAAAAACTCCTTGCGGCACAAGACATATCCCATTGTGGGATTTAATAAAGACAAAGGAAAAGAGCAACTATGTGGCTGATAAAAGGATATTTCCTTTTAATCTGACCACTCGTTTGATACTCTGTACAAAAATGAAGACGCTAAATCTAACATTTACACACTAAATGCGTAATTTAGCGTCTTTAATCCAGTTATGGCATACGCCATGCTGCGCTATCGGAAGCATAGCATAGCGATAATTCTGACGAGTCTTCCTAAAGTCATCACTTACTTTAGCAGGATAGATATTTATTTGTTATAAAATTCACAGACAAATGACCGTATTCCGCAAAGTTTTGGAAATTTTTAACTTTGCTACCCCAGAAAACTAACAATTGACACTGACCACTAACAACTTAACCATTCTAGGAGCAGAATAATATTGTGTCTGAATCGCGTAATCGCTGGATAGTCCGAGTAGTTTTAGCTTTCGCTGTTGTAGCTTTTGTAGGGGTTTCTATTATACCCATCCTGACGGCGATTAATAAACCTGAATCATCTCCCCAAAATCAGCCTACTGGTGATAATAAATTACCTTCATCTGCACAAAAGTCAAAACTGGAAGATCAAGTTCGAGGTTATGAATTAGTTTTACAAAAAGATGCAGAAAATCAAACTGCCCTCAAGGGGCTTTTAGAAGCACGTCTACAGTTGTTAAGTCAAAAAAGCCGAGGAGAAGTTAAACCAGCGGATATTCAAGCTGTAATTGAGCCTTTGGAAAAACTTGCTAAACTCAATCCCCAAAAGTCAGAGTATGGGGTTTTACTGGCACAAGCTAAACAACAAATTGGCGATAAGGAAGGGGCTGCCCAAACTTACCGAACTATTTTAACGACAAAACCTGGCGATTTGAAGGCTTTGCAGGGGATGGTGAATTTGCAATTAAGTGAAAAGCGTCCAGAAGCAGCTATTGGCTTATTACAAGAAAGTCTGGCTGCTGCTACCCAGGCTAATACTATTCAGCCGGGAAGTGTGGATGTAGTTGCTGTTCAAGTGCTTTTGGGTAGTGTTTACGCTTTTGCGAAAAACGATACTCAAGCTATTTATGCTTATGATCAGGCAATTAAGAAAGATGCTCAAGATTTTCGCCCCGTTTTAGCAAAGGCAATGCTGTTTAAGCAACAGGGGAAAATGGATGAGGCAAAACCTTTGTTTGATAGTGCCATAGCTTTAGCACCGGCTCAGTATAAGGACGAAATTAATAAGGCTGCGGTTGTTTCTGAGCCTATTCCTACTTCTTCACCTACAACCTCACCTACCGCTACTCCGTAAAACCTTTTTAATTTTAACGGTACATTATGGAATAACTTGTGATAAAGTGCGAGTAATTATCAAATATTACCTACATTTTATCACATTTGGTGAATCATGAATTTTCATAAAATGCAACCTAGAGAATCATTAAATAAGGCTTTTCTCAAAGTTAAACCTAATAGAAATGATATTGAGAATTTTAAAAAGAATCTGCATAGTTTAATTGAAAAAATTAATGAATCAGAATCAGAAGAGTTTCATAAAAATTTGATTGGGGATTTTTTAAAGAATACATATTATGGTGCAAATCATTTTATTAATACTAAAGGCAGAAATGATTTTGTTATTCATAATGGTAAAGATGCTAAAAGTAAAGTTGGTGTGATTCTAGAAGCTAAAAAGCCCACCAATAAAAGCGAAATGCTTAAAGTTGATAATTTGAATACCAAAGCTTTGCAAGAATTAGTTTTATATTTTCTGCGGGAACGTCTAACAGAGAAAAATTTAGAAATTAAATATTTAATAGCTACTAATATTTATGAATGGTTCATTTTTGATGCCAATATTTTTGAGAAAGAATTTGTAGATAATAAAACCCTAGTTCAGCAATTTACAGATTTTGAAGAGGGAAGATTAAGCAATAAAAAAACTGATGTTTTTTATAAGGAAATTGCTAAACCTGCTATTGATGAAATTGCCGATAAAATCACTTTTACACATTTTGATATTCGAGAATATCAGCAATATTTACAACCTGGGGAAAATCTTAATGATCATCAATTAATTCCTCTGTTTAAATTATTTTCACATGAACATTTATTAAAGTTACCTTTTGCAAATGATAGTAATACTCTCGATAAAGGATTTTATAGCGAGTTATTACATATTATCGGTTTAACGGAAACTAAGGAAGGTGGTAAAAAACTGATTCAACGCAAACAAGAAAATGAGAGAAATATCGGTTCATTGATAGAAAATGCGATTAATCAACTTGATAGTTTAGATAAAATTTATCAACTAGAAAAACCAGAAGAATTTGGAGAAACCTATCAAGAACAACTTTTTAATCTTGGGTTAGAATTAGCAATTACTTGGGTAAATAGAATCCTGTTTCTGAAATTATTAGAAGCACAATTAATTAAATATCACAAAAATGATCTAACTCAGGGATTTTTGAATTTACAGAAAGTCCAAAATTATGATGATTTGAATAGTCTTTTCTTCAGCGTATTAGCTCGCAAGCAAGAAGAAAGAATCGAATCTGTAAAAAAGATATTCTCTCATGTTCCTTATTTGAATAGTTCTTTATTTGAACCAACGGATAATGAACAAGTAACTATTTGTATTAATAATCTTAGAAACGAGAATCTGCAAATTTTCTCTTCTACTATTTTAAAAGATAGCAACGGAAAAAAACGCATTGGTGAAATTAATGCTTTAGAATATCTGTTTGAATTTCTCAATGCTTATGATTTTAGTAGTGAAACTGGGGAAGAAATTCAGGAAGAGAATAAAAGATTAATTAATGCTGCTGTACTGGGTTTAATCTTTGAGAAAATCAATGGTTATAAAGATGGTTCTTTCTTTACTCCTGGTTTCATTACTATGTATATGTGTCGAGAAACCATTAGAAGAGCGGTTGTATATAAATTTAATGAAGTTAAAGGTTGGAATTGTGAAAGTATTAATAATTTATATGATCAAATAGAAGATAGAAAAGAAGCTAATATAATTATCAATAGTTTGAAAATATGTGATCCTGCTGTGGGTTCAGGACATTTTTTAGTTTCGGCTTTGAATGAAATTATTGCGATAAAAAGCGAATTGAAGATTTTACTTGATAGGGAAGGTAAAAGATTAAAAGAATATGATATTGAAGTTGTCAATGATGAGTTAATTATTCTTGATGAAGATGGTTTATTATTTGAATATAATCCCAAAAGCAAGGAAAGTCAACGAGTACAAGAAACTCTCTTTCATGAAAAACAAACAATTATTGAAAGTTGTTTATTTGGTGTGGATATTAACCCCAATTCTGTAAAAATATGTCGGTTGCGTTTATGGATTGAACTTTTAAAAAATGCTTATTATAAGACCTCACCCCTAACCCCTCTCGTGGGAGGAGAGGGGAATATAGGAGAATTGGAAACTTTACCCAATATTGATATTAATATCAAATGTGGTAATTCTTTAATTAGTCGTTTTTCGTTAGATACTGATTTGCGAATTGCTTTAAATAGAAGTAAATGCACTATAGAAAGTTATAGAAATGCTGTACAAACTTACCGCAATGCTGAAAATCGAGAACAAAAAAGAGCAATGGAAAAATTGATCAATGATATTAAAAGTAATCTTAAAACAACTTTAGGATTAAGTGACCCCAATAAAACTAAGTTAAGACAGTTAGATGGAGAAGTTTATAATCTGGAAAATCAAACTTTATTACTAGAAGAAAGTCAAGATGAGAAAAAACTGCGGGATAAAAAAATTAGTCAGTTAAATAATGAGATTGATAAGTTAAAAGTGGAAATTGAAGATATAGAAAGTGGTAAAATATATAATTATGCTTTTGAATGGCGTTTTGAGTTTCCTGAAGTGTTGAACAATGATGGTGATTTTATTGGTTTTGATGTAGTTATTGGTAATCCTCCTTATATTTCAAACAGAGAAATGCATAAAAAAAATATGCAGAATCAGATACAGTTTTTTAAGCAAAATTATATTTCAGCAAAATCTGGAAATTTTGATTTATATATTCCTTTTATAGAAAAAGGACTGTTAATTTTAAAAAAAAGCTATGAATTAATTTATATTTTACCAAATAAATTTCTGAGTGCAGAATATTCAAGAGAGATCCTAAATAATATCTCTAAGGAGTATAGCTTTATAAGCTTTACTGATGTATCTAGCCATAATGTATTTGATGAAGCATCAGTGTATCCCATTATCATTAAATTATCTAATATAAAAAATAATAGCGAAACAACTTTAAAAATTACACCTCAATTGAAAGACAATAATTTTTTAAGTTGTGCAATAACACAGGAATGGAATTATATAAACCGTTCTCTTCTAAATACTTTAAATAGCTTTGATGGAAGTATTTTTCATAGAATTGAAAGTGTAGATAAAATTAACGCAGAACTACAATACTTACCTGGTATAAATGGTTTTCAGTTTAGTAATTATGGAAATTGCATTACAGAAGGTTCATCTAGTCCTAATTCTAAAAGATTAATAGTTACTGGTATTATCGACCGTTACACGATTTTAGATAAAAAATCTAAATACAAAGGTAGAAATTACAATACACCTCATATAAATGATAATGAGGAGATTATATCACGAGGAAAATGGGATTTATTCTGTACTACCAAAATTCTAGTCGCGGGTATGGCTAAAATTATCGAAGCTACGTTAGATGATAATGGCAGTTTAGCACCAGGAGTTAGTGTATATAGTATTACAGGTTCTTTAGATAATTTAAAATATACATTAGGTGTCATTAATTCAAGGTTAATTAATTGGTATTTCCAATTAAGGTTTAAGAATAAACATTTAGAAGGTGGATATATAAGTATCAATACTCAAATATTAAAAATAATACCTATTGCTCAACCTGAGGAAATTTTCAAACAAAGAATAGGTAAATTAGTTGATAAAATCCTCACTGCTAAAAAATCAGATCCCAATGCAGATACAACCGCATTAGAAACAGAAATTGATCAACTTGTTTATCAACTTTATGAACTAACAGCAGAAGAGATTAAAATTATAGAAGGATAAACACCACAAAACCCAAATTCCCGACTTCTTTAAGAAGTCGGGAATCTAATATCTAACATCTGTTTTCGATGTTAATTATTTTCCTTCTATGGCCGCGACTATACCAAAGATAATAAATAGAAAGCCACCCACAAAGGTAATTTGCCGTTCGGAAATTTTACCTGCAATTAATTTACCACCGATGACGGCGATCGCTTTTCTTTACTTACTTTTTCAGTTTTAACGATGCGTTACAGAAAAATTTGTGATAAACTGTAGGCAATTATTAACCACTGCTGGCACTTTATCACATTTGATCACAAAAGTGTTGGAGTTAAGTCCATTGATTTAATTATGTCAAAAACACAACAAGTGCTAGATTATGCCCGTGAAAAAGGCATAATTACAGCTAAAGACATAGAAGCAAAAGGTATTCACAGACAGTATCTTAAACGCCTTGAACAGCAAGGATTACTCATACATTCTGCTCGTGGTATTTATACTTTTGCTGATTCTGAAATTACAGAAAATCATACTTTGGCTGAAACTGCTAAACGAGTTCCTAGTGGAGTAGTGTGTCTTCTATCTGCACTTAGTTTTTATGAACTAACCACTCAAGCACCTTTTGAAGTGTGGCTTGCTATCCCTCACAAGCATCGTCCTCCAAAAGATAATCTTCTACCTTTAAGAATCGTTTATATGTCTGGTCAATCTCTCGAACAAGGCATTGAAAACCATCTCATAGAGGGTGTTAATGTACAGGTATATTCTTTAGCTAAAACAGTTATAGATTGTTTTAAATTTCGTCACAAAATTGGTCTAGAAGTAGCATTAGCAGCACTTCGAGAATGTTGGAAAGAAAGAAGATGCTCAATGGATGAACTATGGCATTACGCTAAAATGTGTCGAGTACATAATGTCATACGTCCATATCTTGATTCACTAAAATAATGTCAAAAAAGCCTACAAATATAGTAGCATCTATCCGAGATAGATTGTTAAATTTATCTAGAAAAAGAAAGGAACAATATAATTACTTGCTAACTGTTTATGTTGGTGAAAGACTGCTATATAGGCTTAGTCAATCTCCATATCAACAACAATACATTTTGAAAGGAGCGACACTTTTTAAGGTGTGGAATGGTGAACCACATCGAGCGACAAAAGATTTAGATTTCCTAAGTTTTGGCAACAATGAAGTTGAACATATAGAAAAAGTTTTTGAAGAAATTTGCTTAAGAGGGTGTTTGATAGCGAAGCGTGGCGTTAGCCATAAAGTATTAAATAAAAC
>JBAXRM010000095.1:0-17770 GCA_037131225.1 Nostocales cyanobacterium ELA583 | reverse complement strand
ACTACAAATACCACCCTTGACAATTTCCCCTTTTCCTTAACTTGTCACCAATGGTTTACCAGTAACTTCTGTAACAATTCCCTTACAATAAAATAAAGAAAGCAAGACATTACAGGATCACAATCTAAACCATGCTACAAGAATATCGTCAACAGGTTGCCGATCGCGCTCAACTGGGTATTCCTCCTTTACCATTAGACGCACAACAAACATCAGCATTGTGTGAATTACTGAAAAATCCCCCTACAGGCGAAGAAGAGTTATTATTAAATTTATTACGCGATCGCATTCCCCCTGGAGTAGATCAAGCAGCTTATGTAAAAGCTGGATTTCTGACTGCGATCGCTAAAGGAGAAATTACCAGCCCCTTAGTTTCTCCAATTGACGCAGTAGAATTACTGGGAACGATGATTGGTGGTTACAATGTTCAATCCTTAATTGATCTACTGCAAGTTTCCAGCAGTTCTGTATCAGAATCTTCAGAAACACCGTTGGTAATGGGAGGAGAAGGAAGAGAACAAATCGCCGCTTATGCAGCCAACGCCCTCAGCAAAATTATGTTGGTGTATGATGCGTTTCATGATGTTTTGGAATTGTCGAAAACCAACCCCTACGCTAAACAGGTGGTAAACTCTTGGGCAGAAGCAGAGTGGTTTACTTCCCGTCCCACATTACCAGAATTTATCACCGTTACCGTTTTCAAAGTTCCCGGAGAAACTAACACCGACGACTTATCACCCGCAACCCACGCTACAACCAGACCGGATATTCCTTTACACGCTTTGGCGATGTTGGAAACTCGTCAACCGGGAAGTTTAGAAACCATTGCAGAGTTAAAGAAAAAAGGTTATCCGATTGCTTACGTCGGTGATGTCGTTGGTACAGGTTCATCTCGTAAGTCTGCAATCAATTCTGTATTATGGCATTTGGGCAATGATATTCCCTTTGTGCCAAACAAACGGGCTGGAGGTTATGTATTAGGAAGTGCGATCGCTCCCATCTTTTTTAACACAGCCGAAGATGCCGGTGCATTACCCATCCAATGCGATGTCACCAAAATGGAAACCGGCGACGTAATCACTATTTATCCCTACAAAGGCAATATTCTCAATGCCGCAGGAGAAATAATTTCCACCTTCAGCCTCAAACCTGACACCATTTTAGATGAAGTTCGCGCTGGTGGACGGATTCCCTTATTAATTGGGCGGACCCTCACCGATAAAACCCGTCAAGCATTAGGTTTAGCACCCAGCACTTTATTTATTCGTCCTCAAGCCCCAGCGGACACCGGCAAAGGCTACACATTGGCACAGAAAATGGTCGGGAAAGCCGCTGGTTTACCAGGAGTACGTCCCGGGACATCTTGCGAACCAATCATGACTACAGTGGGTTCTCAGGACACTACAGGCCCAATGACCAGAGATGAATTGAAAGAACTCGCTTGTCTCGGTTTCAGTGCAGATTTGGTAATGCAAAGTTTCTGTCACACAGCCGCATATCCCAAACCTGTGGATATTAAAACCCACCAAGAACTACCCGATTTCATATCCTCCCGTGGTGGTGTGGCTTTGCGTCCTGGGGATGGTATCATTCACTCCTGGTTAAACCGGATGTTGTTACCCGACACAGTGGGAACAGGTGGAGATTCCCATACCCGTTTCCCGTTAGGAATATCCTTCCCTGCTGGTTCTGGTTTAGTGGCGTTTGCGGGGGCTTTGGGTGTCATGCCTTTGGATATGCCCGAATCAGTATTGGTAAGATTTACAGGGGAATTACAACCAGGAATAACTCTCCGAGATGTTGTTAACGCCATACCTTATGTTGCCATGCAAAAAGGTTTGTTAACAGCAGATAAGCAGAACAAGAAAAATGTTTTCTCTGGCAAGATTTTGGAAATTGAAGGTTTACCAAATTTGAAAGTTGAACAAGCTTTTGAATTAACCGACGCTTCCGCAGAACGTTCTTGTGCTGGTTGTACAATTAAGTTGAGTGAAGAAACAATTGCAGAATATTTGCGTTCCAATATTGCTTTGTTAAAAAATATGGTGGCACGGGGTTATAGTGATGCCAGAACCATGATGCGTCGAGTAGCTAAAATGCAAGAATGGTTAGACAATCCTGTATTATTATCGGCTGACGCTGATGCAGAATATGCAGAAATAATTGAAATTGATTTAAGCGAAATCAAAGAACCAATTGTAGCTGCTCCCAATGACCCAGATAATGTTAAATTATTATCGGAAGTTGCTAATGATCCTGTACAAGAAGTATTTGTGGGTTCTTGTATGACAAATATCGGACATTATCGGGCAACTGCGAAGGTTTTGGAAGGTGCTGGTGAGGTAAAAGCAAGGTTGTGGATAGCGCCGCCAACTCGCATGGATGAACACCAATTAAAGGCAGAAGGTGTTTATAATGTTTTCGTAGCTGCAAATGCCAGAACTGAGATTCCCGGATGCAGTTTATGTATGGGAAATCAGGCGCGAGTTGATGATAATACAACTGTGTTTTCTACCTCGACTCGTAATTTCAATAATCGCATGGGTAAAGGCGCTCAAGTGTATTTAGGTTCGGCGGAATTAGCAGCAGTTTGTGCATTGTTGGGAAGGCTTCCTAATGTGCAGGAATATATGGATATTGTGGCTGAGAGAATTCATCCTTTTGCTGATGATTTGTATCGTTATTTGAACTTTGATCAAATTGCTGGTTTTCAAGATGAGGGGAGGGTGATTAGTAAGGAGGAGCAGGCGGCTTTGGTATAATGTAGATTAGGGTGAGTCTTGATGGCTCACCTGAAATGTTATAGTAGTTTATTACCAGGGTAAAAAATGCCAGCAAAGGATATCTACCATGATGCGGTCAAAAATGCATTTAATTAAAGATGGTTGGAGGATTTTAGCTGATTCTTATTTTTTACAATATGAAGATGCCCAACTTTACGCTGATTTACTTGCTGAAAAAACGTTATTAGCTGAACAAAATAATCGTACCATTGTTGTTGAAATCAAAAGTTTTATTAATCCTTCTCCGATGAGGGATTTTGAGTTGGCATTAGGACAATATATTGTATATCGTGATATTTTAGATTTGTCTGAAAAACATTATGCCATTTATTTAGCTGTCAAAGAGACGGTATTTGAGAGCTTTTTTCAAAGAAAATCAATTCAAGCTATTGTTAAACGCCATCAAATAGAGTTTATTGTTTTTAATCACGAAAGGGAGGAAATTGTATCATGGATAAGCTCATAAGATATGGAGAATTAATCAAAAAAATCTTGACAGAATATTATCAAATTGTTGAAAAATCTCCTGATTTTCACCCGGAAAATTGTCTAATTTTTGATGACAAAAATCATCATTATTTTTGGCGTAGCATTGATTGGGTTAACCAAAAAAGAGTTAATAATACTCATGTTTATGTTCGCATTAAAAATGAGAAGATTTATATTGAGGAAGATTGGACTGAGGAAGGAATAGCGACGGAGTTATTAAGGGAAGGTGTACCTAAAGAGGATATTGTTTTGGCTTTTCATGATCCAGAAACTCGTAAGTTAACTGAGTTTGCTGTAGCTTAATACTTTCTCTTGATCCTAAATTTAATCTATAGGGAAACAAAAATGAACTTTTACACAGTTGTCCTCAGACAAAGTTCCGGTTATTGGGTGGGTTTGTGTTTAGAAAATGGGATTGTTGGACAGGGAGATACTCAAGAAGATGCAGTTAATAAATTAAAGGAAGCAATAGAATCTTTTGAAGATGTTTATGAATCAGAAGATAATATTTATAAATCTCCTATTTCTATAGATGAATTACATGAATTTTTATTAGTTGAGGACAAAGAAAAACAATCAGAAATCTATGAATTGAGGAAGGTTTATGCCTAAAAATATACCTTCTTTAAAACCTAAGGAATTAATTAAACAAACAAGTTAAAGGACTTTATATGAAAGTAGATCATGTTGCTCTAGGCCGTTTACTAGATTCTGCTATACAGTATCAAATCCCACTTTTCCAAAGAGCATACTCTTGGGAAAAAAAGAATTGGCAAACTCTCTGGGATGATTTGATGAGCATCTACCATTAAAAAGTGGAAGATTCTTATTTCTTAGGTTCTATAGTGACTCAATCCTTACCTGGAATGCCAGGTAGTATATCACCTTTTTTAGTGATAGATGAACAACAACGTCTTACTACATTGACAATTCTCTTAGCACTTTTGCGAAATAACCTTAAAAATACAGAACCAATCGAGGCGGAGAAAATTCATGTATCATATTTAATTAATCAATTTGAAAGTAATGATAACTTTTATAAAATTTTACCAACACAAAGTGATCGTTAAATATATCAGACTCTTATTAAAGGAGATGAACTTATAAAAAAAGAAGGTAAGATATACGAATCTTATCATTTTTTTGATGGAAAAATAAAAAAATATAATAATTCTATTGATTGCATAAAATTGAAAAATATAATTCTTGAAAGACTCATGATAGTAACTATAACTACTGAGGAAAAAGATAATCCATACTTAATATTTGAAAGCTTAAATAATAAAGGACAAGAACTAACTCAAGTTAATTTAGTGCGTAATTATATATTTATGAAATTAGATGCTGATGAACGACAAAAAATATATGATGAAAAATGGCTGCCTTTTATAAAAAATTTCCAGCGCAGTCTGGGAGAAGAAGAATACACTCCAGAACTAACAACTGCTTTTTACTTCTATGCACGTAAAGATGGTCAAGTAGTTAATCAGAAAGAAATTTATAAAATTATTAAAAACCTTTTTGAGAATTCGACTAATGGCGTAAAGGATGAGTTAAATCAACTTATACAATTTACAGAATACTACCAGAGATTAAATTTTCCTCATAAAGAACCAAATGTTGATTTAAGGGAAAGGTTTGAAAGGTTAAGAAAACTAGAATTTACAACTTGTCATATTTTTCTACTTAATATATATCATCAATACGAACAAGAATCAATCATAATTGAACAATTTTTGGAAATTTTAAGTTGTTTAGAATCGTATTTTGTACGTCAGTTGTTAGTAGGTATCCCCACTAATATTCTGGGAACAGTTTTCACTTCTTTATACTCTGAGGTAGTGAAACAAGATAAGAACGATTTAGTGAATGGATTGAGGCAAGTATTTAAAAGGTATGATGAAAAAAAGGCATGGCCTGATGATAATGAATTATTGAAAGGAATACTGGGTAAAAGTATATATACTTCAGGTACTAAAGAAAGAACAAAGCTTTTATTATCGAGTTTAGAATCATATCTAAATAAAGAAACAGTTGATCCTAACACAGTGACTATTGAACATATAATGCCTCAGACATTAACTCCAGAATGGAAGACTATGTTGGGAGGAAATGCTATTTCTGTGCATAAAAAATTGTTACATACTTTAGGTAATCTCACATTAACAGGCTATAACTCTGAAATGGGTAATAAACCCTTCTTCGATAAATTGAACTATTTCAAAGATAGTAATTTATCTTTGAATAGATGGTTAGTGAAAGTAGATTCTTGGAATGAAGAAGCAATTAAAAACCGTGCAGAATACTTGGCTGGGATAGCTATTAAAGTTTGGCCTAGAGAATAACATTCCTCCAACATCCCAAACCGACCTAACCCCCCAACCCCCTTCCCTACCAGGGAAGGGGGAGTAAGTCTTGCTCCCCTCTCCTTGCAGGAGAGGGGTTGGGGGAGAGGTCAATATTGCTTTACCATTTGATATAATTATAAAAATAGACTTAATCCATGAACCAGTATCAAATAAATGAATCACCAAACTACCTTTCAAGAAATTGCTTCTCAAGTGCAATTATTCCAGAATATAGAACAAAAAGAAACATTTATATTTGTACTTGGTGCTTTAATATCTCGGTTAATAAGTTTACATAAAGCAGCCGAAATAATGGAAATGGATACAGAAGTATTTTTGAAAATTTTAGAATTAATGGGGATAGATTTCTCATATCTTACCGTTGAAGATATCGCTTTAGAGAAAACTTGGTAAGTATGATGAAAATAGGAATTGTTAGAAGATATGGAAGATTTACGAGATTTGAGAAATGCTAAGGAAGAAGAAAAAGATTGTGTTTCAGTATATTCCGGCTGCATTCCAACTCAGTCGTCAATTTTTCATGTAAATTTATCTAAATGAACAATTATGAATCATCCAGAATTTTATAACTAGCA
Source organism: Nostocales cyanobacterium ELA583 (assembly GCA_037131225.1). Taxonomy (GTDB): domain Bacteria; phylum Cyanobacteriota; class Cyanobacteriia; order Cyanobacteriales; family Nostocaceae; genus Dolichospermum. The sequence goes on along the minus strand of JBAXRM010000095.1, from coordinate 11,554 downwards.
ACTTGGGTTAATATCAATGAATCATAATTTTGTCATGAAACTATATTTTTTATTGTCATCAAATATTGATTAATTTTTCTTATTTAGCATCATTTATTAAATAAAAATTTATTTGTAATTAAAACATCTTTTTACATAACTAACTCATAGTAATAATTAATAAAGCGCGAAATAACTGGCAATTTCAATTTCAAATTATTGTATTTGCAGATTTTGACAAAATTATCTTGTCAGAGAAAATATTGCTATTTTTAGGGTTTAAATACTTATGTCATTTGATATTTCTCAAAACCTTTCATCTCAAAAAGAAATCAATTATACTCCTATTTCACCAATCAATACCTTTCAAAATCCTCTTGATAATAGTATTAATTGGGGTAAACATAGTTCCTCTTCCCCAGATAATCTAGAAATAAAGCCATCTACTGCTAGTAATAGTAGTTATAACTCAAACAATGGCTATGGCTTAGTAAATGCCGGATTAGCAGTCAGTCAAGCCGCTGGTGAAAGTCCCTATGCAGATGTTCCTGACATGGGTGGTAATAATTGGGGAGCAGATTTGATCAAAGCCCCGGAAGCTTGGCAACGTGGATATACAGGCAAAGGAGTTGTCGTTGCCATACTAGATACAGGCGTAGACTACAATCATCAAGACTTAAAAAATAATATTTGGAGTAATCCCAAAGAAGTAGCTGATAATGGCATAGATGATGATGGTAATGGTTATATTGATGATGTTCAAGGCTGGAACTTTGATACTAGCAATAACAATGTTTTAGACAACAATGGTCATGGTACTCATGTTTCTGGAACTATAGCCGCAGAAAATAATGATATTGGTGTGACTGGCATAGCTTATGACTCTAAAATTATGCCTGTTAAAGTCTTAGATGCAAATGGTTCAGGCTCTTATTCTAATATCACCAAAGGCATTTATTACGCAGTTGATAATGGTGCAAATGTCATTAATCTCAGTTTAGGAGGCAATTCCTCTAACGATACTCTCAAGTCAGCTATCGAATATGCCGGCAAAAAAGGCGTAATTGTTGTTATGGCAGCCGGCAATAATGGCGACCCAATACCATCTTATCCCGCTCGCTACGCCTATAATTCAGGAATTGCTGTAGGTGCAGTAGATAGAAATAATAACCTGGCTGACTTTTCCAATCGTTCTGGTTCTAAAGAAATTACCTATGTTACCGCGCCAGGGGTTGAGATTTACTCCACAGTACCCAATAATCAATATGCCCTTTACAACGGCACTTCTATGGCAGCCCCTCACATTGCTGGTGTTGTTGCTCTCATGCTGAGTGCTAACCCTAACCTAACAGAAAGCCAAGTCCAGCAAATCATTGTCAACACCTCTGCAAATAGCACTAATCCACAGCCGACAACACCAACGCCTTCACCAGGCTTGCAAATGCCATCTTTATTCCCCCCGCTAGATTCCTTTTTTCCTTTACAATTGATTAATCTGATCGATATAGGATCAAAATTACCTTTCAGCCTAAAATCTCAATCATCAGACTCTATTTCCCTTCTTCCCATTATCTTTTCTATTGGCGAAACTTTATTAAAGTTAAGCTTACAATCTCAATCATCAAACTCCATTCCCCTTCCTCCTATTATTGTCTCTATTAACGAAACTTTATTAAAGTTACGTTCTAGCGATCTGAAAACAGCACCTGCACAGCAGTCTAGTTACCAAAGTGATAATCTGATGGATATGTTCACTTCATCCACTCCACATTACTATGATGATGAGAAAACTCCAAGTATTGTTGATAATTTAAACCTGTAACCGTTTAATTAAACCTATTCAAAATATAAAAATCTAGTCGTTCACTGTGTGACACTATGCTTTTGAAGAAATTTCAAATTACTTCAAACTCCTTGCTATCCTAACTCAATGACTTCTTTGATAAACATCTTTGTAATACCAAATTAAATATGAAGCTGCATAGAATGCAATATCAAGAATAATTCAACGCAGATGAACGTAGATGAACACAGATAAAATAAAGATGTTATTTTAGGATTCTGTGCAGCCTCACATAAAATTGGTATAAACAAATAAATATATCCCCGACTTCCCAAAAAAATCGGGGATATTTAGGATCTAATATGGCCAAGTCCAATCGCGGATTTCTGGCATATCTTCACCATGTTTCTCGATATAATGCTTATGTTCAATCAACGTATCTTGCAATTTTTGCTTCACATAAGCAGCTTTACAACCTAATTGCGGTACACGGTCAATGACATCCATTACCAAGTGGAATCTATCCAAATCATTCATTACCACCATATCAAAAGGTGTGGTTGTTGTTCCCTCTTCTTTATAACCACGCACATGAATATTTTGGTGATTTGTATGCCGATAAGTGAGACGATGAATTAACCAAGGATAACCATGAAAAGCAAAGATCACAGGTTTATCAGTTGTGAAAATCGTATCAAAATCCTTACTACTTAAACCATGAGGATGTTCACTTTGTGGCTGTAGTGTCATCAAATCAACAACATTCACAACTCGCACTTTTAAAGCTGGAAAATGTTGTCGTAAAATATCCACAGCCGCCAAAGTTTCCAAAGTAGGAACATCTCCAGCACAAGCCATAACTACATCAGGTTCACCGTCTTGATCATTACTAGCCCATTCCCAAATCCCTAACCCTTTGGTGCAATGTTTAATAGCTGCGTCCATGTCTAAATATTGTAATGCAGGTTGTTTACCAGCTACAATCACATTGACATAATTACGACTTCTTAAACAATGATCAGTTACTGATAGCAAAGTGTTAGCATCTGGTGGCAAATAAACCCGAATGATTTCTGCTTTTTTGTTAATTACGTGGTCAATAAAACCAGGATCTTGATGAGAGAAACCATTATGATCTTGTCGCCAAACATGAGAAGTGAGAAGATAATTTAAAGAAGCAATTGGTCTTCTCCAAGTGATATGACGAGTTGTTTTCAACCATTTGGCGTGTTGGTTGAACATCGAATCAATGATGTGAATAAATGCTTCATAACAGGAGAAGAAACCATGACGACCTGTCAGCAAATATCCTTCTAACCATCCTTGACAATTAGTTTCACTGAGGATTTCCATAACTCGACCATTGGGTGATAAATGGTCATCTTCAGGGAGAGTTTCAGCATCCCAAGCACGGTTTGTAACCTCAAATAAAGGGTCTAGACGATTTGAGGCGGTTTCGTCAGGTCCAAAAACGCGGAAGTTGCGGCTTTCGTCGTTGAGTTTCATGATGTCGCGGAGAAACTTACCTGTAACTTTGGTGGCTTCGGCGTTAACTGTCCCTGGTTTGGCTACTTCTACCGCATAATCGCTAAAATCAGGCATTTTCAAATCACGCAGCAAAATTCCCCCGTTAGCGTGGGGGTTGTCTCCCATGCGACGCTGACCTTTGGGTGCGAGTTCTGCAAGTTCGGGAATCAGTTGACCATTCGTGTCAAACAGTTCTTCCGGTTTGTAACTTTTTAGCCAATCTTCTAGCAATTGCAGATGTTCCGGTTTACCAGCTATATCACTAAAGGGGACTTGATGCGATCGCCAATAATCTTCTGTTTTCTTCCCGTCTACTTCCTTGGGACCCGTCCAACCTTTAGGAGTGCGTAAAACAATCATTGGCCATTGCGGTCGTTCTTGAAAACCATGTACCCGCGCTTCTCTTTGGATACTTTGAATTTCCGGAATAATGGTATCTAATACTGCTGCCATTTTTTGGTGAACTTCTGTCGGATCTGATCCTTCTACAAAGTAAGGTTTATAGCCATAGCCAATAAATAGGCTTTCGAGTTCTGCGTGAGGTATCCGTGCTAATACTGTAGGATTAGCAATTTTATAACCGTTCAAATGCAGAATTGGTAAAACTGCACCATCAGTAACAGGGTTGATAAATTTGTTAGAATGCCAACTAGTAGCTAAGGGTCCAGTTTCCGCTTCTCCGTCACCCACAACCGCTGCAACAATCAAATCAGGGTTATCAAATACAGCACCGTAGGCGTGTACTAAAGCATAACCTAATTCTCCCCCCTCATGGATAGAACCCGGTGTTTCTGGGGCGACGTGGCTAGGAATACCACCAGGAAAGGAGAACTGTTTAAACAGTTTCTGCATCCCTTCAGCATCTTGGGAGATATTAGGGTAATATTCGCTATATGTTCCTTCTAGATACGTATTGGCGACAAGTCCAGGTCCACCATGTCCGGGACCAGCTATGTAAAGTGCGTTGAGGTCGTATTTTTTAATAACTCGGTTGAAGTGGGCGTAAATCAAATTTAGCCCTGGAGTAGTTCCCCAATGTCCTAATAGTCGGGGTTTGACGTGATCTTGTTTAAGAGGTTCTCTCAGTAAAGGGTTGTCAAGCAGATATATTTGACCAACAGAGAGATAATTTGCTGCGCGCCAATAAGCGTTGATTTTTTGTAATTCTGTGTCTGTTAAAGGTTTTATCTGTGGAATGCTGGCAATAGTCATTTTTAACTCCAGTGTAAAGTATTTGCACTATAGCGGTTCTCGGTTGAGTGAGATACAAGAACCCCACCTCCAACCCCCACCCCGCAAGCGAGGAAGGGGGCTTATGATGTATCTCATTCAAGTGCATACCGCTATAATCGGTTTTAAACCTATAGTTTTGGAAAAAATGAAATAACTTAATTTTAAATGTTTGGCGTTGCTGAATTGAAGTATGAAATTAAAAATTGCCATTTCTTATCCTCTTCCTCTTTGCGCCTTTGCATGAAACAAAAATTATCCCATTAATCAGCAACGCCAAAAACCGAAAATATTTGTGGGAAAAACACCCCCATATCCGCGATAAAATTTGCAAACACAACAGCCGACCTTAAATATGCAACCTGACTGGAAAACCGTCACAACCTACGAAGACATCCTCTACCAAAAAACCGACGGTATGGCCAAAATCACCATTAACCGTCCCCACAAACGTAACGCCTTCCGCCCCAAAACCGTATTTGAACTATATGAAGCCTTTTGGGATGCGAAGGAAGACACAACTATTGGCGTAGTCCTATTCACCGGTGCGGGACCCCACACAGATGGTAAATACGCCTTCTGTTCAGGAGGTGATCAAAGTGTGCGCGGACAAGCAGGTTATGTAGATGATACAGGAATCCCCCGTTTAAACGTCTTAGATTTGCAACGTCTCATTCGTTCCATGCCGAAAGTAGTCATTGCCCTAGTCGCCGGTTATGCTATTGGCGGCGGTCATGTATTACATTTAATTTGTGATTTAACAATTGCGGCTGATAACGCTATTTTTGGGCAAACAGGACCCAAAGTAGGCAGTTTTGACGGCGGTTTTGGTGCGAGTTACCTAGCGCGAATAGTCGGGCAAAAAAAAGCCCGAGAAATCTGGTTTCTCTGTCGTCAATATAATGCCCAAGAAGCCTTAGAAATGGGTTTAGTTAATACTGTTGTCCCCATAGAACAACTAGAAACAGAAGGGATAAAATGGGCGCAAGAAGTCTTAGAGAAAAGTCCCATAGCCATTCGTTGTCTCAAATCAGCATTTAACGCCGACTGTGATGGACAAGCTGGTTTACAAGAACTTGCTGGTAACGCTACTCTCCTTTATTACATGACAGAAGAAGGCGCAGAAGGAAAACAAGCGTTTTTGGAAAAACGTCCCCCTAACTTTCGAGATTTTCCGTGGTTGCCCTAAATTTATACTAAAATCGCACCTATCAGGCAGGTGCGGTTTCTGAATATCTAAAAGTTTGTAAGTCAAATTTTATTAAAGGGAACAAAAAATTGATGACAGTAGTAATGAGTATTTAAATGAGTACGCTTTGATTTTTTACGTTTTGTGTAGCGGAAGTAGTAATTTCAACAGAGGCTACCGTCAGATGATCTAAATCGGCTGGGAGAGTTTGAGAAGTTAAAAAAACAGGTTTGGCTACTGGTAAAATCCAAGCGTCTTCTAAAGTTTCCCAAGAGGGTATAAAAACTGCTAAAGCTAAAGGACAAGCCTTCCAAACCCCTTGGACAGGTGCGCTCAACTTCTCACACATACCACCACGGCGACCCTGTGGCTGATAATAACGACAATAACGACAGGTAGATGTCAAACGCTTAATTAATTTCATGTGCCTTGATCTTGAGTAGCGGAGGACTAGTTATCACACTTATATATCTTGCTTATTATCCAAAATAGGCACGAAGGGCAAAAATTCATTATTGGATAAGGATTGTAGCGATTATTAGCTATAAATAAACTTTATTATGTCTTTAGATTTCTGTTATATTTGTAAATGATTATCGAAGTGTTCACATACTTGTTTTTGTCTAAAACTTATTGGGGATCACTGTTAAAAGTTTGAATTTATATTTGCTTATCCTTCTAAAACTCTACTTTAGGTAGATTTAAAATTATTTCTTAGCATCTAGTTTATTCATTAAATATTCTAATCAAGGACTTATTATTTACCCTAAAACCTTAGTACAGCAGAGAGAACAAACATTCCAGCGTTCCAGTTCACCCGGTGGAGTAGGACATTGACATTGGGGACATAAAGGAAGATGATGCGATCGCATTTGCATCATCTTAGCCCAATTCTCGAAAGCCCCCAGAGCATTGTCAAGCTTGGGTTTAACTAACCTATCAGCAGTCAAATCATCAGCCACATAACTAGGATGTTCTGAGGCCGAAACAGTTATTGGCGTTTCCGTTGCTGATGAATTTTTCCACTCCGCTGTCGAAAAACGAATATCTACCAAAGACGTAGACAGCTTGTGATTTAATTTTACCAATATATTTTTCCGGACAAAGGTCAAATTTTGCGCCCAAGCCGCACTAGAAGTTGCTACCCACACGACATCACGCTGAATTGACAAAGGACGAGTTTGAGCAGCAATCGGAGTTCCCACAACTTCCGTCCAACACTTCAACAACCGAGGAAATACTTGTTCTTGCCATTCTGGTGAACGTTGAATATTACCTAAAACATGATCAATTGACTTAAAAGACATATTTTGTTACATCAGGGAATAGGGAATAGAGTTAAAAATCTTTTGGTATATGGTTTTTCAGGTAAAATAGCTGAATACTGACAAGTAATTTTCGCTAGTATATTAAAAATTAATTTAATCATCTATCCTAACTCCATCTTAACAATGAATCAAAATTCTCTGGGAGATTCTCTAAAACCCTCTCAAGCACCAGGCTTAAACCCAGTTCTGACCACAGCATTAGCTAGTTTAGAAGTACAGTTAGATCAAGAATTAACCAGATACAGACGCACACGCAAAATTGCTAGACAACAAACATCATCAAGTAAAGAAAGTTACACTAAATCCCAAAAAACGTCCCTCTTAAACGATATTCAACTACCAGCAGTTCCTTCCATAAATATTCCCCAAGAAAATCCGTTCTTGACAACTGAAACGGAAGCGATTAATTTTCCCCATGAATTTGCTACCTCAGACATAGAGGAAACTCCCACTCCTGCAAATTTAGAAAAATCTAATAGCAGCATAGTTCCCACCAAAATTCAACCTGCTGAAAACCAAACTCTCCTCACCGCAAATGATCCTGTAAAACAACCAGATGATTATTTAGAATCTAGTGAGACATTGCGAAGTTTGACAGCCGAAGCCCCACAAACTCCAACTTCTAATTTTCATAATTCTCGTAACAGTGTGCTATCACCTATTGGTATTGGCTCAATGTTGTTGTTATTACTGGCAACTTTAACTTTAGGCTATGTAGTCTTAAATCCCAAAAATTTGCCCAAATTGAATTTCAGTAACTTAACCAACAGCAATTCATCACCGACTGCGGAAAATACAGAAGTAACAGAAAATAATTCTCAACCGAGTACTGAACCAAAAATTACCCCCATAGCCAAATATCCCAATTTAGCTACCCAAGAATTTCGCCAAGTTAGAGATCTTAAAGACATAGTAGATCTAACACCAAAGGTCAAACCAACTTCCCAAATCATGCCAACCCCCCTAGCTGTTCAACTACCCATAACTCCTATCTCTCCATTACCAACCCTTGCCCCTTTGACTGGGACTTTATCCACACCTTTAGCAAAACCTACCATCACTTCATCACCTCTATTAGCAGATATTAAACCGTCAGCGAATGGGTACTATTATATTATTGCCGATAATCAAGGCGACAAGGCTTTAACAGCAGCACGGCAGGTAGTTCCTGATGCTTATTTATCACCAAATCAAAAATTTATTTATTTGGGTGCTTTGAAAACTGAGAATGAAATTAAGCGCAGATTACAGAAACTAGAAGCAAAAGGAATCAAAGCACGATTACAACAGCCATAAAAAATATGTTAAATAACTCTTTCCTCCGTCAAACCGCGACAACTGTTGTCTTTATTGATGCTTCTGTTTCCGACTATCAAACCCTACAAACAGGAGTGATAGCAGGAGTAGAAACAGTTATTCTTTCCCATTTTCTCAATAGATCACGAGTAGCAGTTTCAGGCTTTGCCCAATTCAAATGCAAGAAACTCAATAAAACGTAAAACTTGCTGCTGTTGATCTATAGGTAACTGCTGCATCGTAGTTACTACCTTTTCCAGAATTGAATTCTTTTGAGATTGTGTATTCACCTTAATTATTACGCAGAAGTTACTGCTTCCGATTGATAGCAGATTCCAGCTTCTTTGAATCTTTGTAAAGCTTCACCCAAGCGATCGCAATCTGCAATTAAACTAATTCTCACATAGCCTTCACCACCCACACCAAAGGCATTACCAGGAGTCAGAACCACACCCGTTTGCTGGAGAACGTGCAAAGCAAAATCTGTAGAATTCATCCCCACAGGGCATTTTATCCACAAATACATAGTTGCTTCAGTTTTGGGAATATTCCACCCCAACTTACCCAAACCCTCAATTAAAAAATCTCGACGAGTGCGGTAACGTTGCTGCACTTCATGTAAATAACTATCAGGAAGTTGCAAAGCTGTTTCTGCGGCAGTTTGCAAAGCCGAAAAAATGCCATAATCTAAATTAGTTTTTAGTGTCCGCAAACCTTGGATAACGTGACGGTTGCCAACAACAAAACCGACGCGCCAACCTGCCATATTATAAGTTTTAGAGAGAGTGTGAAACTCTACACCAATCTCCTTTGCACCGGGAATTTCTAATAAGCTAGTAGGTTGATAACCATCAAAAGCTAATTCTGCATAACATAAATCATGGACTAAAAGAATTTCATATTTTCGCGCAAACGCCACAATTTCCTCAAAAAATTCACGGGGGGCTGTGGCTGTGGTAGGATTACTGGGATAATTAAAATAGAGGATTTTGGCTTTTCTGGCCACTTCGTCAGGAATAGCGGCTAAATCAATTAACCAGTTATTTTCTTCTTTAAGAATTAAATTGTGAATTACTCCTCCAGCAATAATTGGTCCACGAAAATGAACAGGGTAAGATGGTGAAGGTACTAATACAGTATCACCAGGATTAATATAGGCGATCGCTAAATGCCCCAAACCTTCCTTAGAACCAAGTAAAGGTAAAGCCTCACTATCAGGATCAAGTGTCACACCATAACGGCGATGATACCATTGAGTAATAGCTTTACGGAAACTAGCAGTTCCTTCAAAAGGTGGATAACCGTGATTAGCCGGATTTTGTAAAGCTGCTATTGCGGCATCTATTACAGGTTGAGGTGTAGGACCATCAGGATTTCCCATACCCAAATCAATCAAATCTAGTCCCTGTTCTCTAGCCTTTGCCTTCAATTCATCCAAACGAGCAAACACATAAGGTGGCAATTTTCGGATCCGTTCTGCGGGAGTAATCCAACTCAAACTCATTCTTTCACCTCGAAATAGGGAACAGGGAACAGGGAAGAGAATAGGAAAAATCAGCTTTTGCTTTCTATCTCCAATTACCCATTACCCATTTTTAACTTTTAAATTTTAATTTTTAATTGACTTGGTGCAGTAGTAGAAACCATTGCGGCCATCAATTGTTCCAACGCTACATTAAAAGGTAAACGGTGGATATCAGAATTAGGTTCTAAACTAATTTCTGCTGCTGTTTGTAACTCAACCAGAGTGATATTACCTAATCCCAAATCTGCTAATTTTTGGGGTAGTCCAATCTCTGTATAGAACTTCAACAATTGTTGTCTTGCTGACGTTGCTAGTTGATTTCCCTGGATCATTTCTTCTAACCGCAGTTGTACTAGAATACCATAAGCGACCTTTTCGCCGTGAATACTACCATGTCCAGAAATATGGGTTAAGCCATTATGAACTGCATGAGCCGCAACTGTGCGACATTGCGCCCCACCGAGTCCCCCAATTACCCCAGCTAAGAGTACAGTTGCGTCTACAACTTCTTGCCAAACTTCGCTACCGGGAGACTGTAAAGCAGCAGCAGATTTTTGTAATAGAATATCTCTTAAAACTCGCGCTTGTTGGACTGCGGCTATAATTAGAGTCTGTTCTGAGTGTCCACTACTCACAGATGCTTCATACCATTTAGCGATCGCATCTCCAATACCTGCTACTAAAGTCCGTTGGGGTGCAGTCTGAATTAAATCATAATCCAAAATCAGCAAGTCAGGACAGCGAGACAAAGCCACATCATACAAAAACGCCCCTGTTGTCGAATAGACATTAGAAAGGGCTGTCCAGGCTGCACAGGTAGCCGCAGAAGTGGGAATTGTGACAATGGGTAATGTTAATTGATGAGCGACTAATTTAGCCGTATCTAAAGCTTTACCACCACCAATACCGATAATCATATCAGTCTTATGTTCCTTGGCAGCTTTGCGTAAAGCTTTCAGACTAGCTTCACAACAATCAGCACCATAAGAAACTGAGACAGGATGTAATTGTTGAGATTCAAAAAGAGGTTGTAAACTCTCCTGACTAAGATTGAGAGTCTGATTTCCAGCAATAATTAACGGACGACTTCCCAACTTAGCTACTTCACTCGCAACAGTTGACAACACACCCGCACCCCGAATGACTTTTCCTGGGGCAATTGTAGAGACGTTCCATGGAACGTCTCTACATTCTTTGGTTTGAGTAGATAAAGTTTCAGTAGAATGTTGATTAGGCATGATTTCTATTTTGCCAAAACTATTGATATTTCTTAATGAAATTTTAAAATAATCCCTATTGTAGTATAGATGACAGAAAAAATGTCCAGCAGGGAATTGGTAATAGCTAATTTTTCCCCTGACCCCTACTCCACAGCCCCCAACGCCTTTAAAGTTAATATTTCCGCCTGACTTAACCCCTTCACCCCCTGAATCTTCAACCCTGCATATAACTGATGGTTAAAGGTAGCGATACAGTCCCCAGACTGGACATCCCACAGTTTCACCGTATTATCATCACTACCACTAGCCAAGGTCAGACCATCTCCACTCCAGGCTACTGACGTAACCCAATTGCTATGACCCTCTAGGGTTCGCACACAGTCCCCAGACTGCACATCCCACAGTTTCACCGTATTATCATCACTACCACTAGCCAAGGTCAGACCATCTCCACTCCAGGCTACTGACGTAACCCAA
>JBAXRM010000094.1:0-17824 GCA_037131225.1 Nostocales cyanobacterium ELA583 | reverse complement strand
ATAAATTTACCAGGGTAAAGACTTTGGGTGTAGTATGGCGATCGCTATATAATATTATCCTGTACATCCTTTCATCCTGGATATCCTGATTCAGTTTGTCCTATTCTAGATCCTGATCATCGTCTCTGTACTTAGCTGCTAAGTTCAATTGTCAAAGCTAGTTGATAGAGATAGCGACGAGATAAACCCGTATCCTTTGCTACCTCACGACTAGCTTGAGAACGAGAAATACCCTGTTTAATCATTGATAATAGTTCGTTTTTTAATTCGGTTTCTGTGAGTTGAGGTTTACTAGGTGGATTTCCAGCTACTAAAAGAGTATATTCTCCTTGGGGTTCTTTGTCTTGGTAATAGGTAATCCCCTCGGCAATTGTTCCCCGCCAAAATTCTTCGTATAATTTCGTCAGTTCTCGTGCTATAACTAGAGAGCGATCGCTTCCTAAAACTTCCCCTAAATCTGCTAAAGTATCGCGCAATCGGTGGGGTGATTCATAAAAAACTAAAGTTCGGGATTCCCCTTGTAAAGATTCTAAATATTGCTTTCTTTGTTGACTTTTAGCTGGTAAAAAACCATCAAAAATAAACCTATCTGTAGGTAATCCAGCCGCACTCAAAGCCGTAATGACAGCACTTGCACCGGGGATAGGAACAACAGTAATCCCCTCATCAATACAAGCCTTAATTAACTCATATCCTGGGTCAGAAATTCCTGGCATTCCCGCATCACTTACCAAAGCGATCGCTTTTCCAAATTGTAACTGTTCTAATAACTCAGGAATCCGACTATGACTATTATGTTCATGGTAGCTAATTTGGGGAGTCTTCACTTGAAAATGTTGAAGTAATCTGCCCGTATGACGTGTATCTTCTGCCGCAATCATGTCCACTGCTTGCAAAATTCGCACCGCCCTAAAAGTCATATCTTCTAGGTTGCCAATGGGTGTAGCGACAATATAAAGTGTGCCTGGTTTTGGTTCAGTTTGCATATTAATTTAAACAGGAATTAAACAATTTCACGAACAAAGAAAACAGTAAGAATTCAGGAGCAAATAAGTTAGGAGTCAGAATAAATACAATAGAAGAGAAAAAATCAAAAGCCAAGGAAACATGAAATCCAAATAAATTGCCATAATTCTACATCAAATCTTCTTTATTTCTCCTGACTCCTGAATTCCTACAGAAAACATGAATTTACTTAACATTATTTATTAAAATTTCCAAACTCTTCAGTCGGCAAAAATTCAGGAGTGAAAATTTCTGTTAAGCTATAAGGACACATTTGAGGAAAAGAAGATAATCCAGTTTCTCGTTCTGCGCTAATACTCGCAAGTTGATAAACTTTCTCTAAAGAATCAGCTAAAAACGATTTAATGCTGGGATTTTCTGCGAGAAGTTTTTCTAAACGTAGCCGTTGCTCCTTGATAGTTAATTGCCAACTGCGAGAACGTAAGTTAGGCTGAAATTGCCATTTAAGTAAGTGTATAAGTAATACCTCTAATCTGCTTTCTAATTCCCGTTTTTCAGAGCGTCCCATGTCTTCAATTTCTTCAGCAATATGATCAAAATCAATTTGGTTAAGTTTTCCTGTTCTCAACAGTTGCGCTTGTTCCTGTGTCCAAGCATAAAAATCATGATCATATCTATTTAGATTCATAAAATTTTCGATAATTTACTAAATAATTTTACTGAAGTTGACTACAGACCAATGACTAATTCTGCCTTATTTGTCGGTTTAATTACCTTAGATATAATTTATCTCGCAGACTCTCCCCCCCAAAATAATCAAAAGTTAGTTGCCACTAACTATACTGTAGCAGCAGGAGGACCTGCTACAAACGCCGCTGTTACTTTCAGTCATTTAGGCAACCAAGCTACAGTCTTAGGTGTATTGGGTTCTCACCCCATGACACAGCTAATTTGTAGCGATTTAGAGAATTACCAAGTTGCTATTATTGACTTAGATTCTAATAAGGATACACCACCACCTGTTTCTTCAATTATTGTTACTCAATCTACAGGTGAAAGAGCAGTAATTTCTATTAATGCCATCAAAACTCAGGCAAATATTACCTCTATCCCTGCAAATAGTTTAGAAAATGTTGATATTGTCTTAATTGATGGACATCAAATGGAAGTCAGCAAAATCATTGCCCAAATAGCTAAAACTAAAAATATTCCTGTTGTTATTGATGGTGGAAGTTGGAAACCAGGATTTGAGGAAATTTTACCTTTTGTAAATTATGCTATTTGTTCCGCTAATTTTTATCCCCCCAATTGCCAAAATCAGCAAGATGTTTTTGCCTATTTGGAAAATTTTAATATTTCTCATATTGCCATTACTCAAGGAGAAAACCCCATACAATACTTAAATTGCGGTCAGTCCGGTGTAGTCAATGTCCCACAAATACAGCCAGTTGATACACTAGGAGCAGGAGATATTTTTCACGGTGCTTTCTGTCATTATATCCTGGAGACAAATTTTAGAGAAGCATTAGCACTAGCGGGGAATACTGCTGCGAAATCTTGTCAGCATTTCGGTACACGTCATTGGCTGAATTCAACTATTTAATGCCCGATTATGTCAATTAATCCTCGTCCCCAACTGGATATATTTAACTTTCATCGAGTTGCTTGGTGGAAACATCTAATAGCAGCGATCGCTTACTATTATTCTCGACTTCTCGAAAATTGAGTCTAACAATTTGGAATTAGAACAACGTTCCTTTATTTTGAAAAATATTATTAAGTCGGTGTATAATATTCTTTGCACACAGACATTAAAAAAAGGTATTCATGTTAAATCCGCAATTCACGCTGATATTCCTCTCTATATTTTAGGTGATGATTCCCGCTTGCGCCAAATCTTAATCAAGTTAGTGGGTAATGCCATCAAATTTACTGATCAAGGCTGCATTTCTATTTCGGCTGCAATTAGTAAAAAATGGGAAAATCAAGACTTAGAATTAATGATATCTGTTCAAGATACAGGAATTGGAATTGATAGCAGTCGCTTAAATAAACTATTTCAACCCTTTACCCAAGCAGATAACTCCATTAGTCGAAAATATGGCGGTACAGGACTAGGATTAGCAATTAGTAAGAGTTTAGTAAAGTTAATGGGAGGAACAATTTGGGTAGAAAGTCGCGGAGAGATTGGCGGTAATCCTCCTTTAAATTGGATATCCAAAACTAAAAATGATCATCTCCAAGGTTCAACCTTTCATTTTACATTTATTACCAAAGCAGGTTTAGTTTGTGATTTAATCTCAGGAAATACTTCAGATGACTTACCAAAAAAAGCAACTTCAGTACCATCTTCCATCACAGTTCTTTTAGCAGAAGATAACAAAGTTAATCAAAAAGTAGCACTATATTCTCTCAAAAAAATTGGCTATAGTGCTGATATTGCTAATAATGGTGTAGAAGTATTAGAAATGTTGGAAAAACAATCCTATGATGTAATTTTAATGGATATGCAAATGCCAGAAATGGACGGTATTACCGCAACTCGGATAATTCGCCAATCTTTAAACCCTCAACCTTGGATTATTGCTATCACCGCCAATATTTTAGAAGAAGATCGTCATGCTTGCTTTAATGCAGGGATGAATGACTTTATGACTAAACCAATTCGAGTCGAAGAACTTGCCGCAGTCATAGAAAAAGCTAAAATCTGAATTTTTGGCGAAGCCATATTCAAATATAAAATTGGAAAATTCCCAACTTTGCGCCTTTGCGCGAAACCTTAATTTTTTCAAATTCACTCAAATTTCTCATCAGATAAATTAATGAAAGACTTACCAAAAATATTAACAATAGCAAGAGAAGTAGGTTGGGGTGCAGCCAGTCTCCTCAGTTCTTATTATCACGGTACCGCCGCTGCACCAAGTTTAGATATTAAGTATAAAGACAACGAACCCGTTACTCTTGCAGATTTGGCTGTTAGTGAATATATCTTGTCACAGCTACAAGCAGCTTTAGGTAATCAAGATTTTGGATATATCAGCGAAGAAACCCATAAATCAGAACAGGGAAAAAATCCCGCTGAGTGGGTATGGATTATTGATCCCTTAGATGGGACAAGAGACTTTATCAGCAAAACTGGAGAATATGCAATTCATATTGCCCTAGTGCAAGGAACACAGACAATGTTAGCCGTGGTGGCAGTTCCAGAGGCACAAAAGTTGTATTATGCAACCAGAGGCAGTGGAACTTTTATCGAGACTGCAACTGGTTCTGTACCTGTACAAGTTAACTCTCGTAAAAATATCCAAGATCTAATTTTGGTTGTTAGTCGCTCACACCGCAATGATCGGTTAGAATATTTATTACGGCACTTGCCCTGTCAAAATCAAAAAGCAATTGGTAGCGTCGGTTGCAAAATTGCCGCAATAGTTGAACAGCAAGCAGATGTTTACATTTCCCTTTCTGGTAAATCTGCACCTAAAGACTGGGATATGGCCGCTCCCGAACTAATTCTGACGGAAGCAGGTGGCAAGTTTACCCATTTTGACGGCACGCCATTAACATATAACACTGGCGACATCCATCAATGGGGAGATTTACTGGCGAGTAATGATCGAAATCATGAGTCACTGTGTCAAGAAGCACAAAGCATTCTGGCACAGTTTGTACCCCACTAAAGCAGCATTGATTCCGAGAAAGTTCCTTAGCAATGCTGAGAATTTTCTTGGGAAATTTTGCCTATTATGGGTTAATATTCTCATAAGACCTCGCGGTAAGTGGGAAACTCAGGGGCTTGGCTCCCTGAAAGGGATGGTTCGACATGGCTCACCAGCCGCGACACGAGGGATTTTAATCCCCGTGGTATTTTATGTTAGAATTAAATCGTGAGTAAGAACAAAAAAACATCTACGTGTTGAAGCATCCTAGTACGGAGAAATCCCGGCTCCTATTAAACAACGGTTAGGTTCAAGTCCTAACGGCAGTATGACAAGAAAGAGCGAGTAATGGCAGGTTGTGGAGCGTACCGCGTCTTGGCTTAGTGATGGATTCTAAAAACACTGAAAACCATAAAAGTAAGCGCAATTTCGACACCTTGATTGGCAGTTGTTTTGAGCGTTTAGGCGGCGTTTGACGGTCGCAGCGAGATTAGATTGAGCTAAACTCTTAATCTAATTCTGTCAGTAGAATCTCAGTGGCTGTCTTCCCTGAGAGTGTCAAGTAGTGCTATAGTTGAGAATATCAAAAGATTATTTTCGGTTGAGTAAGTTGTTTTAAGCTTTTTTAAATACGTCTCTCCGAATCTAACTCTCTACACTCTCTGGTTTGGGAGATCCTCTTCTATGTCGATTTACGTTGGTAATTTGTCCTATCAGGTAACAGAAGAAGACCTGAAACGGGCTTTTGCGGAGTACGGAACAGTTGGTCGTGTGCAGCTACCGACAGACAGAGAAACTGGTCGTCCACGAGGTTTTGCCTTTGTGGAAATGGAATCAGAAGCTGACGAAGCTAAAGCCATTGAGTCCCTTGATGGTGCTGAATGGATGTGACGTGATCTGCGCGTAAACAAAGCTAAACCCAAGGAAGACAGAGGTTCTTCTCGTGGTGGTAGCGGTGATCGTCGCTATTGAGTCTGTTTAAAAAAAATAAAATTTAGAGTATCCAGTAGATACAGCATCACGCGAAGTCCTGCTGGAATGTTTTATTTTTACTCTAGATTCTCAAATATTAATTCAAAATAGGGAGGAACAGGAATGACACAAGTGGTATTGGGCGAAAATGAAGGTATTGAGTCAGCATTACGAAGATTTAAGCGGGAAGTTTCTAAAGCGGGAATTTTCCAAGATATGCGGAAAAAGCGTCACTTTGAGACACCTTTAGAAAAAGAAAAGCGTAAAGCCATAGCTAGACACAAGCAACGTCGTCAACAACGTTCTCGCTTCAAGCGATAGATTTTTAGTCCTATTGCTGAACACTGGAAATCCTGACAGGATTTCCTTTTAAATTAATGCTTAATGGTAAAATTGTTCTTCTAGCATAATAAGTACCGAAGAACCATATTTTTTGTCGGTGCGTAGCTCCTAGTTTATATAAAATTAATTAGTTATTAACTTTTTTGTATTTTTATCAAGAAACGATGAGATACTAAACTTTCAACCCCAAACGTTGAAAATCTTGTTGTACCTCATTCCACAAAGCTTTATTAAATGGGTCAGTTTTTAAGGCTTTTTTCAGATAAATTCTGGCTTTTGGGAGTTGTTTTTCCGTAATTAAAGCTCGTCCCCAGATTTGATAAGTGATCGCTAACCATTGACGCACTTCTGCATCTGCTGGTAAACGTGCCAGTAGAGCCTCTGCTAAAGCGATCGCTTGGGGAAAACGTCTTTCTTGTAAAAACCGTTGTAACTGTTCATAAGTTTTCCACTTTAATCGTTGTTCAATATCCTCTAAATTTGGTGGGTGAGATATCACCGTTGTTTTTGGTGCTGCTGGTTGAGTCTGAACCTCTGTAGCACTAGAAACATGAGTTTTTACCTCATTAGTCCGAGACTTAATTTCCTCTGGTGGTAATACAGTTTGCAGGAATTTATAAGCCTCAGTCACCGCAATAAATTTGTCTTTTGCTTTGAGATCATCTGGGTTGATATCAGGATGATATTGCTGTACCAATCGGCGATAGGACGCTTTAATATCAGCAAAAGAAGCTCCTGACCTTAAACCTAATATCCGGTAATAATCTTCCAGATCCATGTTGCTTCGTTTTACTCCAATTCAAAATCCAAAATTAAAAATTCAAATAAATTTTCAACTTTGAATTTTGAATCATTTTGCACTATCTATGGACGTTCTTCAATCACACGATCAATTAAACCGTATTCCTTAGCTTCTTGAGCAGACATGAAAAAGTCACGATCCATGTCTTTTTCAATCTTACTTAAAGGTTGAGTTGTATTATCAGCATAAATTTGATTTAACTGACTCCGAATTCGCAAAATTTCTCTAGCTTCGATTTCGATATCAGAAGCTTGTCCGCGAGTTCCACCAGAAGGTTGATGAATCATAATCCGGGAGTGAGGTAAGGCCATGCGTTTACCCTTTGTCCCAGCAGCCAACAGGAACGATCCCATAGAAGCCGCTAAACCAACGCAGATTGTAACAACATCTGATTTGATGTGTTGCATGGTGTCATAAATTGCCAAACCCGATGTCACCATACCACCAGGGGAATTGATATATAAATAAATATCCTTTCCTGGATCATCCGAATCCAGATATAGCATGACAGCAATGATTTGGTTGGCAATTTCGTCATCTACATCTCTTCCCAGAAAAATAATTCTTTCCCGATAAAGACGGTCATAAATGCTAATCCAATCTGTATATTGTCCACCAGGCATCCGGTAAGGAACTTTAGGCACGCCTATAGGCATTTGCGGTACTCCGTTTGTAATTAATTGTTAGTCAGTAGTCAGTGGTCATTAGTCAGTGGTCATTAGTCATTAGCAACTGACAATTGACTAGTTAAAGGACACTTGCGGGGAGTGGGGGATTAGCGAGTTCTTCCTTCCTAAAAACTTTGTCAATCAAACCATATTCCTTAGCCTGGTCAGGAGTCATGTAGAACAGACGATCCATGTCCTTGCTAATTTTCGCTGCGTCTTGTTCAGTCGTCCGAGCGAGAATTTCCAGCATTGAAACTTTATTTGCCAAAACTTCCTTAGCACGAATTTGAATATCCGTTGCTTGTCCTTGGGCATAGCTCTTAGGCTGATGCAAGATAATGGAAGAATTGGGCAAACTGGCACGACAACCTTTTGTCCCAGCACTAAGAATCATCGCTGCCATACCCATTGCCGAACCAATACAAATGGTGTGGATAGGAGGCTTGATATATTTCATAGTGTCATAGATAGCGAAGGCTTCGGTTTCAAAACCGATAGGTTCGCCACTGTAACCAGAAGTACCTGTAGAGTTGATATAGATTTTAATTGGCTTTTCGGGGTCATCAGACTGTAAATACAGCAATTGGGCAACAATTAATTCCGTCACAGACGGAACAAGTGGCATACCCAAATAAACAATCCGCTCCTTTAAGAGTAGAGAAGGCAAATCTGGTGGTGGTGTCCGGTAGGAGCTATCACCGGAATAGGGGGCTTGCACAGCCTTGAGGTGAGAAATATCCATAGCAACTGAATCGCCTAAAACTATGTCGTTAACTGTATTACATCCTAGCGCGATGTCTGGGAGATTTAAGGTGCGGATTTCTGCTATGTTAACGAATTTTGCATTAACTGGGGTTGTATGGCGATAAAATCTGAATATTTTTGTCTATTCCCCTTTGATTTTGCAGCTCTTCAGTACACGATATGCTAAACTATTAATTAAAAATCCAATTAAGCAAGCATCTTATTACATTTATTTATCTTTATTGATTTTTGCAGCTAATATTTTATCATACCATATACTAAAGACCCAGAATTAACAGAATTAAAAAATGATATAATCCAGTAATAAGAATTGTGAGGTAAAGTCTCATGCTAACTATAGCAATTGCTCAAACCCATCATCCTATACTTCCTAACATTTCTTGGCATACTTTTGAAACCATTTTAACAGAGATGGGTAATCATCGCACTACCCGTCTAGCTTACGATATGGCAACACTAGAAATTCTGACTCCTTTAATGCATCATGAATACAATAACCGTCTTTTAGAACATTTAGTTTTTGCTTTAGCCGAAGAACTCAATCTAAATTTAAAAAGCACAGGTTCACTCACTTGTAAACGTCAAGATTTAGCTAAAGGTGTAGAACCAGATTCTAGTTTTTACATCCAAAATGAACCAATCATGCGAAATAAACAAAATCTGGATTTAACTCAAGATCCCCCACCAGATTTAATTATAGAAGTTGGTTATGCAAGTGCTTCTATTGATAAATTACCTATTTATTTGGCTTTAGGAGTTCCCGAAGTTTGGCGTTATGATTACCCAGTCATGCAAATTTATCAAATGGGTGATGGTGTTTATATTCCCTGTGATGTTTCCCCTACCTTTGCAAATTTGCCCCTAACTACAGAAATTCCCCATTTTCTCGCTCAAAGTTTGGAAATTGGCGAAATTCCTATGATGAAAGCCTTTCGGAATTGGGTGAGACAAATAAAAGCCTGATTAAGTCTCTTAGAAGTTATTTTAATAGTATTAGATGAAACCAGTAATTTTCAAAAACCTAACCCCCCTTCCCTACCCCCTTCCCTACCCTTCCCTACAAGGGAAGGGGGATTTCAAAGCCTCTCCCCGTGTCGGGGAGAGGTTTACAAGAGGGGTTTATTTATACATTAAAAACTTTTAAAACATCCTCTAAGTCCATTCTCAAACTACAATAAGAATATATATCTCAATATTTTGATGTAATTTGCTCTATGTCAGTTTTAGCAGCGATCGCAGTTTTGGCTATTTTGATCTTAGTACACGAGTCTGGACACTTCATAGCCGCCCGTTCTCAAGGCATTTACGCTAACCGCTTTTCCTTGGGTTTTGGTCCAATTCTGTTAAAGTACCAAGGATCAGAAACGGAATACACTCTCCGTGCTTTCCCCTTGGGTGGCTTTGTCGGCTTTCCCGATGATGATCCCGATAGCGAAATTCCCCCCAATGACCCGAATTTGCTGCGTAACCGCCCAGTTTTAGACCGTGCTATTGTCATTAGTGCCGGTGTAATCGCTAATTTAATCTTTGCTTATTTGATGTTGGCTTTACAACTGGGAATCGTCGGTATACCCCAAGAATTTCAGTATCAACCCGGTGTACTTGTCAAACCTGTAAATGAACAATCCGTTGCTTACCAAGCAGGGATTCGGGAAGGAGATATCATTCTCGCAGTGAATGGCCAGGAAATTCCGCTTGGTAAAGATGCAACTACATTATTAACCAAAGAAATCCAAACCCATCCCAATCAAGAAATTGACCTCAAAATTCAACACGAAACCCAACAAACTAACCTGAAACTAACACCAAAACAAGGTGCTGATGGTAAGGGTGTGGTGGGAATTGAATTAGGCCCAAATGGTAACCCAGTTTATCGTCGTCCCCAAGATATTATCGAGATTATCAAAGTTGCTGCTAATCGCTTCCAACAATTAGTAGTAGGTACATTTCAAGGTTTTGGGCAGTTAATTACTAATTTTGGGCAAACTGTAGGACAAGTTTCAGGACCTGTGAAAATTGTCCAAATTGGCGCACAATTAGCCGCTAGTGATAGCACTAATTTATTCTCTTTTGCAGCAATTATTAGTATTAACTTGGCAGTTATTAATATTTTGCCTCTTCCTGCTTTAGACGGTGGACAATTAGCCTTTTTACTAATCGAAGGTTTATTTGGTAAGCCTTTACCTAATAAAATTCAAGAAGGCGTTATGCAAACTGGTTTAGTCTTACTTTTAGGATTAGGTATTTTTCTAATTGTTAAAGAAACAACCCAGTTAGAATGGATACAACAATTATTGCAGAAATTGTAACTCCATTAAATCGGCGGTTAGAAACCGCATCTACACAGGCAAAACCCACACTTCGTGGGTTATTAATTAGTCCGCGAAGGCGGACTTTGTTTGTATAGCCGCGACTTCCAGTCGCCCCAACTAAAAAATAAGTCCAAAATCAAAAATCTAAAATTAATTGACTCGTAAATCATTAACTAAAAAACAACGGGCCTTAGCAATTCTTTCCCGTATCCAGAATCTTTATCCAGATGCAACCTGCTCCTTAGATTACTCAACTCCTGTACAATTATTAGTAGCAACAATTCTATCCGCTCAATGTACAGATGAGCGGGTGAATAAGGTAACACCAGGATTGTTTGGAAGGTTTCCTGATGCTGAAAGTTTAGCAAATGCAAATTTAACAGAATTAGAAGAATTGGTGCATTCGACGGGTTTTTATCGCAACAAAGCCAAGAATATTCAAGGTGCTTGTCGCATGATTGTTAGTGATTTTAATTCCGTTGTTCCTAACACTATGACAGAATTATTAAAGCTGCCAGGAGTAGCTAGAAAAACCGCAAATGTTGTTTTGGCACACGCCTATGGTATCAATGCTGGAGTCACTGTAGATACTCATGTGAAGCGATTAAGTCAGCGTTTAGGGTTAACAAAAAATACTGAACCTGTAGGAATTGAAAAAGATTTAATGGGACTATTACCCCAAGCAGATTGGGAGAATTGGTCAATTAGATTAATTTATCATGGTCGGGCTGTTTGTAAAGCCCGTTCTCCTAGCTGTGATATTTGTGAGTTGGCTGATTTGTGTGATACGAATTTGTCTCAAGCAAAGTCACCATCTCTCTTAGAGATCCCTAAGAGTAGTCGCAAAAAAAAGACTTAATATACCACTCGAATTTCAGAATAATTTCAATATCTGATAGCGTAGCACAAGCCATATCAGGATTTAAAGATTCAGGAGTCACCGAGTCAGAATAAATGCAACCTGCAAGAATATTCTTTTCCTACTGTTAATGTAAATTGTTTCAAGTGGTTGTCGTATGGTCACGGGAGTAACCGTTGTTATTGTTACTGGTTTACATTCTTTTTCTTCTATATCTTGAACTTCTATTTCTATTTCCGTTATCATCTTAGTTACTTTAGATACACTTATTTTTTGGGTTTATATTTAATAATTTTACCTGCTAAAAGTGGAACATATACAGGTATCACTTCAGATATATATGCAGATAATCAAAAACAAAACTATTGACAGAGATAACTAAGGTTTTCTTTTGCTAAACCTGTAATTGGAAGCTATATACAGCTTTGTTAAGAGAGAATCATAGACTTAAATTAAAAGTTTCAAAATTAAACTAAGGGGTTAACATCTGGTTCTGTCATTTTTGTCAATTAAGAACCATTGTAGATAATTAAGGGAAATAAAATGTATATAGAGCAGGTATTGGGAAATACACTCATGGCTGACAATACCAACTTGTCCATTGCTCAAAGTGCAGTTCAACAAGAAAAAGTACAAGTACAATATCACAATATCCAAATACCAGATTTAGCACTTTCTTTAGCTCCTCTGGGATTTATTTTTGTTTGGGCTATTTTTCTGGTACTTTTTCATAAAATTCGCACCAATACAGATGATAAAGTATGTTTAAAAAGCAAAATTTTACAAAAAGTCCCCTGTAAAAAATGTCAATTCTTTGCCAATAACCACTATTTGAAATGTGCTGTCAAGCCTGATGCCGTTCTCACCGAAGAAGCCATAGATTGTTCTGAATACGTACCTAAAAAAGTTGGCTTTCCCCCTAAAAATTTATTTCGCTAAAGATTCAGATCCCCGACTTCTTCCAGAAATGGGGATCTATTTTCTATTTTCTGAGTTTTAAATCTACTGCAATTCTGTGAGCGCGAGTAACATCAGACATCAGACAAAGCCGCGAGTAGTTTAAACCTTGTCCAGAAAACGTACTATCTGATACACAAATAAAAATAGGGAAAAGTCAGCAGTAGCAGACTTTTCCCGGTTGCCGATTCTTTAAAGAAAAGAAAACACTTGTTGACAATATAACCTTGATTGAGAATCTTTGTCAACTACTAATGAGAAAGTTTATTAATAATTTATTATTAGCTGTCACTCAAAGCTGGGAAGGAGTATGATGATCTATCAGCAAAAAAACAATTATAGAGCCGCCCATTTTTAGTTATGACGCAACAACAACTGCGTGTTTTCGTCCCACCCCATCCCCTAATTCAGCATTGGTTGGGAGTTGCCCGTGATGTAGCTACACCATCAGTATTATTTCGTTCTGCTGTTACTGAGTTGGGCAGGTGGCTCACTTACGAAGCTGCTAGAGAGTGGTTGCCAACACAGGAAACAATGGTGCAGAGTCCCCTAGCTGCCTGTCCAGCAACTTTTATTAATCCTCACATACCTG
Organism: Nostocales cyanobacterium ELA583; assembly: GCA_037131225.1. Taxonomy (GTDB): domain Bacteria; phylum Cyanobacteriota; class Cyanobacteriia; order Cyanobacteriales; family Nostocaceae; genus Dolichospermum. The sequence continues at coordinate 4,933 of JBAXRM010000094.1, read as the reverse complement.
TGGCTGTTGTGCCGATTTTGCGGGCTGGATTAGGCTTATTGGAGGGAGCGCAGGGTGTACTGCCTTTAGCATCAATTTACCATTTTGGGCTGGCACGAAATGAAGAAACTCTAGAACCTACTTGTTATCTAAATAAATTGCCAGAAAAATTTACTCCCGAAACACGGGTGTTAATTACTGAGCCAATGTTGGCTACAGGAGGCTCTATAATGGCAGCAATGACGGAATTAACTCAAAGAGGTGTTGATCCTGCTTTAACTCGAATTATTTCTGTAGTTGTTGCCCCCCCAGCTTTGAAAAAATTGGCTGCTGTCTATCCTGGTTTAATCGTTTACACCGCTACTATTGACGAAACGCTTAATGATCATGGGTATATTTTACCGGGATTAGGGGATGTGGGCGATCGCATTTTTGGAACTTAACCTAGAATGCAGCTAAAGATGGAAAATAGCTAAAGTATTGTCAAAGTTGCTTATTTTCTAGAAGGTGGTAAAAATATGAGTCAGCAAGATGGTTTTGCCAGTGGCTTACTACTGGGTTCATTAATTGGGGGTGTAGTTGGTGGTGTTTTAGGGGCGGTAATTACTTCGCGCTTAGATACTAAACTTACAGATGAAGAGAATGGCAGCCTAACTGGTGGTGATAATGATAGCCAAACAGTAGCTAAAAGGCGGCAAATGAGAGCCTCAGCTAATGAAAATCTGGAAATAGAAGCAACCAGGCGATCGCTAGAAGATAAAATTGCCCAACTCAATGCCACAATTGATGATGTGCGGAAGCAATTAGGCAATGTCAACAGTAACTCTTCCCAGGAAGTTAATGAACATTCTTAAGTATTTCCCTAGTTATGTTGATTGACCAGACAATATAACGTGAGCTAAATTAAAATCAATCATGAATCTATGTTTGACATTTAATAGGAAAGTTACCCATCCATGAATTTACTAATTACAACCCTAGCCACCTTTGTCTCTCTATACAGCTATTTGCTGATTATTCGAGTCCTATTGACTTGGTTTCCCACTATTGAATGGTCTAATCAACCATTTGCGGCTTTAAGCCAAATTAGTGATCCCTACCTTAATCTATTTCGTTCCATCATTCCCCCCTTAGGTGGCATGGATTTTTCCCCTATTCTGGCATTTTTGGCATTGAATATAGTTGGTAGTGTTCTAGATAATTTAGCTCGTGCCACCTTAGTGCAAGGATTTTAAGTCAGGAGTCACCGAGTCACCGAGTCAGGAGTCACCGAGTCAGGAGAAAGAAGGAATAACAAGAATTTTTCCCCTGTTCCCTGTTTCTCCTGTTCCCTATCTTCTCACTCGTCCGCTAAAACCAGCAGCTTTGAACTGTTTAAGTTGCAATGGTAAAGGCTGATTACTAGGTACAGTAATTCTGAATTCAAAATCACTCACTCCTGGGGGGACTTCCGCTATTAAACCCAAACGGGTGCGATTTTGTAAGGTTGAATCACCGTTAGCATCATATATGCGCCCAAAAATATCCGCATCATAAACGGTTTTGTATGTGTTATTTTCCGCTTTGCCTGTAACTATAAAGCAAGCAGCAGAATTTGAACCACTGCTACCCACTACTCCGGTTGCTAGTTCTAATGGACAATCGTGGTAAGAAATATCTGATAATTTAATCTGTGTTAATGCTAAAGCAGTGGGAGTCCATACCCAGGAAAGCAATCCGATAAAACCAGTAATAAAAATTAAGTGAATTGAGCGTAATCTCATAAAATGCACCTTGAGCGTGATCAGAAAAAGATATATACCAATCCTAAATGAATGAAAGTATTTCTATCCCTCATAAAATTATTGGTGTTGCTGTGATTTGGAATGACCAAAAACAAATTTTAATTGATAAAAGGCTTCCCCAAGGTGCAATGGGTGGTTTATGGGAATTTCCGGGGGGAAAAATTGAAGTTGGTGAAACTATTCAAGAATGTATTAAACGAGAAATTTTTGAAGAGTTGGGAATAGAAATTGCCGTTGGAGAACATCTGATTACTATTGATCACACTTATAGTCATTTGCGGGTGACTTTAACGGTACATCATTCTCAACATTTAGCGGGTGTTCCCCAAGCCATAGAATGTGATGAGATTCGCTGGGTAAGTTTGGATGAGTTGGATAATTTTACTTTTCCAGAAGCGAATGGGGAAATTATTGCAGCTTTGAGGAATAAGGATTAATAAAAATGATTATCCTGAATTATTTTAATTTATAAATCTCTCCTTTATTAACTAATATTTCTCCCGTTAATAAATCTTTCACAGTTGCTAATAAAATCCGTCGAGAATCTACCTCAAATAACACAGATATTCTATCAATTCCTGCTTCACCTAGTGGGTTAAGTTTTGCCACACAAACCTGTTGATTTTGATTATCTAGGGAACGGTAACTTTCTTGACGTTGAAGGGTGCTGGAAGTCATTCTTCCCAAAGCATCAAAAGCAATTTCTGTTTGTGACATATCACCTAATTCACCAATATCTAAACGAATCTCTTTTTGTCCATTATTTGCAACTTGCAGATTTAACCATTCTTGACGTTGACAAGGATATTTTTCACCTTTAGAAAATAACCGATGATAAAGATAACTTTTACTATAATTTTCCCATAAACGAATAGCGTAACTATGACGTAAAAAATCATCTATTTCGGTAATTTGTGTAATAGCTAATGCACCATGACAGACAGCATCAAAAGGCTTATTTAGTTGGACCTTAGTTTTACCAAAATAGGAAATAATTAATTGTTGAACTGCGGGAATTAAACAACTTCCTCCCACTAATAAAACCTGTTCAATATCATTTTTACTAATACCCTTTCGCAAAGCAGAAGCTAAAACTTCATCTAACGCATCTCGTAACTGTTGTAAAAACTGTCTATATTCTAAAATCTCCTCTAATTTTTCACGATTGATTTTTAATTCATAAGACATAAAAGATTCATCATCAAACCAACTTTCAGCTACAGATTGATTTTTTGATAATTGAATTTTTAATCTTTCGGCAATTTCTAATAAATTCTGATAACCAATTTTCCCTACTTGTTCTGGTGTGGAATTTTGAGAATGTAAATAATCATCAACTATCCAAACATCAATATCTTCACCACCTACATAAGCTTCCGACTTAGCTAAAACCTCAGCACGTAAACTATTATTTTCATCAGAATTAGTCACAGTTTTAACTAAACTTAAATCGAGAGTTCCGCCACCAAAATCTACTACCAAAATCAATTTACCGGGACTTTTTACAGCATATCCTAAAGCTGCTGCTGTAGATTCATCAACAATGGAAACTTGAGGAACATTTAATTTTTGACCTAAATCTCGAAACCAATCTAAATAACGTTCAAAAGCACCAACGGGAACAGTAAAAATTAAATGACTAGGTTGGATATTTTGCTTTTGTATTTCTGTCCAAATAGTTTGGATAAATAACTCACAAACAGAGACAGAATTATAATTTATCCCATCAATTTGGATTGCTGGTGGTTGATAATCTCCAGCTAAATCACGTTTAAACTTTTTAAATAAACGTTCAGGAGGATAAGCTTGAGAAAGTCCTAATCTTTGACTACGAACACCTTCACCCAATATAATATTATTACCTGATTTAATAAACATTAAACTGGGAATAATCGGAAATTCTACTCTTTCACCTTGAGGAGTAACATCCACAAATACACGGGATAAATTGGGAAAACGTAAACTTTTAGGTTGTTGAGTATCAGGTTCTAAAATACTAATTACAGTATTACTTGTACCAAAATCAATTGCGATAGTTGTCATAATTTAAGTAGGTTGGGTTAAGCGAAGCGCAACCCAACAAAAATGATAGATAATTGATATCTTGATGTTGGGTTAAGACAGAATAAATATATTATCTAAAAAATTGTAAGCAGTAAATGTTGGGTTTCGTTCCTCAACCCAACCTACAAATTCATGAGTTTAAGTATTATTGAATCCTGGGGGAAGAGTGCGACTAACTTTTGCAGGATAGAGAACTTTATCACCATCTTGATAACCAATAAAACGAATATAGACTAATTCCCCTTCTTGAATATCATCGCTATCAGCTTGATGTAATTGGGGATTATAATTAACCTGTTCCCAAGTTTCCCCAATAGCAGTATAACCCCAACTGGTAATTAAATTATCTAACGATGTAAATAGAGAAACTAGGTTTTTAGCTGGTAAATCAGGTTTGGCTAATGCCATTTTTTTGACCGTGGGATAGTTGCTGAGTAATGTTTGTAATTGGGTAAATGTTTCTTGTTGAAAATCGCTTTGTAATTGTTGAGATTGTTGTTTTAGTTCTTCTCGCAGTCGTTGACATTGTAACTCTAAATCTTTGATTTTTTGTTCTGTATCTGGAGAAGTTACAGATTGATTATTAATAGAGGTATCTTGATTATTTTCTGGAAATAATACTCGCAGAATAATATAAACGATGATTACGAGAATTATAGCAAAACCGAATTGATTAATTTGTTCTAGCATATTATTTATTAGGGTTAAGATCCCCGACTTCTTAAAGAAGTCGGGGATCTAGTTTACTGTTGTTGTAAAGATTGATTTTCAGAAGTTGTAATAAATTCATCATCTTGATAATATTCGGGTAACAATTCCTGAGATTCTATTTCTCCCAAGGATTGTTCTACCCCTTTTGTTGTTTCTACACAACTAGAACCAGTTGCACTTAAAACTTTTTCCACAATTTTACCGTCTTTACCAATGCGATATTCAATCTTTTGATATTCTGCCATGATGATTTTTCCTTTTGTCCTTAGATCCCCGACTTCTTACCTTATTTAATCATTGATTGATAAAATATTAAAAAGAAGTCGGGGATCTTATTTATGTATCGGCTCAATAAGTAGGGGTAGTAGAGAAAAAAAGGTAAGCAAGAGACAGGC
>JBAXRM010000093.1:0-18048 GCA_037131225.1 Nostocales cyanobacterium ELA583 | reverse complement strand
AATACAACAAACAGTCTCAAAGCCTCTCCAATCATAAAAGCTGCTCCTTTTCCCTTCCTTGTAGGGGAGGGTCAGGGAGGGGTGCGGGGAGAGGTTTATCAGAGGGGTTCCATATTTGGTTAAATTATAAACCGTTTGCAGTATAACATTGCCGAAATTCGGGCTTAACCTTCTCCTCTCTTCTTTTTTATATCAGGCTTTAAAATTGTAATAGTCTGTCTCTATTCAGAAAAGAAATTTATTTATTCAAATCAAAAGATATAGATTATCAACTAATCTTTATAACCATAGAATCATTAAATTAATCACAAATATCTTTATAACAGTAAATATGGTTCAACCAAACCTAATAAACAATTAATCGAGGTTAATAATTATTATGTCAAAGCAAAATATTCCATCTCTAAATATCCCATCTGATTTAATTGTAGAACTATCAATAGAAGAACAGCAACTTCTCTCTGGTGGTTATAGGGGCAGCGGTCGTTGGGGCTGGAGACCTCGTTGGGGCTGGAGACCTCATCGTCGCTGGTAATAAGTTAGCCCAATTTATTTAGAATTTAATAAACAATAAAGCTCATTCAAAAATAACTAGTTTTTGAGTGAGCTTTACGCTTGCCGGGTAATCCTGTAAGATCAACCAGTTTCTTATGATTGAAGACTGGGTATAGATTGATGTTGATTCAATACTGCTCGGTTAAGCCTCGAAAAGTCATTATATCGTAGGTTGGGTTGAGGAACGAAACCCAACGAAATCCTTGGTAATGTTGGGTTTCGCTGTCGCTCAACCCAACCTACATTTCCTTAACCGACAAGTATTGGATGTTGATTACTAATCCAATCTAGTAAAATCGGATTTACTAAATCAGGTGCTTCATCTTGCGGACAATGACCAACACCTTCTAAAGGAATAAACTTTTGGACTTGGGGAAAATCGCCTAACTCTCTACCTAAATTAATAGGTTCCCAAGGGTCAGATGTTCCCCATAAAATAATTGTGGGACAAGATAATAAAGGTAATAAATCTTCCGGTAAAGGACCACTTGAATAAGCCGTAAAAGCCAAAAATACCGCCGCTGCCCCAGGATCTTTGGCCGGAGTCATCAAAATATCAACTAATTCATCTGTCACCATTTCCCCATTAGCATAAGCTTGTAAAAGAATCTTTTTCACTGTTTGCGGTTGAGCTAATTGAGCAAAAAAGAAATCACCGACTGGTTTAATTGCTAAAAAGTTTTGTAAAATTGGCGCACCAAATCGCTTCAGCCAAGGTAAATTAACCCGTTTGCGATCATGTAATAACCGCAAAGAACAGTTAAGTAAAGCAGTTCCCAAAGCTAAATCCGGGTTAATTACCGCCGCTTGCATAGCCACAATACAACCAATAGAATTACCCACTAAAAACGCAGGTTCACCTACCACTTCTCGACAAAAATCCGCAACTTGCTGTCCCCAGGTTTCTAGGGTATAGGTAATTTTTTCTCCTGGTTTGGGTTTAGCAGAACCGCCAAAACCAATTAAATCAATCGCATAAACCCGACAACTTTCCGCTAAAGCTGGGATATTTTTCCGCCAATGTCCCCAGGATGCACCAAATCCGTGGATAAGAATCACAGCAGGGCCTGTATTTCCTTGAGTTTGATAACAAATAGAAAAATCTTGCCAAATCCAGGTTTTTGTAGAAGCTTGCATGGGAAATATAATCACGAAAATTGTATACCTATATTTATATATATTCTCAAAATATATATATTATGAACCCCACATTTCGCTAGAGTAAATATAGGGGAATCAAATTTCCCTAACTCAAAATATTCAAACCCCGGACTTTAATCGGGTGCATATTATGAATACTCGGCGGTCTCCTAAAAAATCTCAAGAAAATAAAACTACCGTTGAACTATCTCCAGAACAGCAGGAAGAACAAAAAAATTTATTTCCCATTGTCGGTATTGGCGCTTCTGCCGGTGGTTTAGAGGCATTTACCCAACTATTAAGCCATTTACCAATAGATACGGGAATGGGATTTGTGCTGGTTCAGCATTTAAGTCCTGATCAAAAAAGTATGTTGTCGGAAATTCTGTCTCGGACAACCCAAATGCCTGTAAGTGAAGTCCGGGAAGGGATGAAAGTAGAACCGAATCATGTTTATGTGATTCCGGCTAATGTCACCATGACCATTGCTAAAGGGGTGCTAAAACTCAACCCCCGTGAAAAGACTCGCGGACTGGCACTAACTGTTAATGATTTCCTCATATCTTTAGCAGATGATTTAGGCAACAAAGCCATCGGTGTGGTGCTGTCAGGGAGTAATAAAGATGGGACAAAGGGTTTAGAAAGCATTAAAGTTGCAGGAGGCATTACCTTTGCCCAAGCTGAAGAACCGGGAATGATTAATATCATGCCTAATACGGCTGTAGCTTCTGGTTATGTAGATTTTATCCTCACTCCCCAACAAATTGCCGAGAAACTGGCAAACATCAGCGCTCATCCCTACATTAGAGAAGCAGAACCGATTGAAGAAATTGAAGTTATCTCAGATGTCACAGATCCTTTAGTAAAGATTTTCAGTATTCTGCGAGGGTCTACGGGTATTGATTTTAACTATTACAAGCAGAATACTTTGAAAAGGCGAATTCATCGCCGAATGATGTTGTATAGCTTAGATAAGCTAGAAGATTACATTTATTATCTGCAAAATCACCCAGAGGAAGTTAGCGCACTCTATCAAGATGTATTAATTACTGTCACCAGTTTTTTCCGAGATCCACAAAGCTTTGAAGCCTTAAAAACTCAAGTATTTCCTATTCTTACCAAGGAACGTAAATATGATAATCCGATCCGCATCTGGGTAGCAGGATGTGCCACTGGTGAAGAAGCTTACTCTATTGCCATCTGTTTAATAGAATTTTTAACGAATCAGCCTATTATTAATATCCCCATTCAGATTTTTGCGACAGATATTAATGATATTGCCATAGAAAAAGCGAGAACTGGTATTTACAAAACCACCGAAATAGGAGATATTTCTCCAGAACGATTACAACGTTTCTTTGTAAAGGTTGAGAGTGGCTATCAAATTAATAAGTCAGTCCGAGAACTGTGTATTTTTGCCAAACAAAACCTGATTAGTGATCCGCCTTTTTCTCGATTGGATCTGATTAGTTGTCGCAACGTCCTAATTTATTTGGGTGCGGCTGTCCAGAGGAAAATTATTCCCACTTTCCATTATGGTCTTAAACCTACAGGCTTTTTGATGTTAGGGATATCAGAAGCAGTGGGGGATTTTTCTGAGTTGTTTTCTGTAGTGGATAAAAAGTACAAGATATATGCTCGAAAAATGATATCTTCCCAATTGGGGATTGAGTTAATTACCAGTGACTATGCGTTGGAATTTCCGAAAGCACAAATACCAGATCCTAATATTTATAACAATGATCTGGAAATGCAGAGACAAGTTGACAGAATTATATTAAACAAATTTACACCTGCGGGGGTGGTGATTAATAATAATTTGGAAATTTTGCAATTCCGAGGTCAGACCAATGCTTATTTAGAACTGGCACCAGGCAAACCCAGTTTTAATTTGTTGAAACTGGCTAAGGAAGAATTGCGGTTAGATTTACGTAGCTGCATCTATCAAGCTAAAAAAGAAGAGGTAGCAGTCACAAGAGCAGGAATCCAAATCAAAACTGAAAACGCAGTTAGGCTGATAAAAATTGATGTAATTCCCTTTACTATTGATGGTGCAGAGGTAGAAAAATTATTTTTAGTTTTGTTTAGAGAATTATCCTCTTTAGTTACTTCTGACACAGCACCAGCCAGCGAGATTAAATTTGAACAGGAGCAAAAAATCAATCATGAAAAAGAAACTGCTGATCTACTACACCAAGAATTAAAAACTACTAAAGATTATCTGCAATCAATTATTGAGGAACAGCAAGTTTCTAATCAAGATTTGCGAGCGGCAAACGAAGAAATACTTTCTAGCAATGAAGAATTGCAAAGTACCAATGAGGAATTACAAACAGCGAAGGAAGAAATTCAAGCTAGTAATGAAGAATTAAGTACGATTAATGATGAACTGCAACGCCGAAATATTGAATCTAATCAGGTAAACAATGATTTACAAAATCTCCTGACTAATATTAATATTTCTGTCCTGATCTTAAGTGGTGATTTACAGATTCGTCGCTTTACTCCCATGGCAGGGTCAATATTTAATTTAATTCCTTCCGATGTGGGACGACCATTTAGTAATATTAAACATAAGTTAAATATACCAGATTTGGAGACACAAGTTTTAGAAGTAATTAGGACTCTGAATTTTAAAACTCAGGAAGTGCAAGACCAAAATAATCATTGGTATGATTTACGTATTCGCCCCTATCGGACGCTAGATGATAAAATTGATGGTGCTGTGGTAGTTTTGGTGGATATTGATGAACTCAAACATAGCGCTGATCAACTCATAGCATCCCGTGATTTTAAAAAAGCAATTGTGGATACTGTGCGCCAATCTTTAGTGGTGCTGGATACAGATTTACGGGTAGTTACAGCTAATCAGTTTTTCTATGACACATTTAGGGTGGTGCGGGAAGCAACAGAAAATTGCCTAATTTATGAAATCGGTAATGGACAGTGGAATATTGCTAAACTGCGATCGCTCTTAGAAGAAGTTCTCCCCCAGCAAACCCAGTTTCAAGACGTAGAAGTTGAGCATAATTTCGAGGAAATCGGCTACAAAGTTATGTGTCTCAATGCCCGTCAACTGCCGCAAGTAGGGAATGAACCACTGATTCTTTTAGTAATTGAGGATATTACCCAAGAGAAACAATTCGAAGCAGAACGGGTTCAACTCCTAGAACAAGAACAGTCAGCCAGAAATGCCGCAGAAACAGCCAACCGCGCCAAAGATGAATTTTTATCCATTCTCTCTCACGAGTTGCGAAACCCCCTGAGTTCTCTAATTGGATGGACGCAATTACTCCGAAAAAAGCAGCTAGATGAAACCAAGACCAATCAGGCATTAGAAGCCATTGAACGCGCTGCTCAAGCTCAAAACCTGCTGATTGGGGATTTATTGGATATTTCTCGCATTAGCTCTGGTAGGCTAAATCTAGATATCCAGCCTGTGCAGCTTGTAACCGTAATTTCAGCAGCGATAGAGGTTGTAAATCTGTCCGCAGAAGCGAAAAACATTAAAATTACATCAGACTTAGATTCTACCTCCAGATCCCTACCAGGAGATCCGATTCGCTTACAGCAGATCGTTTGGAATTTACTTTCTAACGCCATTAAATTTACTCCCACAGAAGGAAGAATTGATATTTCTTTAAAGTACACTGATTTGCAAGCAGAGATTCAAGTCAGGGATACTGGTATGGGTATTAGTTCTGACTTTCTCCCCTATGTATTTGATCGCTTCCGTCAAGCTGATGGGACTACAAGTAAATCAAATCCTGGATTGGGACTTGGTTTAGCAATTGTCCGTCACTTGGTAGAACTTCACGGTGGTACAGTTGCAGTCACCAGTCCAGGTGAGGATCAAGGGACAACTTTTACAATCAGGCTACCCATGCAAAGAAACCTAGAACCGAATGTAAAAGAAAGTAATCTCGCAATAGCAATAGAACCTGTTCCTACTTCCCCTCCTGACCATCCATCATTGTTCGGTGTGCGTGTGCTAGTCGTAGATGATGAACCAGACATCCGCCAATTATTTCACATCATCCTGGAAGATTACGGAGTAAAAGTCACATCAGCCACATCAGCCCAAGAAGCCTTATCAATACTCAAAGCTAATCCTGGTGGATATGACATCCTCTTATCTGATATTGGTCTACCAAATGAAAATGGTTATGATTTAATGCGTCAGGTGAGGGCGTTGAGTGTTGAAGAAGGCGGACAAATTCCCGCAGCCGCACTCACTGGTTATACTGGAGAAGCAGATCAGGTAGACTCTATATCAGCAGGATTTCAAAAGCATATTAAGAAACCTGTAGAACCTGATCACTTGGTGAGTGTAGTTGCAGAATTATCTGGAAGACAAATAAATGTAAATTAAATAAAGTGCAAAAATAGGGTGTGTAAAGCCCTTGCGGGCATGGCTTCGCTTAGAGCGACAGCATAACGCACCATTCCACGTTAAATCAGAATTGCAGGTTATTAAATTTACTCGACTACCAATCAATTCAGAAGAACCCCACCCCCGTTTTCCTGACGTAAAACTTCCCCTCCCCTCTAGAGGGGAGGGGATTGAGGGGTGGGGTAGAACGGCTGTGGGACAACAGTTTGAGCTTATGTTGACACCTATGAGCAGCGCTAAACCCTTACCCACTTAAATCGAATAATTAAGCCGTTTTGAGTATAAATCACAAAAGTCTTCTTTTATAGCTAATCATGCCTAAACGTCTGCTAGTAGTTGAATCTCCCGGAAAAATCAAAAAACTGAGCCAAATTCTCGGTGCAGATTGGATTGTTCGCGCTAGTTGTGGACATATCCGCGAACTCAGTAACGAGGGTGATGATTCCCTGGGTTTTACTATGGAGGGCAATAGCGTAAACTGCAATTATATACCCCGTGACCAACGAGCAAAGGAAACAATTCAACAGTTAAAAGCGGCTGTTAGGCAAGTTGATGAAGTGGTTTTAGCTACAGACCCAGATAGGGAAGGAGAAACCATTGCTTGGCATCTTAAAGAAACTTTAGGTTTAAGAGAACCCAAACGAGTAGTTTATACAGAGATTACACCATCTGCGGTTAAAAATGCGATCGCTCACCCTAGAAAACTTGATACCAATTTAATCGGTGCAGGATTATGTCGAGATTGTCTTGATAAACTGGTAGGTTACAAAGGTAGTCCCTTAGTTTGGGCATTAAATAACGGGGCAAAAAGTGTAGGCCGAGTCCAAAGCGCCACATTACACCTAATTTGTCAGCGAGAAAGAGAAATTCTGGCTTTTGTCCCCCAAGATTACTGGAGTGTGTGGGTAGATTATCAAGAAGGATTCCGGGCTTTTTACAACGGTGCGGTCAATTCTGCCACAGAAACACTAGAATCAGAAACACAAACTCATGATGATGCTGCTAGTAATAACACGGAAAAACCCGAATCTAAGCGCGTTCTCTCAGCCGCAGAAGCCACAAGATTAGTTGAGGAAGCAAAACATCATCCGCATCAAATTATTCAGATTGAAGGAAAACTCATTTATCGTCAACCTCCTCCACCGTTTATCACTTCTACCCTGCAACAAGCAGCCGGTTCTAAGCTGAAATTTGCCCCCGACAAAACCATGCAAGTGGCACAAAAGCTATATGAGGCTGGGTTAATCACATATATGCGAACAGATTCAGTTATGTTAAGTCCTGAATTTTGTGCGAGCGCTCGTCAATGGTTGGAACAAAATGATCCTCAAAATGTCCCCCAGCAGGTAGCCAAACAGCGCAGTGGTAAAACCGCACAGGAAGCACATGAGGCTATTCGTCCCACAGATGTGTTTCGTCCTTCGGTGCAATTGCGAGTGGAATTACCTGATGATGAGTTTAACCTATATGTGATGATTTGGAAAAGAGCGATCGCTTCTCAATGTCGTCCTGCTCAAGTTAGAAAAACTGTGATCATTACAAAATCTGGTAATATTTTATGGCAAGCCAGAGGGCAAGTTGTAGAATTTTATGGTTATGCAAAATATTGGCCAAATCTTGGTAAGGATGCGGTTTTACCTCTTTTTCAACAGGGACAAACACTGACTTTAGAAAATGCTGGACATGAGCAAAAACAGACCCAACCACCACCAAGATACAGTGAACCAAAATTAGTCCAATTGATGGAAAGAAAAGGTATTGGTCGTCCTAGTACCTATGCTCCCACAGTTGCTACTTTGAAAAAACGCAATTATGTAGAATTGAAAAAAGATAATTTACAACCGACAGCTTTAGGGTTAGAAGTGGATGAGTTTTTGCAAAAGGCGTTACCGGATTTATTAGAAGCAGAATTTACTGCGAAGATGGAAGAGGAATTAGATAAAATTGCAGAAGGAAAAAACTCTTGGCAACATTATCTCACTACTTGGAATCAAAATTATTTTATCCCGGCACTTTCTAAAGCTAAAGCTGTGGTTGTTACTTCATCAACTACAGCTAAAAATAATAGTTTAGTTGATCGTAAATATGAAACTTCTAAAACTCGTTGTCCTGAATGTAATAACTTTTTAGCGAAAATTCCCAGTAGTAAGGTTAAAAAGAAATATTTTCTTAAATGTGTGAGTGGTTGTGAGAATATTGTTCTGTTTTGGAGTGATTTTAACAAAACTTGGACAGCACCAAAACCGAAAACATCTGAAGTTGAAAATACTCCTAAACCTGCGGTAAAGGTTACTGCTTATCCCTGTCCGGTATGTAAGAAACCTTTAGAGGAGTATAGTTATATGAAGGATGGGCAAAATAAGACTATGTTGCGGTGTTCTGGTCAAGAGTCATGGAAGGATAAGAAACATAAGGACGTGGCTTATTTTCATACCGCAAAAGGGTGGTGGAGTCCTAAGTTTGGGAATTTAATTGTTTAATTGTCAGAATCAGGATATCCAATCAACATTTATTCTATAAACACAATTCAACTATAAATCCTCAATTGTTACTAAACCACCTTCTGTAAATTGGATAGATAGTTCATAACCATCAAGTAAACCAGTTCCTAATAATGGTAGTCTTCCTGTAGCTAAAACATTAACTTCTCTTTCCTCTCCATTCCAAATAATAGTAGCTTGATGTACTGGTAAAAGCACACGACTATTATCTGCTAAATTTGCATACATATCATAAACAAAAGGAAAACCCAAAAGCTTAACTGCTGCGGTCGGTAAGGAAAGAAACTCTGTAAAACCTGTATCAATTACAAATTCAATGGTAAAATCTGGTTGATTTGGTAATCGAAATATAACATTAACAGTTGCACGTCCATCTTTGATAATACCATTTATCACCGATAATCACGCTCCATTTCTCCACTAAAGGATACAGCAACTTTATAACCAATGCGAATCCCGAAAAGTCTAGCTAATGGGTTTTTATTCCGTAAATAATGCGCTGATTCTATCCCTATTTTATCAATTGCATATTCACCTGTTTCTATATCAATAATTATCATTTTTCCGATGTTTTCTGCTGTTTCTACTTGCTGACGAATACCATTGTCATATAATTCTTTGGCACGTTTAGCAACTTCTTCGCTGCTGAGGAGAATAGCTTGCATTTTGTTAATCCCTTTTCGTGATTATGTTTATTATACTTGATTAAGTCTTTGATTTGATGATGCGATCGCACTATCTCCTCCATAAGCCAAATAAGAGCGATACCTTCGCTTATATTCATACCTGCTGACCCAACAAAATCCTTGATCATGTTGGGTTTTGCTGTCACCCAAGCTACATTTCTTAACCAACTTTTTGTAATTGCGCTACTCTAGGATCAACAATTTTTTGTCCTAAACTAAGGAATTTAATCGCTACAGAAACCTTATTTCCTTCTCCAAAAACGTGAGTAATTTCCCCAAGTCCAAAGGATTTATGTAATACTCTATCACCTACCTGCCAAATTCCAGAAGTGCTTTCTTTGCTAGTGTTTGCAGATGTAGTTTTACTAAAACTCCGGGTAACTTTATTTTGCGTAGTTAATAATTCTGCTGGTAATTCATCGAGAAATTGCGATCGCATTGCCGGTTCTCTAGACCCATATAAACGTCGTTCTCTGGCATGAGATAAAAACAACCTTTCTTGAGCGCGAGTAATCCCAACATAACATAAACGTCGTTCTTCTTCTAACAATGAAGGATCTTGTAAAGAACGGTATCCCGGAAACAATCCCTGTTCTAATCCCACCAAAAAGACTACAGGAAATTCCAACCCTTTAGAAGCGTGTAAAGTCATTAATGAAACTGCGGTTTGTCCCTCTTTTAAATTATCTAAATCAGAACTCAAAGCCGCACTTTGCAAAAATGCCTGTAAAGAAATATCTTCTCCTGCATTTTCTTCTTGAAATTGCAACATAGCGTTATGCAATTCATTTACGTTGCTGATTCTATTATCAGATTCATCTGTAGCTTGATCTTGTAATTCCTTAATATAACCAGAATCTTCTAAAATCCCTTGTAAAATTTCCGAACCGGGAACTACTTTAATTTGTTCTTGACGATTGTGAATCATCGCTGCAAAATTATTTACAGCTTTTGCTGAACGTCCTGCTAAAGTATTTACAGATGTTTCATCACTTAAGATTTCCCATAAAGTTGTTCCTAATTGCTGGGAAGCATTCACCAAAGCATCAACAGTAGCCTTACCAATACCGCGACGAGGTGTATTGATAACTCGCAATAAACTCACAGTATCCGCTGGATTATTAATCGCTCTTAAATAAGCAACAGAGTCTTTAATTTCTTTACGATCATAAAACTTCATTCCTCCCACAACCGTATAATGAATTTGATATTTAACTAATAATTCTTCAAAAGGTCGAGATTGGGCATTAGTTCGATATAAAATCGCAAAATTACCCCAATTTAACTCCGGGTTTTGATGTTCTAAATTTCTAATTTGGTTAATAACAAAAGCCGCTTCTGCCATTTCTTCATCAGCTTTATGACAATAAATTGCTTCTCCTGGTTCTCTGGTAGCTTTAAGAACTTTATCAATGCGTTGGGTGTTATTTTCAATTAATTCATTAGCAGCTTGGAGAATATTTTCACAAGAACGATAATTTTCTTCTAACTTCACCATAGAACGAGTATCATCATCTGCTAAACCATCGCCAAAATTCTCTTGAAATTCTAGTAAAATGGTAAAATCTGCCATTCTAAAACTGTAAATTGACTGGTCAGCATCACCGACAACAAACACAGACCGATTTTGCCATTGCCATTCGCTTTTACGTTTTTCGTCATTCGTCACCAAAAGCTGAATTAAATCATATTGAGTCCGGTTGGTATCTTGATATTCATCAACCAAAACATGACAGAATTTCCGATGCCAATAACTTAAAACTTGCTCATTTTGTTGAAATAATCTCGTAGGAATTAAAATTAAATCATCAAAATCTAAAGCGTTATTTTGAGCAAGTTTATCCTGATAGCGATTATAGACATCTGCGATCACCCTACCCCGATAATTTGGTTGTTCACTTTCAAATTGTGTGGGAGAAAGTCCTTGATTTTTAGCATTACTAATAGCGTAGCGCACAGATTTAGGTTCAAACTTTTTACTATCTAAATTTAAATCTTTGGTAACTATTTCTTTAATCACACTTTGCACATCAGATTCATCAAAGATCGAAAAGTTCTTATTCCATTTTCTGCCTTTTTCATCTTGATATTTTTCGATATCAAACCGCAGAATCCGCGAGAATAAACTGTGAAAAGTTCCACACCACATATCTTTGATAGTATTGCGGTAAACCTGCGATTTTAATAAACTTTGTTCATATTCTGTCAGCAAATTAAACTTTTTACCATATTGCGATATTGCTAATTGTTCTGCAAATATCTTTTGAATTCTCTCCTTCATTTCCCTAGCGGCTTTGTTAGTAAATGTCACCGCAAGGATATTTTCCGGATTAACACGATGTTTAAGAATCAAGTTGGCAATGCGGTAAGTAAGCGCTCGAGTTTTTCCCGAACCAGCACCAGCTACAACTAATAATGGTCCGCAGTAATGTTCTACGGCTTGACGTTGACTAGGATTAAGGTGACTAAGGAAATCAATATTTGTGGTCATAACTATAAAAATGATAAAAAGGACAATTTGTTATAGGGTTACTATGTCAGCGTCAAACTCAGTACAAAGAATAAAACCAAAGCAGCATCATGGGGCAAAAACAATAAAAATTTACTTAAATTTCTAAACTTTGCGGAAATTTGCTAAAATACCTGGCTATTTAGTTTTATCCTGACTTTTTCCCTAACTATAAAAATCCTTAATGATTTCTGGACTGTACGGAGGATGGGCATTACCCCCAAAACCCTTATTCTGTAGGCATTATCCACCCTACAGATATTTCCAAAATCAAATAAGAGTCCTATAGCAACTTATGTTACTAGATTTCGCGTAAAGTTTTGTCATACTTGGGAAGAAGTCTGGATGTAAGATAAACCAATAATCTCTAATCTCTCACTCTTAACAGTGGTAGAAGCGTGACTTAACAGCCTTTTGGTTGTAAATATCTAAGTAAGAAACTCAACTTTCAAAATCATGGAAGCGAAAATGCAAGAACCAGAATTTCAAGAAACCCCGACAAAAGAAACTACAATTCCCGAAATTAATACCCAAATGGGAAATCTCACCAAACTTCAGCCTCCAGTCCAGTCTCAAGAACAATGGCTGAAATATGGACAACAAATTTCTGGTTTTTTGGGTACATTACCAGACTATGTAGGTAAGTTCTTTGGTCATTATCAACAGCCCATCGTGAGTATTGGTGTAGTAGTAACAGCAGTAGTCACAGTTAAGGTACTATTAGCTGTATTAGATGCTCTTAATGATGTTCCCTTAGTAGCACCTACCTTTGAACTAATTGGGATTGGTTATTCTGTGTGGTTTGTTAATCGCTATTTACTCAAAGCGTCTAGCAGACAAGAATTATCCGGTGAAATTACCACCCTCAAATCCCAAGTTGTTGGTAAAAACTCTCCTGAATCTTAAGGGACTTGTAATTAAAAAAATATCCCTATCTGTAGTATAGGTGTAGGGGTTTAGCAGTGCTAAACCCTTACTAATGGTAGATTTGTAGGTCGGGTCGAGTCCCGAAATCCAACGTATTTGTAACGTATTTGGTTGGTTTTCTCTTCGTTCAACCCAACCTATAGAAAAATAGCGCAGGTATTCAATAGAAATCGTTAATTAGACATCCTTTTTCGTCAGATGTTTATTGTTCCTTTCAAAGCACTCGTAAAACGCTGGGGATACTGTCTATTGATTCCATAGCTTGAATTTCTGCCAAAGCTTCTCTAAAGTCACCTTCCCGGACATTGTGGGTCACAACGACAATTTCTGCGAGTTCTCCTTGAAAGCCAGTTTGGACAACTGACTCTAAACTTACGCCATAATTGCCAAAACAAGTTCCCAATCTACCAATAACTCCCGCTTGGTCTTTGCTGAGGAAACGGGCATAAAACCGCGTTACTAACTCGGAAATAGGGGTAATTTGCGAGTAATGTTGATGACTACAAGCTAAGAGAGGATTCGGTGTAGTTGTATTGGTTTTCAGAGTAGCAACAAGATTCAATATATCTGATGATACAGCACTGGCAGTAGCGCCCGCCCCAGCCCCAGGACCGAATAACATTACCTGGCCAAGGGGTTCTCCTTCTACCAGAATGGCATTATAAACACCGTTGATACTAGCTAAAGGATGAGTTTGTGGTACTAGGGTAGGATGAACTCTGACAGAAAGCCGGGAGTTATCTATATCTAAGTGTTGTGCTATGCCTAGTAATTTAATTACAAATCCCAATTTAGCAGCATAAGTAATATCTGTTTTTGTAACTTGGCGAATTCCTTCACAATGGACTTCTTCTCGATTAATTCGCCCATCAAACCCTAAAGATGCCAAAATAGCAATTTTATCTCCGGCATCTAAACCATCCACATCTGCCGTTGGGTCAGCTTCAGCATAACCCAATTTCTGCGCGTCTGCTAAAACATCATTAAATTCACTGCCTTCTGTTTGCATCCTGGTGAGGATGTAGTTGGTTGTGCCATTGACAATCCCCATAATAGTATTAATGCGGTTAACGCTTAAAGACTGCTTCAGGGGTTGAATTACAGGGATACCACCACCAACGGCAGCTTCTAACATCACATAGACACCTGCTTCATTAGCAGTGGTAAATATTTCCGCAGCAAATCGGGAAATTACGGCTTTATTGGCGGTGACTACGTGCTTACCATTTTTTATAGCTGCCAGTATTAGTGTTTTTGCGGGTTCTAATCCCCCCATTAACTCGACAACTATATCTACGGCTGGATCATTAACAATGGCTTCTAAATCCGTAGTTATCACCTCTGTAGATAATTCTACAGCACGGGGTTTAGTGAGCGATCGCACACCCACCCGATAGATTTCAATTTCCTGTAACAGTGGATGACGGCCTACCTTGTCTTGCAACAGTTGTACTGTCCCTGTTCCTACTGTACCTAATCCAAGTATTCCTAATTTGACAGCCACAGATTTTGCACCCACATTAAATTTATATAAAACAATTGTAGGCAGAGCATAAGCCCTACCTACTGATTATCCTTTGTTATTTGTTCCATGACCACTGACCGGGAATTTTAGATTTTAGATTTTAGATTTTAGATTAAAAAAATTTGGTACAAGCCCCGTCATTTTCACAACAGAAAAATTGTCAATCCAAAATCTAAAATTTTCGAGCTTCTACACTTTAGTGTGGAGTCAATCCAAAATCCAAAATCGTCAATCCAAAATCGAGTGACCAATTAGTATGTTTCTACGTGCCAGCGGTGAGCTTTCTTCATTTCTTTTTGATAATCACTCCAAACCACACCTTCTTTGGCCGCAGCAGCACTCAAAGCTGCATCAATGCCTTCTTCCATACCGCGCAAACCGCAGATGTAAGTGTGAGTTTTTTCGTTTTTAATTAACTGCCACAATTCATCAGCGTGTTCTGCAACACGGTCTTGAATGTACATTCTGCCACCTTGAGGATTATTTTGTTCCCGGCTGATAGCATAGGTGAGA
Organism: Nostocales cyanobacterium ELA583; assembly: GCA_037131225.1. GTDB lineage: Bacteria > Cyanobacteriota > Cyanobacteriia > Cyanobacteriales > Nostocaceae > Dolichospermum. The sequence continues at coordinate 3,299 of JBAXRM010000093.1, read as the reverse complement.
CGGAAGTTTTGAGGATATTTCGCTTGCATTGCTTCCAATTCCTCTTTATAGAGAATATTGGGAGTTGTTGGCACACCAAACAGCAACCAGGAAAATCCTTTAAAATGATATTCTGGATTAGCTGCTCTTTCGGCATCCTTAAACATCCGCCATAGGTAAGTCCGCATTGGCGCAATACCTGTACCTGTTGCTAACATGATTACATTAGCTTCAGTATCTTCAGGCAACAACATTTCTTTACCAACAGGACCAGTGATTTTGACATCATCACCGGGTTTGATTTTAGTCAGATAACTAGAACAAACACCGTAAACTGTTTCACCAGTTTCTGGATGCTTGTACTCTAACTGCCGAACACACAAAGATATTGTTTTATCATCGAGATTGTCACCGTGACGAGTAGAACCAATCGAATAAAGTCTGAGTTTTTCAGGCTTACCGTTTTTATCTACACCAGGGGGAATAATCCCGATACTTTGACCTTCTAAATACCGCAAGTTACCACCAGAAAGGTCAAACTTGAGGTGCTGAACAATACCAATTCCACCTTCTTTAACTAAGGTTTCATTAGAGATACACTTACCAATAAACGGAGCATTAGGACGATAAATGTTCACAGGAACATCAACATGAGCATCTTTTTTGGCTTTTGCTTGAGTCATGGTGTTGCCTTTTTTATCCTTAGCTGGTGATTTAGCAAAGCCTTTAGCTTCACTAGTATTACTTACAGGTGTGGCTTTACCATGTTCCTCATTCTTAACATTTACCTCAGCTTTAACTTCTGTGCTAACTGTAACGTCAGCAATTGCCACTTCAACTTTGCCGTTGACTAGTTCTAAAGCTTTAAGAGGTTGGATACTAACAATTTTACCGCCCAGGCGAGTGATCCGTCGCATTTCTTGATTCATGCGGTTGTAAGGTACTCTGATGAATACACTGCCACTTTTACGAATTGGGTAGTTGGTTTGATCAGTTTCTTCACCCTGACGCAAACCCATCACTTCGTAAACGAAGACGCGGCTACCTGATTCTATACTGGCAGCACCCTCAACAGCACCTTGATTGTACATTCCTTCTACCACTCCGATATTTACTTAACCGTTTATCAAAAAAAATCATTCCCATCCTTATGCGAAGTTCAGTTTACCGGATTTTCGGATCACAAAACTGGCCATTTGGGAAAACGACATCATTTATTCATAATGCCTTGCTCAGTACACTCGCCCAAGACCAGTAGGTATGGCAAAAAACACACCTGTTCACCTTCTAAATTAGAGGATAAGTCTTTGCGAGAATGTTAATAGTGAATCACTTTAATCTTTTTTCTTGAACTACATCGTCTGAGACTTTATCAAAAACATTTTACAGTATAGTAAAAATTTTGGGTCTTTGAAGACAAGGCTATTCATTCAGAAAATACCCCGAAACTATGTATTATAACTTAGTCCGGGTACGCAACTAAAACCTGCTATTCTAGCATACCATGACATTATACTAATGAAGCTTATTATTTAAATTTATAGATATTTCCCCTATTTTCCAATCTTTCCCCAAAAAAACTGTATCATCTGTGGCAGAATGTTAAGCAGATAATTGATAGAGAACTAGATTTTTTGCTGAGGGTAAATCTTGTGAGAGTACACCCCCTTCTGTTAAAATCTAGTGCAACACTAAGATTAAATACTTACCAGCGATAAAATTAGGCTAATTAGGACGATTAACTGCCATCGGCGTATAAGTTATCCGTTTAAATCTGTCATCGTTATGCTGGATAGCCAGAACGTAGGACGATACCGTTAGGGTAAGGTTCTAGATTCATAATCTGCTGTGAGAAAAATTATTGATTGACACATTTTAGTATTTAGAGGGAATTTATGACTAAGCCGGAACGCGTGGTACTAATTGGAGTAGCTGGAGACTCTGGGTGCGGTAAGTCTACGTTTTTACGTCGCTTGATTGATTTATTTGGCGAAGAATTCATGACAGTTATCTGTTTAGATGACTATCATTGCCTAGACCGTAAACAGCGTAAAGAAACAGGGATAACTGCTCTTGATCCCAGAGCAAACAATTTTGACCTAATGTATGAGCAAATAAAAGCTCTTAAAGAAGGTCATGGAGTAAGCAAGCCGATTTATAACCACGAAACCGGCATGATTGATCCACCAGAATGGATTGAACCAAATCATATTATCGTAGTAGAAGGACTACATCCTTTATATGATGAGAGAGTAAGAGAACTTATAGATTTCAGCGTTTATTTTGATATTAGTGATGAAGTCAAAATTGCTTGGAAAATTCAACGAGATATGGCTGAAAGAGGCCACCGTTATGAAGATGTTCTCGCACAAATTAATTCCCGTAAACCTGATTTTGAAAAATTCATTGAACCACAAAGAGAATTTGCTGATGTGGTTTTGCAAGTATTACCCACAAACTTAATTAAAAACGATACAGAACGTAAAGTTTTGCGGGTACGGATGTTACAACGGGAAGGTAAAGACGGCTTTGAGCCAAGCTACCTGTTTGATGAAGGTTCAACAATTCAGTGGACTCCTTGTGGACGCAAACTAACCTGTTCTTACCCCGGTATGCAGCTTTACTACGGTTCTGATGTTTACTATGGTCGTTATGTCTCAGTTTTAGAAGTAGATGGTCAATTTGATAACCTCGATGAAGTTATTTACATCGAAAAACATTTAAGCAAAACATCCACCAAATATCAAGGTGAGATGACTCACTTGTTACTACAACACCGTGAATATCCAGGTTCTAATAATGGTACTGGTTTATTCCAAGTATTGACAGGCTTGAAAATGCGTGATGCTTACGAACGATTGACAGCTAAAGAAGCAAAACTAGCAGTTCAAGTCTAAAACAGCAGTATTTGTGTCAAAAATCAGGGGGAACAAAAGAAGATGTTCCCTCTTCTTTTGTTCAGAATACAAGGATATTTAAAACCCACATTCCGCAGGTGTTTTTTGAATTTTTGGAATTATCTATAACCCAATGATAATAAGGCTTTCAGACAATTATACGCAATTCTATATTAGGGCGATGCCTTCGGCGCGGCGTAGCCATCGCATATCTACCTAAAGCTAAAATCAAGCTTATTGAGAATAATGTCAATAAATTAGTTGGTTTGAGATTAAATTCATTGAATACCTCCATGTATGGCAAAAAGCATGAAGTGGTTATTATGATTGGGTTTTAGCTGTTTTATGAAATTCTTTTTTTGACAAAATAACCTGCTGGGAAAAATATTTTGAGTATATTTACTCATGCTGAATGTGGGTTTT
>JBAXRM010000092.1:0-18078 GCA_037131225.1 Nostocales cyanobacterium ELA583 | reverse complement strand
CCACTTAAATTAAGAGAATTTTATCTTATTTTTTTCAAAATGAGAATTGCTGGCTATTTGCTGTTGTTCTCGAATGGTAATCACTGACATAAAAATGATATTTCCTGAATAGGGTTTTGAAGGTTTTGTGATGACGTTAATCAATTTTACCTGAGTTCGGTATCAATTGGTAATTAGCCAACAAGGAGATTTTCTTCAGGATAGTGGATTCTACTAGGACGAGGATCACCTAATATAGATGACATTAATAGTAAAACACCAACTCGACCAATATACATTGTGAGAATTAAAATCAATTTTGCTGCAATAGAAACAGTCCCTGTAATTCCTGTGGAAAGTCCGACTGTACCAAATGCCGATACTACTTCAAACAGGATTTGAATAAAAGCCAATTTGGGGTCAGTAATACTAATTAAAACCGTAGCTACAATCACTGTTGCCAGTGAACCAAAGACCACTCCAACAGCTTTTAAAATCAAGGAAATGGCAATTTTGCGATTGTATAATAATACCTCTTCTTTGCCTTGCAAAATTGCATTTGTACAACTGGTAAGCACTCGTAAAGTAGTTGTTTTTATTCCTCCTCCTGTCCCTCCAGGACTTGCACCAATAAACATCAGGGCAATCATGATGAATAATCCAGCATTAGTCATTTTCCCAATGTCAATACTATTAAAACCAGCGGTTCTGGTACTGACTGACTGAAACCAAGCGGCTAATATTTTATCAGATAAACTTAATTGTCCAAAGATGCTATCGTTTCTGATTTCTACAAAGAAAATTGCAATTGTTCCAACTACTAACAATATTAAAGTTGTGCTAGTAGCAACTTTAAAATCGAGGGAAAATATTAAACAACTGTTTTTTTTAATGATGCGATTACTTTGATAAGTAAAGCTATCTCGCAACCACAAATACATATCCAAAATTACTTGATAGCCAATACCTCCAAAGATAATTAAACAGCCAATTGTGATAATCACTAAAGGTGAAGATTGATAGCCAATTAAATTATCTTTAAATAAACTAAATCCAGCATTATTCCAAGCACTGATACTATGAAAAATAGCTAACCAAGTTCCTTCTTGCCAACCCTTTTCAGGAACAAAGGCTATCATTAATAAAAATACTCCCGTGAGTTCAAACAATAACGTTGTCGCAATAATCGAACGGATAATTTGCGTGCTACCACTCATTCCAGGACGGTCTAAAGCTTGTTGAATTGCTACTTTTTGTCTCAGGTCAAATTTTCTACCAATTAATAACATTAAAAATGTGGTAGTTGTCATATAACCCAAACCACCAATCTGTGCCAATAAGGCAATAAATAACTGACCTAAAAAGGAAAATTCAGTGCCAGTATCTACCACTGCTAAACCTGTCACGCAAACTGCCGAAGTTGAAGTAAATAGGGCAACAATGGGATCATTCCAATTACCATTACCAGTAGAGAAAGGCATTGTCAAGAGAATTGCTCCCAACAAAATGACAGCTACAAATCCCAAACAAATTGTCCGCGCAACAGTCATAATAATTAAACATCAAAAATGAATAAACTTTCTGCGGTTAGGCTATTTTTACATCTTCGCAAGGTAGAATTAATGAGTTATTCCCAGGCGAAAAAATATCCCTATCTAATTAAAAACATAGATGGTAGCCTAGAAATAAGTTTTTTTTGAGTTTTCTGTAATTTTTTATTACTAAAATAATGAGTCAAATACTTTACAAACAAATTCAGGAATTTTACGATGCTTCTTCTGGTTTGTGGGAGCAAATTTGGGGGGAACATATGCACCATGGTTACTATGGTGTAGATGGAAAACAAGTAAAAGAACGCCGTCAAGCACAAATTGATTTAATTGAAGAATTACTCAAGTGGGCAGATGTTAAAGGTGCTGAAAATATCCTTGATGTCGGCTGTGGAATCGGTGGTAGCTCTTTATACTTAGCTGATAAGTTTGGGGCAAATGCAACGGGAATTACACTCAGTCCTGTACAAGCTGCTAGGGCTACAGAAAGATCGTTGGCAATAAATTTGAGTCAAAAAACTAGATTTATGGTTGCCAATGCTCAGGAAATGCCTTTTGAGGATAATTCCTTTGATTTGGTGTGGTCACTGGAAAGCGGTGAACATATGCCAGATAAAACTAAGTTTTTACAAGAGTGTTATCGCGTGTTGAAGCCAGGCGGAACTTTGATTATGGTAACTTGGTGTCATCGGAATACAGATAAGTCTGCACTAACAGCGGATGAGCAAAAGCAGTTAGAGGATATTTATCGAGTCTATTGTTTACCCTATGTTATTTCTTTAGCAGAGTATGAAGCGATCGCTTGGCAATTACCATTAAATAATATTCGCACGGCTGATTGGTCAACCGCAGTTGCACCTTTTTGGAATGTGGTAATTGATTCGGCTTTTACACCCCAAGCATTTATCGGTTTATTAATGGCTGGTTGGACTACAATTCAGGGGGCATTATCTTTAGGGTTAATGCGTCGAGGTTATGAAACTGGATTAGTTAGATTTGGATTATTACGCGGGACAAAGTAATAACATTGTCAGAATCAGGATATCCGGTTACTGAGCGGAGTCGAAGTACAGGATTAAAGGATTAACAGGATGAAAACTAGAGATTTTATCACCAATTACTAGCCTCAACTAGCAACTTGAGTTACTAAAGGTTTAGCAATATCAAATATATTGTCAGAAATAAAAAATAAGAAAAGATGAACCAATTTTATCAACAAAATTCGGCTATTTCTCCAAAAAGTTGGTTTTATTCTTTTTGGAAGTTTTCCCGTCCCCATACAATTATGGGAACAAGTTTGAGCGTATTGGGTTTATATTTAATTACCCTGGGTGTCACTTCTACACCATTTTCTAGTTCACATCTTAGTCAAATTTTAGCAACATGGATTGCCTGCATAAGTGGCAATATTTATATTGTTGGTTTGAATCAGTTAGAAGATATTGACATTGATAAAATCAATAAACCAGATTTACCATTAGCATCAGGAGAATTTACTAAAGGACAAGGGCAATTAATTGTTATTATTACTGGGATTGTGGCTTTAGCTTTAGCATGGCTAACAGGTCCATTTTTAATGGGAATGGTAACGATAAGTTTAGCAATTGGTACTGCTTATTCTTTACCACCAATTCGGTTAAAACAGTTTCCTTTTTGGGCAGCTTTATGTATCTTTTCGGTGCGGGGAACAGTTGTTAATTTAGGTTTGTTTTTGCATTTTAGCTGGGTGTTGCAAAGAAGCCAAGGTATTCCCGGTGCAGTTTGGGCTTTAACTGTGTTTATCTTAGTATTTACATTTGCGATCGCTATTTTCAAAGATATTCCTGATATGGAAGGAGATAGAACCTACAATATCACAACTTTTACTCTTCAACTCGGACAACAAAAGGTATTTAGTCTCGCACTTTGGGTAATCACAATCTGTTATGTAGGCATGATTTTAGTAGGATTATTACATCTTGCTGAAGTTAACAGCATTTTTATATTAATCACTCACACAGTAGCTTTAATTGTGATGTGGTGGCAAGGTGCTGGAGTTGATTTACAAGACAAAAAAGCCATTACTAATTTCTATCAATTTATCTGGAAATTGTTTTTCATTGAATATCTAATCTTTCCCATTTCCTGTTTATTAGCTTAACCTCATACTATAAACATCATCAGCAATTATATAGCGGTATGCACTTGAATGAGATACATCATAAGCCCCCTCCTCGCTTGCGGGGAGGGGGTTGGGGGTGGGGTTCTTGTATCTCGCACAACCGAGAACCGCTATAGTATTTCTTAATCATATCAAGTACATCATATTCCCCTCCTCGCTTGCGGGGAGGGGTTCTAGAAACCCCAGGTGTGTATTACCCAATCAACCTGTATTTCTCATGCCGGCAGCAATTCCGTTGATGGTTAATAATGCTCCTCGGAGTAATTCTCCTTTGCTATAACGAGAGTGAATTACTCCGGTTGTGGGGGCATTTTTTGATTGACGAAGGCGTTTTAATAGGGAAACTTGGATAAATCCTAAAGGCACAATTGTTCCATTTCTTAATTGTACAGAACGTTGTAATACTGGATCACCATCTAATAGTTTTTGGTGTCCGGTGATTTTTAAAACTAAATCTCTAGTCAGAAAGAATTCGCTAGAAATTTGCTCGAAAACTTTCTCAAATCGTGGTTTGTCTTCAGGATTTGACAATTCATCAACATAGTGACGTGCCATTTCCATGTCTACTTTTGCTAAGGTCATTTCGGCTTTAGAAATCACCATTTTAAAGAATGGCCATTTGAGATAAAAATAGCGGAGTAATTTCAAATGTTGTTCTGGTTCTGCGTCCAAAAATTCTTGTAAGGCTGTGCCAATTCCATACCAAGAAGGTAATAAAAACCGGGTTTGTGTCCAGCTAAATACCCAAGGAATCGCTCGCAGACTACTTAAATCTTTTTTACCAGATGGACGACGGGCTGGACGAGAACTAATTTGCAATTGGCTGATTTCTTCAATGGGGGTGACTTGATGGAAGAAGTCAATAAAATCAGGTTGCTCATAAATTAGGTTACGATAGTGCTGACGCGACGCATGAGATAACTCTTCCATGATCTCATTCCAAGGTTTAATATCATCAAACCCTGTTCCTAGTAAACTGGCTTGGATTACCGCCGTGGTGATAGTTTCCAAGTGATACAAAGCTAAATCCAACAAGGAATATTTAGAAGCTAATACTTCCCCTTGTTCGGTAATTTTAATTCGTCCACTAATACTATGACCTGGTTGGGCTAAAATCGCCTCATAAGCAGGTCCACCACCACGCCCCACAGAACCACCACGCCCATGGAAAATTCGCAGATTGACGCCATAACCTTCAGCGATTTTCTGAAGTGATTTTTGGGCTTTATGAATTTCCCAGTTACTACTTAAAAATCCAGAATCTTTATTACTATCGGAATACCCCAGCATTACTTCTTGTAAGTTAGGATTAAGCGTAGCAATAGATGGGGCTACTTGTTCTTTTGCGGCGTAACCACCAGCCAGCATTGCCCGATATAAAGGCAATTCAAACAGTTCTCGCATCACGTTTCGAGAACGTTGTAGATCTTCCACCGTTTCAAATAAAGGAACGATGCGAATTGTCCCTACCGCAACCACAGGATCAAATAAACTCGATTCTTTGGCTAATAGTAAAACTTCTAGTACGTCGCTAACTTCGCGGCACATACTAATAATATAAGTTTGACAGATTTTAATGCCAAATTCTTGTTGTAGCGATCGCAAAATTCGGAAAGTTTCAATCACATCATTGGTTTTTTCCGAAAACGGTAATTCAGCAGGAATCAACGGTCTGCGAGTTTGCAATTCTGAAGTTAACCAAGCTATTCTTTGTTCTTCTGATAATTCATTGTAGGGTTGAGGTAAAAGCTGCAAATATTCGAGAATCTCATTCAACGCATCAGCATGACGGGATGATTCTTGACGAATATCTAATTGAGTCAAATTAAAATCAAATATTTCTACTTGACAAATCAGATTTTCCAACTCTCGACAACTTAAACCTGTTTCTGTCAAGTTGCGTTGAATTAACAACAACTCTGCTAAAAATTCTGTCCCCGAACGGTACATGGGTGCATCTTCATTATTTGGCGTTTCCCGATTATATAAAGCCAAATTGCGATCGCGGGTATTTTCCAAGCGTTTAAGAATGTAAGATAATTTTAGGCGATAAGGTTCTTGACGAAAACGCAACGCCAAAGCATCATAAACACCGCTTAACTGAGATTGATCTAACTCCAAAGATTCTAATAAATCTGGCAGTACATCACTCCAGTGCATAGACACACTTAATAATGTAACTAGCTCTTTCACAGACTTAATATATCTCTCGACAACCATTTTCCGTTGATAACAAGCGGTTTTCCAAGTTACTTCCGGTGTCACTGAGGGATTACCATCTCGGTCTGAACCTACCCAAGAACCAAAAGAACAAAAATTTGTTGTCGGTGGTTCTAACCAGGGAAAAGTTTCCGCTAGAGAATATTTGAAACGTTTATATAGTTGCGTAATTCCATCAAACAAAACTTCTTGGAAGTAGTGAAGGGCATAATCTACTTCATCCAAAACCGTCGGTTTAAACTGATGCAACTCATCAGTGCGCCACCAGAGGCGAATTTCTTCCAGTAATCTTTCCTTCACCTCCAAGGCTTCCCAAGGATAGCTACCAGCATGAGATTGAGCCTGATCCATTTTTTGTAAAAGATGGACTACCTGACGCTGTTTATCGCGGATAGTATGACGGACAATCTCCGTCGGGTGTGCAGTGAAAACTAAGCGGATATCCAGTTGAGAAATCAGGCGTTGAATTTGTTGAGGTGGGACATTCAACTTAAATAATAGGGGAAATAAAGCCGCGAAAGTGCCTTTTTGGGGAGTTTCCGAGGTCATTAAGTCACTACCTATTTCTTTAGTAATAGGTAAATCTTCTTCGCGTTGATTAGTAGAATAAATGATACTGGGGAAAACACTCTCATCTGGTTCATCCCCATAGCGGTTTAATTGCTGCTTTTGCTCATATTCCTGCTCAATAATATTAATTAACTGAAAATAGAGCGCAAAAGCGCGAGCCGCACGAATTGCCTCATTGATATTCAATTGTTCAATCAATTCTACAGCAGAGGCAGCTTGGTCATTTGTAGCCTGTCCTTCTGGAGAACATAAATCCCGCAGTTGACGTAACAAGTCTACCATTTCTTGACCGCATTCTTGCCGGAGAACCGATTCCCACAATTCCTCTACTACCTGTAGACGATGACGCAAGAATAATTCCGAGTGTAGCACTGGAAAATCAATCTTTTCCGCTTTCATAGTTTTCATAATACTCATAAGATACTCAAAACGCCTAATCTACCTTTTTTGAGCATCCAATATCAAGCTGTTAGCTTTTTTCAGGGGCTACTCAGAGGTGACTTATCTTACTTTTAACTGTTTTTGATTCATTTTCAGTAGGAAGAGGCAATTAAAATCAACCACTTCACCAAATGCCTACTGGCCATTTTAGGATAAAGTTCGCCTTCACTCAAGAGCAAACAGGAGAAAAGCTATCGCAGGGAACAGTAACGGGGTTGAAAGTCTCTTGGTGTATGGGTTTTCGGGTAATTTTTTGTCAGAATCAGGATGTCCAGGATTTGAGGATTTGCAGGATTGTTATTTATGAATTGTTTGTGACTGTTGGTAGGATATTTTTTTCTATTATTGGGAAATTTCTATTTTGTCTGAATCAGGATATCCAGGATTTGAGGATTTGCAGGATGTTATTGATTAATTTTCTGTTTGTATCAGAATTTAAAGATATTATATAATAATTTAATCTCTATTTTTCATTTTTTTAGCCAACAAAAAATATCATCCTGTACATCCTATAATCCTGGTTATCCTGATATGGCTAACGCCACGCTTCGCTATCAGACAATAAGACGCAAAGGAAAACCAGAAGTTTAAAAATTACATCCTGTAAATCCTATAATCCTGGTTATCCTGATTCAGACAATATTATCAGACAATTTCATTCAATGCTGGTAAACTATTAACTATTCTCACAGTTTCTAAACTTACTCTCACAATCCTTTTGACTAAATCTACTATATAACGTGGATCTTCTGACCAATCATTAGGATTATTAATTATCCCACTATCTTTATCTTTGGTGACTTTATACCTTTCCATTATCCATTCTAAGGCTGATTTGCCATTTACTATATATTCGTAGGCTTCTAGGGGAATTTGCGATAGGGTAAGTTTAATATTATGGATAATGATGGTTTTATCTGTGCCGTTTTTATTCTTACCAAATCCCATTTTTTCGACTCGATAATCTTCGTCATCTAAATATAATTCTTTTTTAAATTCTTCTAATTCATAAGGTTCTATGGTTTCATAGTTTAAATGCCAATATGCTAATTCTCTACCCGCTTTACTGAATGTCCAAAAATCGGCTGTAAAGGGGATTCGTGGTAACATTTTCTTGAGGTCAGATGCAAAGCGTTGTTTATATTCGGGTGAATGTAATACTCCATAAATATAATAGAATATGTCTTCTTTGGTGATGGTTTTGTCTTGATATTTTTGCTGATATTCTTTTAAGATGCTATCGGGGATGTTTTCTTTTTTGGTGTATTGTTCTGTGTTTGCTGTTGCAAATAGTGAACCTAGTTCGCTTTGTTTTTCGTAGGTAGCTGTTACTATACCGTTACAACAAACCTCAAAAATAGTTTTACTTGCTTTATCTTTCTTATCACTTAACGATGTAAAAGTTTCAAAAATATCATTACGATGATTAATCCAATCATAACTATCATTGGGTGTTATTTCTTCCCATTTGATAGCGGATATATCCGCAAAATAATGAATAATATTTAACTTTTGGCTACGACTTAAATAGTCACCAATGTCATAGTATAATACTTTATTTTCTGGTTTTTTGTTAGGATTTTTGACTAAAAGAGTAATGGCTATACCAGTCATTATATTGAATACGTTTTGCCCTTCTTTTTTTGCATCATCTCCAGATTTTCCTCTGATAAATCCTCTTAAATTAAAACAATAAATATTTGTAAATTCATCTACTAAACATTTTCTAAATCCATCCATTGCATTTTTATCAACAAATGAACCGTTACTAACAAAGCAAACAATTCCTTTATCTTTAATTCTATCACTTGCCCACCGAAAAGCTTTTATACAAGAATCATAAAGAGCTCTTTTTCCCGTGCCTTTTGAAGAATAAGTTTGTTCTAATTTCCGTTCTAACTTTTCATATTTAAGATTTTGTGCATTATCATTAACAGATTTTTGACCACCAGAATAAGGAGGATTACCAATAATCACAGTAATATTATTTTGTTTTTGATTAATAACCCGTTGATTATTTTCAAGAAAATCATCAGTAAAATTAGGAAAATTAGGTTTATCTTCAGTTCCCTCATTTTCATACATTTGAAAAGTATCAGTTAAAACAATCCCATTAAAAGGTTGATAAGACCTCACCCCCCCAACCCCCCCCCAACCCCCCTCTCCGAAGCGGAGATGGGGGAGTTTTCATTTTCATTATTCCCCATTTCTTTGTTCCCCTCTCCTCGCAGGAGAGGGGTTAGGGGAGAGGTCTGAATTACAAAATGATAACTTTCCTCAATATTAATTGCAGCAATATAATAAGCTAACAAAACAATCTCATTTGCGTGCAATTCTGAGGTAAACTTACGTTGTAAATCTTCAGGTTTAATTAACCCACTTTGCAACAACCGCACCATAAAAGTACCCGTACCTGTAAAGGGATCTAAAACATGAACTCCCTCATCAGTTAAACCCACACCAAACTCTTGTTTTAAAGCAAAATCAGCACTTTTAATATAAAATCTACCACTTCCACAGGAGTATAAACAATACCCAATCTTTCTACCAACCTGGGAAAAGCCGCACGGAAAAATTTATCATATAATTCAATAATTATCCTCTGTTTTCCTTCCGCATTATCAATACCACTAGCGCGTTCTCGCACACTTTGATAAAACTTTTCTAAAGTCTTGACTTCCTTCTGCAAAGATTGACCTTCTAACACATCTAACATTCTTTGCATTGTTTGAGAAACAGGATTAAACTTAGTAAATTCGTAACCTTCAAACAAAGCATCAAAAACAGGTTTAGTAATTAAATGTTGCGATAACATTTCAATCGCTTCATCTTCACTGACATTGGGATTAATATTTTGATGTAATCCCGTGATAAACTCATCAAAAACCTGTTTAGCTTCCGATTCTGAATTTGCTAATAAACCCTTAATTCTGGAAGTGTGAGTATCCGCAATTCTCGCTACATCCTTAGCCCAATCTTCCCAATAACGACGATTTCCACACTTAACGACAATTTTGGCATAAATCGCATCTCGCCATTCTTCAATGGGAAAATTCAATTCTAATTGTTTATAGGTAGATTCTATTTTTAAACTTTGAGAAGAATCACTTTTTTCTTTACCACCTATACCAATAATACTAATTTTATCAGGACGACGTTTATTTAATTCTATCTTATTGATAGTATCATTAAATCTCTCATCATGAGAACGTAAAGCCTGTAAAACTTTTCTAAAGCGGTTTGTTGGTGGGGACGAATTTGTTTTTTAGGTTTAAGTTCTAAATTATCAGGATTTTTTAAACTGAATTTATCCCAATCAATGGGACTATTTGCTAAATCATAAATATCAGCACGAATAACAGGAATTTGTTGATTTTCTAAAGCTGCTTCGGCATTTTTACTCCACTTATTTGTAGTAGAAATAATCATCCGTTTTTTAAATAAATTCTTTCCTGAAGCGGTAAAAAATGAATCTATATCTGATTTTTCTAAAGTTTGATCTTCTGCATAACATTTACATTGAATCGCACAATAATCGCCAGTATCTCTGATTATTCCTACTAAATCAATACCTGTATCTGGCATATTTCCGCGTTTAGGGAAATCCATCCACATCCAGACTTCGCTAAAATACTCTTTGTAAATGGGATCAGTTTTGAGAAAATTCAACATTAATCGTTCAAACTTATCACCTAAATCACGAAGAGACGTGGAATTTTGTCTAAATTCTTCTAAGATTGTGTTAATAGTCATTTTTAGTTTTTTCTTTTGTAAATTATTTTGTCTGAATCAGGATTTAGAGGATTAAAGGATTGACAGGATTTCTATTTGTCTGTGATTGTTGAAATCATAAAATTGTGATTTTGTCAGCTACAATTTTAATCATCAATCCTGTAAATACTAAAATCCTGGATATCCTGATTCAGACAATTAATATGTAGCGTCGGGTATGTTTGAAATAAATAATAGAAAATAGAGTCCCGTTCCATATTATAATTGTAATTTATCCTACCCGCAAAAAATTCTCCTCTCAATCATTAGTATATACACTTAGCAGTGTAAAATATACAACCTTTTTATTTATCAACCTCACAGCAACAAACTTAAATTTTCTCCTCACCATAATGAACACATCCACCACACCACCAACTCCCTTAGATTTTTACTATCAGCAAATCAAAACCATTATTTTAGCCCGTCAAAATCCCATTACTGGTTTATTACCAGCGAGTACCGCTGTCACTGCTCATGGGGATTATACGGACGCATGGGTAAGAGATAATGTATATAGTATTTTAGCAGTTTGGGGTTTAGCTTTAGCCTATCGCAAATCAGATCATGATCATGGGCGTACCTATGAACTTGAACATAGCGTCGTCAAACTAATGCGGGGCTTGTTATTTTCTATGATGCGACAATCCCACAAAGTCGAAACATTTAAACATACACAATCTTTATTAGATGGACTGCACGCCAAATACAATACAGCCACAGGTGATACTGTAGTGGGTGATGATGAATGGGGACATTTACAACTTGATGCTACATCTATATTTTTATTAATGTTGGCACAAATGACCGCCAGTGGATTATCAATTATTTTTACATTAGATGAAGTTAACTTTGTCCAAAACTTAGTTTATTATATTGGTCGAGCTTACCGTACACCAGATTTTGGGATTTGGGAACGGGGGAATAAAATTAATCATGGTAGTGCAGAATTAAACGCCAGTTCTTTAGGAATGGCTAAAGCAGCCTTAGAAGCAGTTAATGGACTAAATTTATTTGGTGTACATGGTAGTCAAGCATCAGTAATTCATGTTTTACCCGATGAAATAGCCAGAGCTAGAATTACTTTAGAATCCTTATTACCTAGAGAATCAGGTTCTAAGGAAATTGATGCAGCGTTATTAAGTATTATTAGTTATCCCGCCTTTGCTGTCAAAGATGAAGCATTAAGAGAACGCACATTTAATGAAATCATTAGTAAACTAGAAGGAAAATATGGTTGTAAACGGTTTTTGCGAGACGGACATCAAACTGTTTTAGAAAATAGCGATCGCTTACACTATGAACCTAGTGAACTTAAACAATTTGAAAATATTGAATGTGAATGGCCATTATTTTTCACTTATTTAGTTCTGGATGGATTGTTTCGTAGTGAACAAGCACAAGTTGAGAAATATCAAACACTTTTAAAATCATTGTTGGTAGAAGAGAACGGGTTACAGCTATTACCAGAAATTTATTATGTTCCCGAAGAAAATATAGAAGCTGAAAAATTAGATCCTCAATCTCAGTTACGTTTACCTAATGAAAATATTCCTTTAGTTTGGGCGCAAAGTTTATATTATTTGGGTGAAATGTTAAGCGAAGGCTTAATTTCACTGGGAGATATTGATCCTTTAGGAAGACATTTGAACGTCGGTAAAAATAGAAGTTCTTTAGTACAAATTGCCTTACTTGCAGAAGATGAAACGCTGCAAGAACAATTAGAAGTATATGGAATTGAAACCCAAACACCTACCCAATTAGAACCAATTCAAGTGAGAAAATCTGAAGAACTTTCCCAGATTTATACACAAATTGGCAGAAATGATCAACTAGGTTTAACAGGTCGTCCTTTACGCAGACTCAGAAGTTTGACAACATCAAGATTCTTTCGAATTCAAGATCAAACGGTTGTCTTTTTACCATCATTTCTAGATTCACAGCAATTTTATTTAACCCTAGATTCTCATTTTTTATTAGATGAAATTAGAGGAGAATTAGCTTATATTCAAAAATACTGGAGTGAGTTAGGTCGTCCGACTTTAACTTTAATGATTACGCGGACAATGCTAGAAACTGGTTCTCAAGCATTATTAGAATTAATGCAAGAACTCAAAGATGGTATTTGCAATGGAGTCAAGGTAAAATTAGGAAAACTCAATCAATTAATGCTGACAGCAGCAATTCAAAGAATTGATTTTTTATCAGATACAATATTATCTCAGTCTCCAGTTACAAATCGGGGAATCCGTTGTTATTACCTGACTTCGCATTTAGAAAAAAGTTGGTGTTTGGGACATACCCAAGAATTTCAGATGGAATGTGAAACTAACTTAGATTCATTATTAGAACATTTACGCTCATCAGAAAATATTTATGAGCAAATTGAATTACTGCAAACTTTAACTCGGTTACAGGGTTTAGAATTTGATACAGGATATGCCGGTCCTAGTCATGCTGTCACTGTCGCTGATTTACTCGATGAAGTCTATACCAAAGCCGGAGATATGGGAATTTGGGCGGTAGTGCGACGGGCTGCGGGTTTACGCCAAATGCTGGATATTGGCTTATCAGAAGCGGTAACGAGTATTTTAGTCCAAGGTAAGCAAATTGCAGTGGGTAGGGCTTACAGTCAAGCTTCCTTGATAGTTGTTCCCATGTCTGGAAATGAGATTGTGGAGAAAATTAATAACTTCTGTCGTGAGGATATCCGCGATCGCGTTTTAACCCAAGAAATCTTAATTTATCTCGGTGTTTTAATCAAATCAGAACCCGAATTATTTCGCGGATTTATCACATTAAGAGTCGGTTATTTGATTCTGTTAATTACCAGCGAAATTGCTAGAGAATTTATTCTTACCCAAGATGAAGCCTATGAACAATTAATGCAATTATCACCTTTTGAAGTGAAAATGCGTTTACGTCAAGTATTAACTGGATATAGTGGCGTGAGTAGTTTATTGCGTCAACAGGAATTATTGCACGTCAAACAAAAAGAAAGTGATATTGCTTGGGTTTTCTTACCTGTAATTCGGGAAGAAATAGAAGTTCCTCCTGATGGTTGGCGCAGATTTCGTCAAGCTGAGGGCGCACTGAACCGTGTACCCAAGGACTTTTTTAAACAAGTTTGGCTATTAATGCAGCATTGTAAAGGTTTAGTAATTGGCGATAAATTGGAAAGAAGAAATCGCTTAGAAAGTGAAATTATGCTTTCGGAAATGACAGCAGGAGAAAGAAATTTTGCTTTATTAGTGGAACATTTACTCAATAAAATTGAAGCCCCAGAATATCGTCAAGTCAATGTGGAAGCCTTGATGGAATTGGCTACAATCGTGGCTAATAATCCTAAATTGCAAGTTGAAGAATATATAGTTTTAGATGTCTTAATTGGTCACGCAGTGCGGTTAGCGTGGCTAGAAAATCATCCCCATAGAAGCGATTTTTATGATGAAGATAAGGCTAGTGCTTGGCCATCATTTTATAATAGTTCTCCTCAAGATTGCGCTAATTATATTTTGAAGGCGTTTAGGTTCTTGACGGAGTTTGTTGAGGATGTTTAGTTTGTCAGAATCAGGATGTCCACCGATTTAAGGATTTACAGGATGATTATTTAAATATTACGCCTTATGTGAGTTAAGAGATCGGATGTTGTTCAAAAGTAAGAACATCAATACCAAAACGCTGACGCAGCAAAATACGCAGAGTATGACTGGTAATTTTAGCGGCAACATGGACGCAGATACCGTCAACTTTCTTTCTCAACAGACGTTCCAAATTATTGATAGCTGAGACGGAACTTATGTTTTCTGATTTTATGGTTTTTTGGGCTGCGATCGCTACCGACCTAAGCATAAATTTACGTTGCTATCCAATAAATAATAGACTCAAACCCAGCCCCCAATTTCTGCTTCTGTTAGCGATTTCTCTAATTTAGCGTATTCTGTCCGCGCCGCCCGTAATAAATGTTTCATCTGCACTGGTTCATTTGCATCGGCAGCCAGGAAGGCAGCATTTAAAGCTATATTGCGAATGTTACCCCCAGATACACTTAACTGAGCTAATTTTTTCGCATCTAAATCATGAGTAGGTGTATTCTCTGGGTAAACCCTTCGCCAAATCTCGGCACGTTGAGTCGCATCTGGGAAAGGAAACTGGACTGCAAAGCGAATACGTCTTTGAAAAGCTGTATCTATGGAACTCTTCAGGTTAGTTGTCATAATTGCCAAACCTGGATAGCTTTCCATTCGTTGCAGCAGGTAACTAACTTCAATGTTGGCATGACGATCATGACTATCTTTCACTTCGCTACGCTTACCAAATAAAGCATCAGCTTCATCAAATAAAAGGATTACTCCACCTTCTTCAGCAGCATCAAAAACTCGACGTAGATTTTTTTCAGTTTCCCCAATATATTTACTGACTACCGAAGATAGGTCAATTCGATATAGATCAAGGTGTAATTCGTTGGCTAAAACTTCCGCTGCTAGGGTTTTACCTGTGCCGCTACCGCCAGAAAATAAGGCACTAATACCCAGTCCGCGAGTATTTTTTGCAGCAAATCCCCATGTTTGATATACAGTGGCACGTTGACGCAAATGGGCAGCAATTTCTTGTAACATTTCTGCTTGGGCTGGGGGTAATACTAAATGCTCCCAGGTGGCTGCGGGGGGAATGCGTTGGGCTAGTTCATCCAAGTGGGGACGGGCTTGCACTCGGCAAGCATCCCAAAGAATTTGACCTACATCTTGTTCCTTTCCCCTAGTCAATTGTCCTAAAGCTTCAGCACAAGCAGCCCGAATAGTGTTGGGACTGAGGTTAAATTGGGTAACTAATTTTTTTACTTGCCCATTTAATTGCGGTTCTAGGTCTGCTAAATTGCTTTGCCAAAGTATAACTTGCTCTTCAATGGTGGGTTTATTGATGTCAAAACTCACTATCGGGCGTTGTTGTACTGGGATTCTTTCCCGACTTGTGATCAACATGAACCCACTGACTCGCTCTAGAAAACGTCCAATAGCATGAGTACGTGCTAAATCTATAATGTCAATTTTATCACAATCAAGTAGTAAGGCACTTCTACTTAAAATTGATTCTCGCTCCCACAGTCGCAAGAGTGTTTCCATCTCCGTAGGTGCAGATGGTACGACTTGTACAGCCATGATATGTAGTGTTAAACCTAGCATTTTACAAACTCTGGCAGCGATCGCTCGTTTGCTACTCGGTTCAACTCCATTTAACTGTAAAACTGGTAATTTATCTGCTGGAGATGGTTGCATCCAAATAGCTGCTATTTGCTGGGCTAGTTGCTGTTGTGAAGGGACTAATTCCCCAGTTGCTGACAAAGGTTCGATAATACCCGCTAGTCTATCATCAATATACTGTCTACCAGTCAAATAGTGTAAAATTCTTTCATCAATTCGCAAGGGACTAAGAGTTAAAGCTCTACCTTCTGCCAACTCAATTAACCGCCAATATCGTAATTTAGCATCAGGTGCGATCGCATCCCAATGGGGATTAGGTAATGCTGCTAGGGCTAAACTCAAAGTCGGATAAACTCGCTGTGCGTCTCCTTGAGCTAAAGCACATATAGCCGCAAAATCACCATAAAACTCCATACAGGCGCACATTAGCAGTATATCTTTCTCAAAGCTGGTTAGTCCAAATAATTCAGATATCTGCTCTAGGGCTGATGGCGCTGAAATCCTAGCCATTGCTGTTTGTAAAGCCTGTTGTCGTATTTGCTGTTGTTCTAGAAAATCCGATGGCTGTGTCTTTTGAGCAGATTTTTCTATAGCATCACGGACTATGGCTAAGGCTGTTAATAAATAGCACTCATTAGCCTCATCCCAATTGTGATTAATTTTTGTCGTATTCATAGAATTGTCACCTATGGCAAATAATACTCCTTAATTCACCTCTAATTGATTTAACTCATAGCTGTCAATTAATATCATAGAAGCCTGATAACTAGCTGATGGTCTATAGTGGGTTTGTAAGGCAGACCATATCTTAGAATTGTCTTCCATGCTCAAAAATTCTGGAGAGAGTTTAATTTGCCCAATTTGTTTAGCTAAATTAGATATAGATACACTAGCTAAAGCTTGTGCAATTAGACTAGTAGTATTACTTGTAGAGGCGTTTTTTAAAGCATTTTCTATAAGTTCAGCTTTAATGAGTGCTGTTTTATGCAATAATTGCATTGCATAACCTAGTAATAGTTCTGCTTGGAAATCTTTAGCTCCATAAGCGGTTAATAAGTAGTGTAGGTCTAAAGCTAATGGTGGATTGAGAGAACGCTGATTTTGATTAATGGGTGAGTGCTTGCTCCGAAATTCCTGAGGCAAGTAATCAACATTGCGATTCTGGGTAACATGATAGAGAAAGAAATTCAGTTGCGCCCGTTCATCAGTTCCTACTTTAATTAAATCAGGTGGTATAGCAGTAACCAGCACATCACCAACACTAGCAGTAATAGAGTCACTGACTAAACCATTTTGTAGCAAGTCTTTCAAAACTGCGGTTACAGCAACTAGAGAGAGAGCGTTACTCATTATTATTCCTTACAGTGCGAGCATAGGGTCATAATTTACGCTTCACCACAGTTTTGAAGCTTTTTGCCAAACTTTAACATTCACTCTAGTAGTCTGTCAAGAACTAATTGACGGATAGATGCGCTTCAATTTAATCCGTGCATCCTGGGTAGTAAATTGCCAATCTACTTTGCATGAGAGTTCATTTCTGCGTTTTTCCCAAGCAGCAATTTCCTGTTTCAAAACTTCTTTTTTAGCAATACGCCGGTCAAGGCATTGTCGGTTCAAAACACTCAACTCAATTTCAGCCATATTCAACCAACTTCCGTGTTTGGGTGTATAATGGAACTCTATTTTGTCGAGAATTCGTCTAGCTTCATCCGGTGGAAATGCCTTATAAAGAGAGGCTCTAACGTGAGTGTTCAAGTTGTCTTGAGCAAGTTGGATTTTTTTAGCGTGGGGATAGCATTCGTCAACCAAATATTTGATCTGTTGAGCATAGTCAATTTGGGTACGTTGGTCTGTCACTTCTGCGTGTCTCCATCCAACTAGTGGTTCAAACATCATAAATATATTACAAACCCCCTTCCCGCTTATACTCATAGTCATAGCGTTCAACCTGTCCTGGTTCTGATGGCAGGGTTCTCTAACTTCAGAAATTAATTGTTTTGAGGTTTCATCGAAGCACACTAAAGAATAATCCGGGTCGTAGGGACGA
Organism: Nostocales cyanobacterium ELA583; assembly: GCA_037131225.1. GTDB lineage: Bacteria > Cyanobacteriota > Cyanobacteriia > Cyanobacteriales > Nostocaceae > Dolichospermum. Next base: position 138 of record JBAXRM010000092.1, on the reverse strand, counting down.
GGATACAATACAATTGTAAAATATCTTCCATCTGGCAGACAAACTCAGCATTAGCTTCTGGGGGAATTACCCAAGATTCTTTCAACCAAGGCTTAATTTCGTTTTTTTTAGAACTTGTCGCACACTTTCATGGGAAAT
>JBAXRM010000091.1:0-18160 GCA_037131225.1 Nostocales cyanobacterium ELA583 | reverse complement strand
TTGCCTCTTGCCTTTTGCCTTGCCATAACGACAATTTTCAACACTCACCTACTTAGTTTCGGATTGGTAAGATAACTCTGCTATGATAGGAAGCTGTGGCATTTGCTTCTAGTCTTGGCGCTTATTGCCTATTGAGTATTTTAAACCATTCGTCCGCCTAAGACTGAAGCCGTGATTGGCGACAGGCCGATGTTATTTCTGGAGTTCTATGTCTTTTTCTAATCTCGGCTTGTCCCCTGAAATTGTCCGTGCTGTTAGTGAGCTAGGATACGATAAACCTACACCAATTCAAAACCAGGCTATCCCTGTGGCATTGGCTGGCGGTGATATTATGGCTGGAGCGCAAACTGGTACTGGTAAAACTGCCAGCTTTACTCTGCCGCTGTTACAGCGGTTATCCGCTGACCAAAACGTTAAAAACAATGCTAATGGATTTCCACCAATTCGGGCGTTAATTCTCACACCTACTCGTGAACTCGCAGCCCAGGTGCAGGAAAGTGTTCGTGATTATGGTAAATACTTAAATCTGAATTCAATGGTGATGTTTGGGGGAGTGAGTATTGGACCCCAAAAACAGAAATTGAGACACCGCGTAGATATATTGGTGGCTACCCCCGGACGACTGCTAGATCATGTTCAACAAGGAACTGTGAATTTGTCCCGTGTAGAAGTGTTGGTACTGGATGAAGCAGACCGGATGCTGGACATGGGCTTCATTAATGATATCCGCCGTATTCTCTCGCTGCTGCCCAAACAGCGCCAGAATTTGCTATTTTTTGCTACTTTTTCTGATAAAGTCAAAATCCTCGCGGCTGGGTTACTAAATAACCCAACAATGATTGAAGTAGCCCGTCGAAATGTAACTGCGGCCAAGATTGTACAAAAAGTCTATCATGTAGACCGGGAACGGAAGCGTCAATTACTGGCTCATCTGATTCAGGAAAATAAATGGTATCAGGTATTAGTATTTAGCCGCACCAAGTACGGGGCTGACCGATTGGTGAAGCAGTTAGAAGAAGACCGCATTCAAGCTATGGCTATTCACGGGAATAAGAGTCAAGGAGCGCGAACACACGCTTTAGCTAAGTTCAAGGATGGGACTTTACAGGTATTGGTAGCAACTGACATTGCAGCTCGTGGTCTGGATATCAGTGAATTACCTCATGTGATTAACTACGATTTACCCAATGTCCCGGAAGATTATGTGCATCGCATTGGTCGGACTGGACGCGCTGGAGCGGAAGGTCAGGCGATATCCCTCGTATGTGTTGATGAACATCACCTGTTAGCGGATATTGAGAAACTCATTGAGCAACGGTTACCAAAAGAATTCATTCCTGGTTTTGCAGTCAACCCGGAAATTAAGGCTGAACCTATTCCCAATGGACGCAAAGCACCTTCTGGTGGTGGTGGCCATAAAACTCGGCGTTCTGCGCCTAAGTCTGCTTCCTCAAATTACTCTCAAAAGCCATCTTCACGGACAGCAGCAGGTGATAAAAAATCTGGTCCTAGTTCTTCTGCACCACGTCGCGCTGGTAAACGCAAGTAATAGTACCGCTTTTTGGGAATCTAAAATCCCGCAATTGGATCTGGTTGAGATTTGAGATAAGTGAGAAAATTTCGTAATTCTTCTTCACTAAGTAAAGAACGTCCTCGTTTACTGTAGGTTTTAACTAGATAATCTTTTCCTTGTTCTGGTGTCCAGCCCAAACGCTCGATTTCTACATCTGTTTGGGCTATGACATCAGATAAATTTATGGGTTCATTGTGTCTTTTCTTTTTAGCGACAGTTGACTGGATATCAGCATCTTCATAAGGGGTATAACTCCGAGGAGTGAATGGTGTGACATTACTAGGAGGGACTTCTGATAAGGGGGGATATTCTGGTTCTGGACTAGGAAATATTTCTGGTTTGATCACTTTGGGATTAATTTGCTCTTCTGAAAAAGGTGGTGTGTATATCTGTGTGTTGCTGACACTAGGAACAGGTTGTGATTCCTGTAAACTGGGTTTGATTACTGTTGGAGTAACCGATACTGAGGCGGATTTTGTGACTTCTTCCGAGACATTCTTGATCCCCAAAACCGTCAAAGCTCGATTTCTGGCTTGGTCTTCTGCTGCTTCTACTGTTTCTGCTCCGGCGATCCCCGTTGCACGGGTGATACCTTCGAGTTGTATACTGACACGGACGATATATTTCCCTTGAAAAATTTCTATTAATTCTGAGATAATACTGCCGTTGGGGTACAAGTTCTGAAATTGCGCCAACATCATGCTTTCAACCATTTTTATCTAAATTCTCGTAATAACGTAAGTTGCTATAGGAATCCGATTTGATTCTTGAACAAAATTACGTATTTGTAGGGTGCGTTAGCGTTTCGCGTAACGCACCCTACGTATCTGTTCAAAAATCAAATAGTAGCCCTATTGTTAGGAAAAAGGGAGCAACCGACAACTGACTGATACTAGCAGTTGCTCTGAGCAAATTTTCGTCTTCCTTTAAATGCTATACTAATTAACCAATTAGATATCTAGAAGTATTTTTAAAGAAGTGCGCTCTAAATCTACAATAATAAAGATAAGGTTCACCCTCACGGACTGTATTTTACTGCTTACCTAATTGTTACCGATTCTACATTAGGGGAGAATTGGGTTTTTCGTCAGTTACTCCTAGTTAAAACTTGGATGCTGAATGTGTCAAATTACCTTGGTTTAATGCCACGCTGACGTGAAAGTTCTCAACAACTAAACCACCTGTGATTAGCTCGGTTTATAGTTTTTGGGTCTTATAGAGAGTTCTTCAAACCAAGTCTCTCACTAACCCTTGATCTAAATTACTTAATGCTTAATCATTGGGTATCAGGAAGGAGTGCATGGTAAGAATTGTTGAGAACAAGTCAAGGATCACGCAAGCAACCGCTGAAATTGTCATGCAGTGAGAAGTCGGAGCAGGGGCTTCCTCCTACTGCTAGTGGACAGTAACCGCAACTATGGCTAAGGCCACGCGGGGTTATCAGCAGCCTTGTGTTTTCTACGAAACACTACGCAAAGGTAAAATTCGTACAGTAGCAAGTGTCTATAGGCTGTGAGGGGATACAGTGAAGAACCAGATTCGACAAAAAATGATGTTTTGACCAAAGGTCGGTTCACTGCATGGAATTTTCAATCGCTACACTTCTTGCCAATTTTACAGATGATAAATTGGTGGCTCGTAAAGTTCTAGAAAAGAAACTGGGTTGTGAGGATGAAGAAAGTCTAGAAAAACTACAAATTACTTTGGATGTACTGGAAAAAATTGGGCTTTTGGTGAAGGAACGAGGGAAATACCGCCGCGTCACGGAAGAAGGCTTAATTGAGGCTAAACTCCGCTGTTCTAGTAAGGGCTTTTGCTTTGCGATTCAAGATAGCGAAGGCTCAGAGGACATTTACATCCGGGAAAGTCATTTGAGTAATGCCTGGAATGGCGATCGCGTTTTAGTCAGAGTCCTCAAGGAAGGTAGTCGTAGGCGATCGCCAGAGGGTGAGGTCAAATTGATTATGGAGCGGTCTAATCACACCTTACTCGCCAGAATTAAGCAGGTAGAGGAAGGTTTTCGGGCTGTTCCCCTAGATGACAGATTGCTGTTTGAACTGAAACTACAACTCAACAGCATGAAGTTGGAAGAAGCTATTGACCATTTGGCTCATATAGAAATCCTCCGTTATCCCCTGGCACAATATCCCCCCTTGGGTCGAGTGGTGCAAATTCTCGGTAGTGATGCTGAAGCCGCCGCGGATATAGATTTGGTAACTTGTAAGCATGATCTATCCCGCACCTTTCCCGATTCAATCCTCGATGCAGCAGCGAAGTTACCCAAGAGAATCCTGAAAGCAGACCTCAAAAATCGTCTAGATTTACGTGATGTTTTTACCTTCACGATTAAGAGTGTTAACAGCAATGAGTCCGTAGTAGAAAACGCCTTTAGCGTGGAAAAAACTACCGACGATAATTGGCGATTACTATTTCACATTACGGATGTTGCCCACTATATCCAGGCAGATGAAGCTTTAGACCGGGAAGCACTCAAGCGGGGTAAATCAGTATATCTAGGAGAATTATTACTGCCGATGTTGCCAGCAGTGGTGACAGAACGTTGTTCTTTAGTCCCTGGTAGCGATCGCTTGGCGCTCTCCTTTGTGATTACCATCAACCCTGAATCAGGAGCAGTGGAGGAGTGGGAAATCCAACCTAGTGTGATTAATGTTGATGTTGCTCTGGGTCAAGCAGACACACAAAGCATCCTCGCCGGTGAAACCACCAAAATAGCTACTGCGGCACAAGAGCAATTACAAGACTTGCAAACCTTAGCACAAACTATTAAACAGGTACGCCTACAGCGGGGCAGCTTACAGTTGAATCTGCCACCCAGCCACAATCCCTACTATGACGAAGGATCAATGGGATCGGTGGTAGTTAATGACTTACCTGGGCGATCGCTAATTACCGAATTGGTAATATTAGTTAATCAACTCATGGCCGATCACATCAGCGCCTTGGGAATTCCCAGTTTATGGCGCATTCAAGGCACACCTGATCCCGAAGATGTTCAGGAAATGCTCAAACTAGCTGTTAATTTAGGTGTGGAATTAGGACTAGATCCAGAACTGGAGATCCAACCTCTAGATTATCAACGCCTAGTCGGAGCTTTCGCCGATTCTCCATCGGAACAAGTTCTTACCTATTTGCTACAGGACACTCTCAAGCCTTCTGTCTACAGCACCACCAAAAGTTCTCACTTTGGACTAGCTTTATCGCAATATGTCCACATCACCGCCCCTCTACGTCGTTATCCAGATATTCTCTTGCAACGGGTGTATCAGAATTTACTAGAACATGGGCGTGATCGCCGGAATACCCGCGTCAAAGATCGGATTAACCTGCGCCATTCTAATTGTCACGAAGAAATTAATTGGAACGTTCTCCCCCCAGAACTTCACCAAGAAATCCAAAGTGATTTAACCAGAGTTCTAGTGCAAATTAATGACCGGGAAAAAGAAGTTCAAGAAGCCGAAGCCGATTTAGCCGGACTCCAAAAAGCCTCCTTGATGAAACAACGCATTGGCGAAGTATTTCCAGGAGTAATTACTGGTGTTCAGTCCTACGGTTTCTTCGTAGAAATTGAAGTTCCCATAGAATCACCCACAGAAGGCAATCTAGCTAACACTTTACGGGTAGAAGGACTAGTCCACGTTAGTTCCCTCAAAGACGATTGGTATGAATATCGTGCCAGACAACAGGCTTTATTTGGGCGAAAAAATCGGGCTTCCTACCGACTGGGCGATAGCTGTATGGTACAAGTCAAGAGTGTTGATTATTACCGTCAACAAATTGATCTTGTTACCGTTGGCGCTGACGGTTTACCCAAAACCATGAGCGCGACTAATAGTAATGAGGAGACAGAAGAAATTTATTCACCCAATAAAACTGATAGCTTGCGTGGCTTATCTCTTCGAGAACGGGAGGCATCAGCCATATCTTTTGATCAAGAACCCTATCATGAAGAATAGTTCGTTGTCATTTGTCCGTTGCTGTAAACCACTGACCGGGAATTTTAGATTTTAGATTTTAGATTAAAAAAATTTGGTACAAGCCCCGTCCTTCAAGACGCAAAAATTCTCAATTCAAAATCCAAAATTTTCTTTTCTCTACAATTGTTTGGTGGAGTTAATCCAAAATCCAAAATACTCGCTGCGCTGCGTACGCTTCGCTAACGTAAATCCAAAATCGAGTGACAACTGACCAATGACTAATAACAACAAACCTTTAATCCTGGGCGTAACAGGTGCATCCGGTCTAATTTACGCAGTTCGCGCTCTTAAATTTCTCTTGGCAGCAGAATATGAAATTGAACTGGTGGCATCCAAATCAACTTACATGGTCTGGCAAGCAGAACAGGAAATCCGAATGCCAGGAGAACCAGATAAACAAGCGCAATTTTGGCGAGAACAAGCGGGAGTCCCCACACAGGGTAAACTCCGCTGTCATTCTTGGGGTGATATTGGTGCTGGTATTGCCAGCGGCTCTTTCCGCACCTTGGGAATGATCATTATGCCTTGTAGTATGAGTACAGTTGCTAAACTCGCTGGGGGGCTGAGTTCCGACCTACTAGAAAGAGCCGCAGACGTGCAAATTAAGGAAGGACGTAAACTGGTCATTGTCCCCAGAGAAACCCCCTTTAGCTTAATTCACCTGCGGAACTTAACGACCTTAGCAGAAACTGGCGTGAGAATTGTCCCCGCTATTCCTGCCTGGTATCACAATCCTCAAACTATTGAGGATTTAGTTGATTTTGTTGTTGCTCGCGCTTTAGATCAATTGGATATTGATTGTGTACCAATTCAACGTTGGCAAGATCATCTATAGAAATTAAAAATTAGCAATTAAAAATTAAAAACGGAATAATTAAGTCTCTAATTGTTAATTTTAGAACCTGTTATTTGCTAATATCTTCAGTTGCTACTCCCTTCCCAGTATAAGATTATCCATTTTCTTCCTTCGTGTTCTTCGTGTTCTATCTCTATCGAGACGCTCCGCGAACGTGGTTCATTTAATCTATATTTTTCTAGTGGGAAGAGAGTAGATCAACAAACCCTTAAAAATTAAAAAAAGCAGATTAAACCAACTTTTTGTTAATTTTTAATTCCGTCTTGCGGCATTTGCATTTTGAATTCTTAACCGGTTATGGATATAGCTCGCTCAATTATATTACTAACAGTAGTGCTAGGGCTAATATTATTATTAGTCCAAAATTTGTCACCCTCATTGCCAATGGTATTTGTGGGGATGCGGACTCTACCCTTACCATTAGGATTGTGGATTTTATTGAGTATTACTGCTGGTATTTTCACATCTTTAATTATTAGCAGGTTGTTAAAATTTGCTGCTTCCTTAAATCCACAAGAACAGCAAGCAATACCCAAATCAATTCCGACTCCACCCCGTGTCAGACAAAATACTCCACCCCCTCGAAACCCCCCACCCCCAGTTAATCCAGTTGATGATGAATTTGACGATTGGGACACAAATCGGAATCAAGATGATTGGGATGATAGCGAAAATTCTGAACCAGGACAAGAAACTTCTCCCAGTCAACCAAGTTCTAGTTCCCGCAATAGTTCGGTTTATTCCTATAGTTCTCAAGAACCGAAAAATACTGCTGTGGGTAAAACTGAATCTGTTTATGATGCTGATTACCGGGTAATTATTCCCCCTTACCAAGAATCAGGCAAAAATCAAGCAACAGATGATGATGACTGGGATTTTTTTGAAGATGATGATTTTGAGGATAATGACGAAAACAAACCACAGAAACGCTAATTTAAGCTTAAATCATCATTGAAGAAGAATTCACCGAAGGAGAATTAATCAGTGGAGTTCTTGAACCCGCTTATTTATCCACCAGCGATACTCTAAGCTTTTTAAAGGGTCGTATTCTGACTCGGTGACTCCTGAATTCTGTTTGATAATAATTAATAATTTTGTAGGAGAAAAATACTGGTGATTAATGTATTAAAAGGAGTTAACCTCTATTTAGTTGGGATGATGGGAGTTGGTAAGACAACAGTAGGAAAGTTACTAGCAGAGGAAATTGGTTATAGATTTGTAGATACAGATGAAGTGATAGTTAAGGCCGCAGGTAAATCTATTAATGAAATATTTGCTGAAAATGGTGAAGCGGAGTTTCGGCAATTGGAGAGTGATGTTTTAGCTCAAGTTTGTGCCTATACTAAGTTAGTTATAGCGACCGGTGGGGGTATAGTTATGCAGCAGCATAATTGGAGTTATCTCCATCATGGTTTAATAGTTTGGTTGGATGTTCCAGTACCAATAATACTACAGCGGTTAGCGGAAGACGATACAAGACCACTTTTGCAAGATGGTCCTGAAAGTAAATTGCGATCGCTTTTAGAACAACGTCAACCCATGTACTCCCAAGCTGACTTACATATTACTATTAACGCCGCTGAAACACCAGCAGAAATTGCCACACGCATCCTAGCCACAATTCCCAGTATTCTCAAACCGCAATAATTCTTTCTGGAAATGGGGAATTACAAATGGCGTTGCTGAATTAAGATATGAATAAGTCTAACGCAAAGGCGCAATCTCTCTTAGAGATCCCGAAGGGTAGGCACAAAGTTTTTTATTCTATCTATAAAAAGGCATAGAAAGCGGGTAATTTCTTGTCAAAAGAAAGATGCAGAATTGCCATATTAAGAGTTGAATTGAATCTATAGGAATCCGGTTTGATTTTTGATAGCTTGCGTGGTGTAGCCGTACGAAATTAGGTATTGTAGGTGTGTTAGAAAGAAGTTTGTAACGCGGCATGATCAAGAATTTGGTGCGTTACGCTGTCGCTAACACACCATACGTATCTTTTCAGAAATCAAATAGGAGTTCTATATATTCTTTAGTTATCCTCGCTGTGGATAAAATTTATGACTATATTTGCTCTTGATGAACTCAAAAATTTAGTCCAAAATCCTCAGTATCCATCTGTTTCTCTCTATCTACCTATGGAAAAAGTAGGGGGAGATACTCGGCAAAATCCGATTCGGTTTAAAAATTTAATTCGAGAAGCTGAAAGTCGCTTAGATGAACTGGGTTTACGCCATGCTGAGGCTGTAAATTTGCTGCAACCAGTCATGGAATTAGACAAGACTGATTTCTGGGAAAATCAGGTTGAGGGATTAGTAATTTTTATTTCCCAAAATTTATTTCGTTACTATTGTTTACCGATTTCTTTTCCCCAATTAGTGGTTATTGGCAAGAATTTTCACATCAAACCCTTACTAAATTTGATTAATAATGATGGTAAATTCTACATTTTGGCTTTAAGTCAAAAGAATGTTCAGTTTTATTCAGGTACGCACTATGAACTTAATGAGGTGGAAGTAGAAAATATACCTCATAATCTGGCTGAAATTCTGCTAGAAGATGAGTTTCAAAAAGGCGTACAGCACCGAATTGGCATGGCTAGAGGTGCGACTTCCGCGGCTCAACATCCTGGTTCTGTGCATGGACAAGGTAGTCCAGATCGAGAGAAACATGAAGAAGATATTTTACAATTTTGTCATGCTGTTGATGGTGCATTACATGAAAAATTGCGAGGTGAAAAAGCACCTTTAATATTAGCAGGAGTGGAATATTTGTTACCAATTTACCATCAGGCTAATACTTATCCCCATTTGGTAGAAACAGGTATTAATGGAAATACAGAAACTCTCAAAATCCAAGAATTAAATCATGCAGCTTGGGAAATTGTTGCCCCTTTGTTTCAACAAGAATATCGAGATTTAATGGCTGTTTATCTGCAATTAGCTGGAGAAGAAAGTAGCAAGATTGCTAATGATATTAAGACAATTATTCCAAATGCTTATTATCAAAGAATTGATACTTTGTTTGTGCCGATAAAACAACATATCTGGGGTAAATTTGATTTAGATAATTCCACAGTTGAGTTACATTCAGAAGCAGAAGCAGATGATGAAGATATGTTAAATTTTGCGGTGATTCACACAATTTTAAATGGTGGTAAGGTTTATACTCTTGAACCAGAAGCAATGCCTAGTGGGGTAAAAGTAGCGGCTATTTGCCGATATTAAGTATCTGCAAAAACTTCATACCCAGATACCTGATTTCTGAGAGAATTTAGGTATCTACAATTGAAGTTACAACACAACTTTTAAAGCTTGCTCAATAATATCTATATAATCCTCTACTTGATAAAGCCGATAGGCAATTTGATCAATTTGATTTTTAATTTCAATTTGTCTGAGTAAAACTGTTTCTAAGTCTGATCTACCAACTTCTTGCTCAACTCTTTTTTCAATTACTTCTAAAGCACGAAGATTACTAAATCTATCTTGATCATATCTATTTACTTTCAGAACATCAGAAGTAATATTAACTAAGTTTCCTATTTCGCTTGATAATTTTCTTTTACGACGGAAAGAATCATCAAATTCAGTTAAATAAATTAATCTTGCTAACATATATCTCCGTAAATGAGGATTACGAATCTTAACATTAGATATTTCTATCCATTCCCTATCCCCTTCTTGCCAATCTTCATTATCAGTAACTTCTCCCCAAATAACATATCCATTGACACTTGGTTCAATTCTCAATTCTAGTAAATGTCCTTCTTGATTTGCATTGGGACTTTCCCATTCAATATCAACAGCATAATCACTAGATAATTTATGATATTCATTTAATGATACTTCTTGATGAGGAATCGCGGAAGTTTTAGACTGGTAAGTTGTGACAATTTGATAGCGACTTTGCCAAATATCATGAGCTTCTCGACTTAACCTAGCTAACTCTTGATAGTCAGAATTATTTTCTTCATTAAATTGGGGAATTGCTAAATCACCAACTTGATTTTCAAAATATTCAAACATTCCTTTTCCTGTTAATTTTCCAATTCCACCCAATGCACGATAGCGAAACTCTAAAACTTTAGAATTTAGTAAAGAACAAATACAGAAAAGAACATTAACATCAATATTTTCACCTTTTACATAAGCAGCTACATCACTTTTGAAACCAAAAATACCATATTCATCAATAAAAAATTTATTAGCATTAGCTCTACGAGGAAATAGAATTTTTGCATCTCTCATCCCATAGCGTGGACGATGAAGATGAAACCATTGATAATGACTGGTTTTGTTTTTGTAAACATCTCTATTTTCTAATTCCAACTGATTTTGCTGTAAATATTTTTGTACGGATAGAGGCAATTCTTCCCATTCAGTTTGATGAGTATAATATAAAATTTGTGTTTCTGGTGGTTGACAACCATAGGAACTAATAGAAGAAATAGAAACTCGTTGTAAGTAATAATTATCTGGAAACTTGTTTATAAATTCTCCTTCAAATATAGCATCACGTCCTGTAGTGATACCTTCTGTATAACGGACAGAATCCATTTTTCTTAGTTTTACACCTTGAGAATCAATGATTGCAAAAATTTCATTATATGGAGATATTTGCCAACGATGATCATTTAAGTTAGCTTGTGTAATATCTACCTGAGTTGCACCTTGGGTTAAATTTAAAGAACAATCATCACTTACAAAATTTTCTTTAACAGCATCAATATCTAATACATAAAAAGCCGTAAAAGTATCTTCTGGTTGGGGAGTTTTTCTTTGAAATTCAAGAATGCAGGTAGCAATTCCCGCTTTAAAGACTTGATGACCTAAGAAATCAATAATATTGACTATTTTCGTATTTTTACAGATAAAGTCTCGCAAACTTCTAGATTTATCACCTTGAATGAAAGCACGAGAAATAATAAAAGTTAAATAACCATCTGCTTTTAAAATGTCAAACCCTCGACGGAAGAAATAAAACAAAATATCTGTTTTATCTGTGTAAATATCAGAATAAGCGTATTTTAACCATTTTAATTCTAATGCATCTCTACCAAAGGTTGAGTCAACATTAAAATAAGGAGGATTACCAATTATGACGGAAAAACCTTGTTCTGATTTTGGTAATCTAGGATCAAAAATATAGGAAAATTCAACTTCCCAATTAAATGGACGTTTGATAATCACTTCTTCTGTAGCAGTTGCTAAACTCATCAATTCAGATTTAACTCTTGCTAATTCAGCAGATGTCCAATTTTCTAAAGTTTGTTCAGCATTGATATCTTCTATAATTAATTCTCTAATTACTGCTATTTCTTTCGCTTCAGCTTCTCTATTTTTAATTACATAAACTACAGAATTGATACTTTCATCACTAGCAAAAAAAGCAGTTAAAATAACATTTATTTGTTGATTAATTACGGTAATTTCAGTCTCTAAATTTCCAACTGCTTGATTTCTTTCTATTTCAGTTTGGCTAGTATCTCTAGCAATTTTAGCTAAATCTGCGACTATTGCTAATTGCTCAGAAAAAGGTGCTAAATTAGCAGGACTATAAATTAAACTATCTCCCACACGAATATTTAAAGTTAGTGCTGGTAAGTGAGAATAGATAGAACCATTGCGTCTACCATATTCTCCTGGACGCGCACGTAATAATCTTGTCCATAGTGATAATTTAGCTAATAATACTGCTTGGGGATCTCGATCTACTCCATGCAGCATTTTTACTAGAATTTGTTCTTCAGGATTAATAATTGATTGTACTGATACATGAGTAAATAAATCAAAATTATCAGGAATTTTAGCTGTTTGACAGGCTTGATTATAACGTTTAATTTCTATTAATAGATAATCAAATGCACCTAATAAAAATGAACCTGAACCACAAGCAGGATCAAGAACTGTAATTTCTAAGACTGATTTTGCTACTACATAGGCTTGTTGTAATTCACCTATTTCTAGTAATTGAATAGCTTGATCAATTTTAGGTTTGACTAATGGCTGTAAAGTTTGATCAACAATCCTCTGAACTATATAGTTAGGAGTATAGAAAATCCCTTCTTTTTTGCGAGTTTTTTGATTTTCTAAGATTTGGATAACATCGTTAACAACAATCAATTGATGAGCGAGAAATTGTTCATAAGCTGTCCCTAATATATCCTGAGTTAAAGTTGTAAAATCATAGTTATAAATTGAGCGATAATTAGCTAATGTTCCTGTAATGGCATAAAGTATACCTTCCTGTGGCACTGCATTAATAACAATGATGGATTCTAAATATTCAACATCAATCATTAATTCATCAATCCAAGAAAGTTGAAATAATTCGGTATTATAATCTACCCATGTACTCCGAAAAGCCTGTCTTAATTGTTCAATAAATGGCAAATTTGGAAACATTTGTTGCCAGTTATAATAAACTCTACCAAGATAATTAAATGGCATTTCCCGACTAAATGTTTCTAATAACCTAATTAATAAAAACCGATTTAAAATAATTTGGGCTGCTTCACGAATTTTGTCTTCTTTTAAATTTGGTTGAGATTTTTTAATGCCATTGGCAATAATAACACGCCAAATTTTTAAATCTGCTAGAAATTTTGTTCCTAATTCTTCTCTAGTATTTTCACTATAAAATGCTTCTAACCGATTACTAGATAAATTCTCACGACTCAGACAAGTATATAATCTACTGACAAGATCAGGATCATTTTTTAGTTGCTCTATTGTAAATGACCAAAAAGGTTTTCTATCCTGTAATCTTAAAATGTGCCATTCTCGAAAATTAGATAAAACAATCCAAACTACAGGGTCTTGTGTGCCAATATCTAAACTATAATTTCTGATGTAATCTAAAACTTGTACTGCATTTGTTTCCCATATATTTTTATCCCATAAACTTTTGGCTTCAAACATCAATTTTGGATGTTTACCCACTTCAGGACGTAGTAAATAATCTACCCATGTGGTAGTACCAATTAAACTACGAATTGCACCTTCTAATGTGCGATATTCTGTGGTATAACCAAGAGCATCTAAAAAAGGTGCAATCAGACTATTTTTTGTATTTTCTTCTGGTTTCCCACTACGAGATGAACCCAGCATTTGTTCTGCTGTTGTTATTAAATTAGTAATATGTTGCCGGAATTGTGATAGTGACATTTACCTACCTGTGGATGAATTATGATCTATCATAGTTGGTTTGTTCTACTTTTTAACAACTATTAAAAAAATTTACAAACGTTCTAATTGCTTCCTTGCTGCTGCTAAAATTAATCGTTGTTCAGAACGTGCGATCGCTTGATAAGTCCTTTCTACAGCTTCCGGTTCGACAGAAATAGAAGTGATACCCCATGCTATTAATTGATCAATTATATCTGGATAAAGTACCGGGGCTTGACCACAGATAGAACAGGGAATGCCCCCATCTTGAGCCATTTTAATTAATTGCGCGATCGCTTTCAAGACTGCGGGATGAATTTCATCAACTATTGTTCCTAGTTTTCCCTGTTCTCGATCTATTCCTAATAATAATTGAGTTAAATCATTTGTGCCAATGGAAATACCAGCTACACCAGCTTTAATATATTCAGGTAATAAAAATAATACACTAGGAACTTCTGCCATTATCCATAATTGAAACTGGGATATTCGCGTTAACCCAGCTTGTTCAACTTTATGACGACAAAAGATAAATTCTTCAACACTGCGAACAAAAGGTAACAGCAAATTAATATTCTTATAACCAGATGCTTGAACTATCGCTAAAGCTTGTAATTCTAATTCAAAAACTTCTGGATTTTGGATATAATTAAAAGTACCTCTTTCACCAAGAATTGATGATGTCTCTGTATTCAATGATGGTGAATTATGGGATAGATAATCTAAAGAGCGATAAAAAATAGGTCGAGGTGAAAAAGCGCGAGTAAACTGCCTAATTTGCTCAGATAATAACTCTAATAATTCCGCCTGTTTACCTTCTATTATCCATTGTTGAGGATGTTTTCCATCCAGAATATTTAACATCATCAATTCTGAACGTAATAATCCTACTCCATCTATAGGTAAACATTTTACTTGTTCAATTAATCGTCCTTGACTCAAATTTACGAATAACTTAGTCGCAATTATTGGTAAATTAGTAGGCTGGTAATTAACAATTTTTTGCTGATTAGTTAATCCTTCTATCTCTTCACTAGGAAAATTTTGTTCATCTCCTGTGAGACGATAAACTTCTCCCTTATCCCCATCTAGTAATAGTTTTTCACCTGTTTGTAAAAGAGTGGTTGCACCAGTGGCACTCACAACCGCAGGAATACCTAACTCCCTGGCTAGAATCGCCCCGTGGCTAGTTAATCCCCCTTGTTCTGTAATAATACCAGCAACTCCTTGTAATAAAGGCAAGTAATCAGGAGTAATCACTGATGCGATGAGAATTACTCCTTGGGGAATTTGTATTGGTTTTTGTGATGAACTAAGAATATAGGTATTAGCAATAATTCTACCTTTGGCTGCCCCAATGCCTTGAATAAATTGGACACTCTTATTTACAGGTTGGGGAACACTGACTTCTGTAATGTAGAGTTTAGTAGATAAAGATTCTTGGGCAACTGTCCAACTCATCGTTAAATTTGCACCCAGGTCATCAACTATTTGACTACCCACAGTCATTAATTCTTGCAAATATTCTTCTGGTAAAGCATATTCTTGTTGTTGAGATTCTTCCAGAAGATAGGCTAATAGAAAATTAGTATCTAATGTTGGTTGTACTTGTTGGGCAGAGAAATCATTGTCATGATTAAGACGATAGGCTAACATTTTATTACCTAATTGTCGTTCTGTTACTACCCCAGTTTTTGGTTCTATGTAGTAAACATCTGGTAATACCTCACCGTTGGTAATTGCTAATCCTAAACCCCAGGTAGCTTCAATATCCCATGCCGATGATCTAGTATTAAGTATACCGGAGGCGATCGCATTATTAACTGGTTGCACTAATACCCCTAAATTAATTTTAGGCAGACTAATACCCACACTCCGCCAATATAGTAAACTTCTAGCCCGGAATAACTGACTCCAAAGTAGTTTTAAAGCTTTGCCTATTTCTTCCTCTTCGCAAGGACAATATACCGACTCTAATAACCCAGATACATTTTTTATCTCTTGGTTAGTGGATATTGCCAGACTCGGACGCAAAATTAAACTGCTTCTTTGCCATTGTCTTGCTGCTTGAAAAATTGTCCTTACCCAATGAGGTGGCACAGTGGCTGAGATAATTTCTTGACGCAAGCGAACAGCTACCTGTTGAAGTTGTCGCCAATTATCTACATCTAAATGTAGGGAAGAATGAGGTAAATCAGCAGTTAATGACTCTGAACTATTGAGAGTTTCTAGAAATTGCCGCAAAATATCCGCCTCTACTACAAAACCTGGTAGAACAGGATAGCCACTTTGTTTAATTTTGCTTAAATAAAATGCCTCAATGCCAACCTTGTTGCGATCTTGTAATTTAATTTGGTCAAGCCAATAGAGTTTATCCACTCAATTTATTAGGTGTCAGTTTTCAGTTGTTAAATATGACTAATTGAGAAATCAGCATTAGTGATGTGGTTTATGAATTTCACAAAATTGGATTATTCCCAATATTTATTCTGACTTGATTATTAAATAATATTAATTACATAAGTAGGTGAACACAATAAAACTAAACTGTGTAAAGAAATGTAAAATCGCCCAAACCCTCTTCACTCTTGCCTCTTGCCTTTTGCCTTTTGCCTTGCCATAACGACAATTTTCAACACTCACCTACTTACTCTTTGTTACTATATTAGCAGTTACTATAGACAATGCGCCCAATTTTATTTCTAATTTCACAAATTCCGCTGTCAAATTATTTAACACCATCAGAAATTGATCAATCCTTATTATATTGCCAGTAGTGACTGGTTAAACACCGGGTTTCGTCTGTGTTTCGCTGTATTAATTGGAGCTATAATCGGCTTAGAACGACAACTAAAAAACAAACCAGCAGGTTTAAGAACCCATATGTTAGTAAGTTTGGGTTCATCTGTGTTTACACTCATCACTATTCAAACAGGGGGAGTAGAACTCAGTGCTGATTCTCTCAGTCGTGTAGTTCAAGGTATTGCTGCTGGAGTGGGGTTTTTGGGGGCTGGGGAAATATTACGCGAATCCTCTCAATCATCAAAGTCATCGGAGATTCATGGGTTAACTTCCGCAGCAGCAATTTGGGTATCTGCTGCTTTGGGAATTTCTGCTGGGTGTGGTTTATGGCAATTAGGATTAATGGGCACTATCTTGACTGTAATTATTCTACACATATTTAAAAGATTAGAAAAACTTTATTAGTCATTGGTCATTGGTCTTAATGATGCACCTAAAGCTGCAATTTCGTTTTTATCTAACATATTTTGTCAGTTGTCAGTTGTTAATAGTAAGAGTTCTTTTTATATTACCCATTACCATCTGTAAATATTTTTCCCGCATTTACATATAAAATCTGGGAAGATTTCAACCATTGAACATCAAAAGCACTCAAATGAGTGGTAGTAATTAAGGTTTGAAATCGGTCTTGAATAGCATCAAGTAATTGATTTTGGCGAGATGGGTCTAATTCTGCTAAAACATCATCTAATAATAGTAAAGGTGGTTCATTAATCACTTCTTCAATTAATTGTAATTCTGCTAATTTTAAAGCTAAAACTAAAGTTCTTTGTTGACCTTGAGAACCATATTGACGAGCAGGAGTTTGATTAATAATTAATTCTACTTCATCGCGGTGGGGTCCTACTAATGTTATACCACGATGTAGTTCTGCAATTCCTCTTTGTTGAAGTTTAGCAAAAAAAGCTGCTTGTAATTCTTGAGGAGAATTTTTTACTAAGGGAACATTAGAAAGATAGTTGATTTGCAGAATTTCAGATGCTCCACTAATATTAGCGTGCCATGTAGAAGCTATACCGGATAATTTTTGAATGGCTCTATCTCTTCTCATAATCACTCTTGTACCAGTAGTGACTAATTGTGCATCCCAGATAGCTAATTCTGATTGTAGAGATTTTTCTTGTGTATTTAGATAACGTTTTAAAAAAGCATTACGTTGGCGTAAAACTTGGTGATATTGGTGCAAAATATGGGCATAAACTGGTTCTAATTGAATTAAGAGTGTATCTAACCAATTACGACGACCTTCTGGGCTACCACGCACCAAGTCTAAATCCAAGCTAGAAAATTCTACCGCATTGAGAACACCAAGAAAGTCCATTTGTTTGGGGACTGTTTGCCCATTAATAGCGACGGTGCGCCGCGCTTGACGACGGAGTGTGAGAGTTAAATCACTATTGCTATGAACCCTTTCTAGGGTGGCATGAATTTGGGCTGTAGATTCACCTTCCTTAATTAAATCACGATCGCGTGCCATGCGGTGCGATCGCAATGTTGCCAATAACTCCACAGCCTCTAACAAATTCGATTTTCCTTGAGCATTATTACCCACTAAAATAGTTTTAGCGGCATTAAACTCAACTTTTTGGTTTTGGTAATTCCGAAATTGTCTGAGGTGGAGATTTTTGAGATACATATTGATTAGTAAATGTCAGAATTCAGGATGTCCAGAATTCAAGGATGAACAGGATGAAAAAATACAAAGATCATCATATCAAATCCTGTTAATCTTCAAATCCGGTAAATCCTGATTCAGACAAATATTGATTAG